>JALZIB010000015.1 GCA_030860505.1 Actinomycetota bacterium
TGCACGGTCAAAGGGGAGTCTAGGAAAGTGGCCTCGGATAGGGCGAAGGAGTTGCTCGCCCGCGTAGGGTTGGAGGAAAAGGCCGACGAATACCCGATCCGGCTCTCCGGAGGACAGAAGCAGCGCGTCGCAATCGCGCGTGCGCTTGCGATGCAGCCCGACATCATGCTCTTCGACGAGCCGACCTCGGCGCTCGATCCTGAACTGATCGGTGAGGTTCTCTCCGCGATGCGAGACCTCGCCAAAGACGGCATGACCATGGTTGTAGTGACACACGAGATGGGCTTCGCGCGCGAGGTCGCCAATCGCATGGTCTTCATGCACGAGGGTGAACTCATCGAGGACGGGCCCCCGTCGAGGGTCATCAACTCGCCGTCGGATGAACGAACGAAACGCTTCCTCGAGGCGGTTCTCTAGACCATGCAAAAAGGCCCCGGCTGGTTCGCCGGGGCCCCTTTTTCAGTGCCGCGTTAGCAGCGCTGCTTACGCTTCGACCTGCACCGACACGATGCGAGTCTTCTGGCCGAGGAAATCTTCGGCGACCTCGGCCTCGTGACCGACGACCTTGAAGCCCTTGTCGCTCATCGACTTGGTCGTCATCGCGACGGCCTCGTTCTCGGGAAGATCGAGTGCAAAAACGCGCTTGAATGTCCTCATGGAAACCTCCTGGTTGAGAATAGGCGCCGCACGCCTTCCGGCTGAGCGCGCTGAGTGTTTACCCGATCGGTGCCTCGATTAACCTCTGCGAGGCAACTCGGTGTCTAACCTGAGGCGTGCCCGGCTCCCTTAGAGTGAGCTGATGCCACCCGAATCCAATCCGAGCAGAGGCCGTCCCCGCAGACCGCACCGGCCGACGCACCAGTCGCACAGGAAGCCTGGACACAGTGGTCGGCAGAGCAGGGAGCGCACGCCGGACAAGCGTCCAACGAAGACGCTCGTTCACCTTCCCGACGATGTCGTCGGCGAGCTCAAGGGAACGGCTCGCCCGGGCAAGGGCGGGATCTTGGTCCAAGTCTTCGCCGAGGCGGCCACGGCCTTCGAGCAGGAGAACCTGGCCGAGGCCATACGACTCGGAGAGCAGGCTAAGCACATCGCGTTGAGGTCGTCTTCGGTGCGTGAGCTCCTTGGGCTTGCCTATTACCGCAACGGTCAGTTCAAAGACGCGGCGCGCGAGTTATCGGCGTTCCGCAGAATCGCCGGTTCGACGGAGCAGAATCCCGTGCTGGCGGACTGCTATCGGGCGATGGGCAAGCCCGAGCGGGCGGTGGAACTGTGCGACGAGGTGGATGCTTCCGTACCCGAACCCGTCCGGTACGAGGGCGCGATCGTCGCGGCCGGCGCGCTCGCCGACATGGGACGCGTGGACGACGCAATCACGCGAATCGAGACGCTGGATCTCGAACCCGTGAACGCGGGGAACCACCACTTGAGGGCTTGGTACGTGCTCGCGGACCTGCTCGAGCGACGGGGCCGGTTCACGCAATCACTCGCTTACTTCGAGTCAGTCGCGGCCACCGATGCCGAGTCTACGGACGCGCCCGAGCGTGCCCGCAAACTCAAGGGGCGGTGAGCACACCCCGGAAACTCAAGGGGCGCTGAGCGTGCGAGTGGGAAGGCGCCGGCGCTCACCACGAGATCGTCCGGTTGCGTTTCTCCACCGCGCGCCGTCGCTTCTTGTTCTTGGCGGCGAGCTTTCGATCCTGCTGGGCGCGTCGCCACTCGAGTTCCCGGCGCAGCTTGACGAAGTCATCGAGGCGCGCCCGGCTCAACTCGCCCGCTTCGATGGCGGCGGCTACGGCGCACCCGGGCTCTTGTTCGTGCCTGCAATCTCTGAAGCGGCAGCCGACGGCGGCTTCCTCTACATCGGCAAAGGCGTCTTCGATGCCCTCTCCGTCACCCCACAGCTTCAGACCCCGCAGACCCGGCGTATCGATCATCGCTCCGCCGCCGGGCAGAGGTATTAGCTCCCTGAGCGTCGTCGTGTGACGGCCCTTGCCGTCGGCGCGCACCGACTTGACCTCCTGAGAGTTCCGGCCTAAGAGCGTGTTGATGAGACTCGACTTGCCGACGCCGGAGGACCCCAGAAAGACGCCGGTCCTGTTTCCCACGAGGTGATCGCGCAGATCATCTACCCCGGCCCCCGTGATGCTGCTGGTGAGCACCAGGGGCACACCCAGCGCAATGGATTCGACCCGCTGCAACTCGTAGACGAGGTCCTCGGGGTCGCCGGTCAGGTCGCTCTTGGCCAGCACGATCACCGGATCGGTGCCACCCGACCACGCGAGGGTCAGGTAGCGCTCGAGACGTCTGAGGTTGACATCCAATTCGAGTGACGCTACGAGAAAGCTCACGTCGACGTTGGCGGCGAGCACCTGTTCATCGGTGGCTTTACCGGCGATGTTTCGAGAGAAGTGAGCGCGACGGGGCAACACAGAGTGGATCGACGCCTGCGCGTGGTCGCGTTCATCGAGGGCGACCCAATCACCTATGGAGGGTAGGTCCGCTCGCGATCTGGCCTCGTGTCTCAAGCGGCCGGTGGGCTCCGCCCACAGCTCGCCCTTCGACGTCAGTATGGTGCTGGCCCCTCGGTGCTCGGCGACGACGCGACCGGGGATCAGATGGCGGGGGAGAGACGCGAGCTCTCGCTCACGGTCCTCGTCCCAACCGATGTCGTGCAGATGTACAAGTGTGGACAACCTTTTCTCCTTGGATGGGCGCGCGCGGCGCGCCGAAGATGATTTCGAGAACCCGGATTCCGCCAGCGCGGCTGCGTCGAAAGACGCTAGGAGATGACGGAGGCAGGGCGGGATGCGGTGGTGTTATTCGGCATGGACCCACCTCCTTAGTGATTGCGAGCGCGACGCCCGGTGCGTTGCGCGGCATCGAGCACTATACGCGTTGATACGCAGGAGATCAAGGCTTAGCGAGAATCGGCGTGTTTGTCGAAGTAGCGCATGTAACCGGAGGTGTTCATTCGGTAAGAGGTCGTCTGTTCCATGCGCTCGATCGCGTCCTCGGTCACGGCCCGGCCCATGGCCGAACGAGAGTGCTCGGTGACGCGCCTCGTGACCTCGTCGAGATCCTGCGTTTGCTCGCGCTCCGCCCGCACCCACTCGGCCCATGTGCGCAGTGCTCCGGCGGCCTCCTCGCAGACCTCGTCGACGGTGACCGGAGCCGCGCTTTGCGCGGGGGAGGCATAGTGCGTGAGGTAGACCTCGGCGGGATCCAGCTCCCGGATGCGCTCAATCGAGGAGAGGGCCTGGCCGAGGTGGAACTCCGGTGGTGGCGTGGCAGGTCGCATGACACCGACGTCCTGCAATCGCACGCCGAGCGCGTCGCCGACGAACGCGATCCCACTCGAGACGTCGAGATAGGTGTGGTGGTGCCCGGCGTGGCCCGGAGTATCGAACGCCTGAAGCGTGTGGTCTCCGAGCTCGATCTTGTCCCCGTCGCTCAAGGTGACGACGCGCTCCTCGGGCAGCGGATCGATGCCGCCCCACATGGACTCCATGGCATCACCGTAGATCCTTGAGGCGCTCGACCACAGCTTGGAAGGGTCGACGAGGTGAGGCGCACCGACCTCGTGCACGGCCACGCGCGCCTCAGGAAAGCGAGCGGCAAGCGTACCGGCCGCGCCTGCGTGGTCGAGGTGAATGTGAGTAACGATGATCCAGTCGAGGTGCTCGACGTCGGCAGCTTCGAGGCCGGCGAAGACGTTGTCGACCGTTGACTTCGGTCCGGTTTCGATGAGCGCCGTCTGTTGGCCTCGAAGCAGAAAGACGCCCGTGATTCCGGGATGGCCGTGCATTTCGGTGTCGATGATCTCGGGCTGTCCCATTGATTCCTTTCCTGGGTTCCTTTCTGGCGAGGAGTGCCACCGGCGCCCGTCGAGGGAGTAGCGTGTGCGACCGGATGGGTCACACAAAGCCCGTAGCAGTGCTGATCGTAAACCCAAATGCAGGACGCCTCGGAGAGAGCAGGAGGGCCGACGTCATCGACGCGCTCCGGGCCCGTTTCCGTATCGAGGGCTATTCGACGACTGCGCGCAATAGCGGGATCACGATTGCTTCAGAGGCGGCCGATGCGGGCGCTCGCCTCGTGATTGCGTTCGGCGGTGACGGCCATGTCAACGAGGTCGCCAACGGCTTGGCGGGAAGCGCGTCGGCCCTCGGGATCATTCCCGGAGGAACCATGAACGTCTTCGCACGAGCTCTGGGCATTCCGCTGGATCCCCTCACGGCGCTGGATCATCTCGAGGGCGCGCTCGATGCCGATGTCGTGGAGGTTCCGCTGGGAAAAATGGACGGTCGCTACTTTACCTTCTCCGCAGGGTGCGGCTTCGACGCCGAGGCCGCCCAGCGCGTCGAACGTTACGTTCCCTCCAAGAGACGTTTCGGCGAGGTCTTCTTTTACTGGAGCGCCTTTCGGGTTCTCGCCGGCACCTACAGACATCGCAAGCCGACCATGACGCTGCGGGGCAACTTCGGCGAGGTCGCCGTGGCCATGGCCGTCGTCTGCAACGCGGGACCGTACGCCTACATCGCGAGCCGCCCCGTCAACCTCACGCCGGAGGTCGGGCTCTTCGGAGGGATCGATGTCTTTGCTCTGCGCTCGATGCGAGTGGAATCGCTGCCGCTCTATGCCTGGCGCGTCGCCGTTTCGGGCGATCTAGTGCACCACCCTGATGCCTTTTACGCCAGCGACCAAGATCGTTTCGAGCTCGTGTCGGAGGAGCCCTTCCACCGCCACGTCGACGGCGAACCGCTCCCGCCGGCCCACAGCGTCAAGTTCGAAGTCGTGCCCAATATCCTGAAGGTGAGGGCATGAGCCTTCTGTTGATCGGGTTGGACGAGGTCCTGATGCCGGCGCTGATCGCGAGGCTCACCGCTCAGGGCGACGAGGTGCGGGTCCTGGAGGACGACGACGCGGCGGCGGACCGCTGGCGCGCTCTGGGCGCGCACGTCGCATCCGGCCCCCGCTGGGACGAGGACCTCATCGAGAGGGCGGCTCAGAACGTCCGGACGATCGTGCTCGGGGAGCGACACGACCAGGACCCGGCCGAGCTCATCGCTGCCGTCGTCGTCGGCGGAGGCTTCGCATCGCGCGACATCCGCATCGTTGTGGTGACCGACAAGCCGAACCCCGAGGTCCTGCGGATCGTGGGGGACTCCGGCCTCGACTACGTCAGCCTGGTTGTCCCCAGCAGGCGGGGACTCCGGGGCAAGCGGCGCGTCCTCGCCCCCGAGAGCCTGGCCGAGGCGGTGGACGCGGCCGACGACCTTGCCGGCAGCCCGAAGCTAGAGCTGGACCTCGGCGACGAGCTGGCCTGGCAGGAGTTGAAGCTCAACCCGCCGACCTCCCCGTGACCGGGCCTTCACCCGTCGAGACACGAAGTGGGCGCAAATCCGTCGAGTTACCCACTGAAACCGCGGCATTTGTGGTCGTCGGGTTGGTCGACGTGATTAGTCGGAGGAACCCAACCCGGCGCGGCTCGCCGACGTGGGCCAGGGCGTTACCCCAGAGTCCTGAAGACCATCCCCGTCGGAGCCTTGGGCCAGAAGTAGCTCGCCTTTTGAGGCATACGTTCTCCGGAGCGAGCGACCTCTACCACGTCGGCCGGATGTAGCGCCCTGAGCAGGATCCCGGCGGTCCAACCCTCGCTTTCGACCAGCCTCAGGATCTCCTCGGCGTCCTTCGAGAAGCGGAGATCGTCCACTCCCTCGGGCAGCACCAGCGGCAGGATCGCCTCGTGCAGCGCCACGACGTCGAGGTCGCGCCACGCCTGCGCCCGGTGACCCACCTGTTTGACGACAACCTCGTCGCCGACCTCGACCAGTGCCTCGCTGCCGGGGATGCGAAGCAGGAAGGGATGGTCGGCGCCCGAGTCTTTGAGCGCGGCGGGGCCGTCCGAGCCGTTGTCGATCGGCCGGACGGGGAAGCGCGCGGCCATTCGCCCCTCGAGCTCCGCACCAGAGACGTTGGTCTTGAGCACCCGGTGGTAGGGCAGCACGACCAGATCCTCGTCGTCGGCGTCCACGCAGAAGGACATGACCGAGCGGTGCTCTCCTCCTCCGCCGACCCCATCGCCGTAGGCGAGTGCGGTCTCGTAGCGGTGGTGCCCGTCGGCGATGACGAGGGGGCCGGGCCGCAGCGCCTCGGTGATCATGGCGCACTCTGCGGGGGCCGAGATGATCCAGAGCCGGTGCAGGATTCCGTGCTCGTCGGCGAAGCGCGCCGCGGTGGGGCGGTTATGCAGTGAGTCGAGATATGGAGTGAGCCGGCCCTCGCCACGATAGATCGAGTAGATCGGCGAGAGGTTGACCGGCAGCGCCTTCGTCAAAGAGAGGCGCTCCTCGATCGGGCCCGGCATGGTGCGCTCGTGCGGGAGCACGCCGGATTCGGCGCCGTAGGGACCTAGTGCGAGCGCCCCGATGACGCCCGCCACCCGACAGCGCCGGCCCTCGGCCGAGATGAAGTCTTGTCGGTAGATGTAGAACGACTCCACGTCGTCCCGCACCACAACCCCGTCTGCGACCCAGCGGGTCCAGACGGCGGCGACCTCGTTGTTGCGCTCGTCCCTTCCGGTGTGGGAGCGCGCCCGCTCGAGGTGGACGGCGTTGGCGGGATGGCGTTCGTGGAGGTGATTCTGGTCCGCTCCCGAGATGACGTCGTAGGGAGGACAGACGAGGTCCTTCAGGCGCTCGGAGTCGGCGTAGCGCAGTCCGCGAAATGGCTTGAGCTCGGGCATAGAGCCCGCATGATATTCGAGCCCGGGCCGCCGCCCGCCTTTCTCAGGCGGGGGCCGGTTGCGGGGGCAGCGTCGCCAGAGAGGCCTCGAGGTCGTCGTCGCTGAGCGTCAGGTCCTCGAGCTTGCCGGCGAGAAACGCCTCGTACGCGCTCATGTCGAAGTGACCGTGGCCGCAGAGGTTGAAGAGCACCACCCGCTCCTCGTCGGCCTGCTGCGCGGCCAGCGCCTCGTCGATCGCTCCCTTGAGCGCGTGGGCGGGCTCGGGGCCGGGCAGCCACCCCTCCGAACGGGCGAACATCACCGCGGCCTCGAACACCGGGACCTGCGGGTATGCCTTGGCCTCGTAGAGACCCGCCTTGACGAGACCGCAGAGGCTCGGAGCATCGCCGTGATAGCGCAGCCCACCCGCGTGGACGGGGGCCGGTACGAAGTCGTGACCGAGCGTGTACATCGGCATCAGCGGAGTCATGCCGGCGGTGTCGCCGAAGTCATAGGCATAGGTGCCGCGCGTCAGAGTGGGACAGGCGTCCGGCTCGACGGCCACGAAGCGCGTGCCCGCAGCTCCCCCCAGTACGTCCGCCGCGAAGGGGTAGGACAGACCCGCGAAGTTCGACCCGCCGCCGACGCAGCCGACCACGACGTCGGGAACGTCCTCGAAGGCCGCCATTTGCTTCTGGGCCTCGAGACCGACGATCGTCTGGTGTGTGCAGACGTGGTTCAGCACGCTGCCCAGCGAATAATGGGTGTCGTCGTTTTGAGCCGCGACCTCGACGGCCTCGGAGATGGCGATGCCGAGCGATCCGGTCGAGTCGGGATGGTCGGCGAGAATCTTGCGCCCGGACTCGGTTGTGTCCGTCGGGGATGCGTGCACGGTCGCGCCCCACGTCTCCATGAGGATGCGCCGGTAGGGCTTTTGTTCGTAGGAGACCTTGACCATGTAGACGACGCATTCGAGGTCGAACAACGCACAGGCGTAGGCGAGCGCCGAGCCCCATTGCCCTGCGCCGGTCTCGGTCGTCAGCTTCCGGATGCCGGCCTGCTTGTTGTAGAAGGCCTGAGGAACCGCCGTGTTCGGTTTGTGCGAGCCGCCGGGCGAGACGCCCTCCCACTTGTAGTAGATGCGCTGCTTGCCGGGCGTGAGGCCGAGCGCCTTCTCGAGCCGGTGCGCGCGGAACAACGGTGAGGGTCGCCAGGTCTTGTAGACGTCGAGAACCTCGCCGGGGATGTCGATCCAGCGCTCGGGGGACATCTCCTGCATGATGAGTGCTTCGGGAAACAGCGGCGCCAGATCCGCCGGCCCGGCCGGTTCGAGCGTCCCCGGATGCAGAGGGGGCATGGGCTCGCCGGGAAGGTCCGGCAGGATGTTGTACCAGGCGGTGGGAAGCTCCGACTCGGGCAAAATGACTTTGACGAGGTCCGTCCGAGGCATGGTTCCTCCCTTTCTTCGGGTCGAAGTATTGACCGTACGCCGCGCGCATAGTTTCTTGTCAAGACCTGTGCACGGATAAATGTGGCACGAACCGAAGGGAGGACTCGATGCCGGTCTCGACCGTCAGCTCGAAGGCGATCTACGGTGCTCTGAAGGCGGCCGACGTGCGCCTCGTGTCCGCCCTTCCCGAGACGTGGCTCGTCCACCTCATCCGCATGGCCGAGGACGATCCCGACATGACCCTCGTGCGCCTCGCGAAGGAAGAGGAGGGAATCGGGGTTTCGACCGGCGCTCATTTTGCGGGCCTGCGTTCGGCGCTGCTGATGCAGAACCACGGTTTTCTCCAATCGATCAATGGTCTCGTGTCGTGCGCGCTGCTTTACAAGATTCCGTTGCTGATGCTCATCAGCGACCGGGGTCATCTCGGCGAGCCTGACCCGTGGCAGACCGAGGGCGGGCGTTACACCCGCCACCTCCTGGACGCGCTGCGCATCGTGTACTCGGAGCTCAGCGATGCTGCGCGCGTCGAGCACGAGATCGCACAGGCAATGACACTGGCGCAGTCGTCGCTATCGCCGGTCGCGCTGCTGTTGACGCGCGACCTCATGTGGGAGACGGACTCGTGAAGAGGCAGGCATGAAGCGCATCGAGTGCCTCGACGCCATCTACGACGACCTCAAGGACTGCGCCGTCGTCACCATCATGGGCGCAGTCGCCGCCGAGCTGTATTCGCTCGGCCACAGGGCGAACTTCTTCTACCTCGAACACGCCATGGGTTTGGCGTCATCGATCGGGCTCGGTGTAGCGCTGTCTCAGCCGGAACGCCGCGTCGTGGTCATCGACGGCGACGGCTCGGTGTTGATGAACTTGGGAGGGCTCACAACGCTCGCCCGTTACGCGCCGGGCAATCTCACTCATCTCATCTTCGACAACGAGTCGCTGTTGAGCGTGGGAGGGTTCCCGACGGCGACCGCCACCGGATCGGACCTGGCCGCAGTGGCGCGTGGGGCCGGAATCGGCACCGCCACGATGTTCGATGATGTCGACGGTTTCGTGGCCGCGACCCGCGCGGCGATCGCATCCGACGAACTCCACTGTCTGGTGGCCAAGGTCGAGGCAGTGGGACCCGCCGCGTTCCACATGGACCTCGAGTTGCTCGAGAACCGTTTCGAGTTCGCACGCGCTCTGCGGGTTGACCCGAGCGACGGGGCAACGCTTGACCATCGCGCGCGCGACGCAGAACCCATGACCGACGAGCCGACACTGGAACCACCAGACGAGGAGGATGCTCCATGACAGCAGAGTTAAGCGGGCTGTTCGAGTCGCTCAGGTCGGGCGCGGTGCGCGTCGTCGACCTGACGCAGTCGCTGTCCGAGGCCACGCCGATCATTCAACTGCCCGAGCCGTTCGTGAACACTCCGGGGTTCAAGATGGAGGAGTTGAGCCGTTACGACGAACGGGGGCCGGGCTGGTACTGGAACCGCATCGAGGTCGGCGAGCACGTCGGCACCCACTTCGATGCGCCGGTGCACTGGGTCACGGGCAGGGACCTCGACGATCTGTCCACGCTCGATGCGGCGAAGCTAGTCGGACCCGCGGTGGTCGTCGACTTCAGCGCCGAAGCGGCCGAGGATCCCGACTTCCTCGTCACCGTCGATCACCTGAAGGACTTCGAGAACGAGCACGGGGCCTTTCCCGAGGGCAGCTGGCTGTTGCTGCGTACGGGATGGGACGCGCGCGCCTCGGATCAGGCCGCCTTTCTCAACGCCGACGAGACCGGCCCCCACACTCCCGGTCCCGACGCAGAGTGCGCCCGCTGGCTTGCCCAGGAGTCGCCCTTCGTCGGTCTCGGCGTCGAGACCGTCGGCACCGACGCTGGCATCGGGCACAGCTTCGAACCGGCGTTCCCCTGTCACCACTACATGCACGGAGCGGGCAAGTTCGGACTGACGCAGTTAGCGAACCTGGCGGAACTGCCCGCCACCGGAGCGCTACTGATCGCGGCGCCGCTGAAGATCGTCGACGGCTCGGGCAGCCCGGCACGAGCCCTCGCGTTGGTCCCCGCCTGACCCAGTCACGCGGCTCGCAATCTTGGATCCTCAAAGGTGCAGGACACGAGACCTCAGATTCCAAGTGCCGTTTACTTCGCTTCCCCGGGACTCCCACCCCTCGTCCCGATCTCGTTTCCGTCGGAAACGGGCGCCGGCGGCTCTAGCGGCGGCGGATCCTGCACGGGATCTCGGTCGGCCATGACCATGCTGGCGATTTCCCGAGTGGCGGCAAGCCTGTCCTTGCGGTCGAACATCATGCGATCTATGAAGCGTCCGAGGCTCTGAATGTGTTCCTCTCCGCCTGAAACAGGTGGAGGAAGCAAGAGTTCTGATTCCGGAGTCGCCGATTGCCGTTCTGGTTGGGCTGTCATGCTTTCACCTAAACACTTTCAGAAACGCCCGACAACAAAAGACCCACCTATGATACTGATCGCTGCGAGCAGACAGACCTGAGCGGCGGTCAGAAGTTGGGTCTTTCGCTCGAGTTTTGCGCTGTTCGATGCCAGTGCCTGATGGACATTTGCAAGAAAGCGCCATTTCAGCCACTCTTCGTCACGTTGCGCCATTCGGCTCACCGAGGTCGGGCGAGGAGCCGTATCGTATCGCCGGTTCAATGAGGCGAGCAGTGCCAGGATCAAGGCTGACAGCAGGAGCAATCCTCCTAGAATCACGATGACGTCTGGGGCCGCATGTAGTTGAGAAGCTCCACCCAAGAGTAATCCTGCGAGGACGCCACCGGCTGCGAGGAGAATCCCGGCTTTCGCATCTTGACCATCGATTCGTCTTAGCTGGTCCTCGAGCGCCTCCTTAGCCACTTGGTAAGCGAAGGCGGCTCCTGCAGGGGCATCCTTTCTCTGCATCTCTTGACGCTATAGGAGGCCTGTGACAGAAACCCTTTGTCGACTTGGTCGGGGCTTATCGAGTCGGACGTGCCTAGAGGTGGCGGGAGCGGTAGTGGCGGATCATGGCGTTGGTCGAGGAGTCGTGGTTCAAGTCGGGCTCGTTGTCGGCGGATAGTTCGGGGGCTATTCGTTGCGCGAGAGACTTGCCCAGCTCGACGCCCCATTGGTCGAAGGAGTTGATGCCCCACAGCGCGCCCTGGGTGAAGACCTTGTGCTCGTACAGCGCGATCAGCGACCCGAGCGCGTGCGGTGTGAGCTCGTCCAAAAGGAGCGTGTTGGAAGGACGGTTGCCCTCGAAGACGCGGTGGGGGAGTTGCGTCTCGGCGCTCCGTTCGGCGCGCACCTCCTCTTCGGTACGGCCGAAGGCCAGCGCCTGGGTTTGAGCGAAGAGATTGGCCATCAAGAGGTCGTGATGGTCACCCAGCGGAGTGAGGCTGCGGCAGAAGCCGATGAAGTCCGCCGGGACGAGCTTCGTGCCCTGGTGCAGCAGTTGGTAGAAGGCGTGCTGACCGTTGGTTCCCGGCTCGCCCCACACGATCGGACCTGTCTGGACGTCGATGGGCCGGCCCGCGAGGTCGACGCCTTTGCCGTTGCTCTCCATGTCCAGTTGCTGGAGGTAGGCGGGGAAACGGTGCAGGTAGTGGTCGTAGGGGAGCACGGCGATGGTGGCGGCGCCGAAGAAGTTGTTGTACCAGAGCCCGATGAGACCGAGGAGAACCGGCAGGTTCGACTCGAGGGGGGCCGAGCGAAAGTGCTCGTCCATAGCGTGAAAACCGTCGAGGAAGTCCCTGAAACGCTTGGGGCCGATGGCGATCATGAGCGACAGTCCGATCGCCGAGTCCACGGAGTAGCGGCCGCCGACCCAATCCCAGAAGCCGAACATGTTGTCGGTGTCGATGCCGAAGCCGCCAACGGCTTCTGAATTGGTGGAGATCGCGACGAAGTGCTTGGCCACCGCCGTGTCGTCGCCTCCCATGGCGTCTAGCACCCAGGCGCGGGCGCTGCGCGCGTTGGTCAGAGTCTCTTGCGTCGTGAACGATTTCGACGACACGATGAACAGCGTCTCGGTGGGGTCGAGGTCGTGAGTCGACTCGACGAGGTCGGCGCCGTCGACGTTGCTCACGAAACGGAAGTTGAGCGAGCGGTCGCTGTAATGACGCAGCGCTTCGTAGGCCATCACCGGGCCGAGGTCCGACCCCCCGATGCCGATGTTGACGACGTTACGTATCGGCTTGCCGGTGTGCCCCTTCCAGCGACCGGCGCGCACCTCGTCGGCGAAGGAGCCCATTCGATCGAGCACCTCGTGCACCTTCGGAACCACGTCGTCGCCGTCGACGACGATGGAGGCCGAGCGCGGCGCGCGCAGGGCGACGTGAAGGACGGCGCGGTCCTCGGTGACGTTGATGCGCTCGCCCGAGTACATGGCATCTATGCGGGCTCGGAGATGTGATTCCTCGGCCAGCGTGACCAGCAGCCGCAGCGTTTCGTCCGTGATTCGGTTCTTCGAGTAGTCGAGGAAGATGCCGGCGGCCTGTGCGGTCATGGTCTCGCCGCGCTTCGGATCCTCGGCAAAGAGGGCGCGGAGGTGGACGTGACGCAAGCGATCGAAGTGGCTCTGCAGGCTGCGCCACGCGGGACGATCTCCAGGGGGCCGGTACGCGAGGTTCACTCGAGCCTGAGGAAGCCGCGAAGGTCGTCGAACGCTTTGGTGTCCCCGTGGATCTCGACCGCTTCGGGAGGGAGTCGTCCCCACAGCGCGAGCAACACATCCGAGGCCGGGCCCCGTATCGCCGCGTCGCCCTTGGCGTGCTCGCGGCTCAGTACCGGCTCCCCGTCGAGGCGGACCAGCCACTCGCCCTCGACGTCGGTGGTGTGGACGTGCACGCTGGTGCCGGGCGGCTGTTCGAGCGGCGCGACCGCGAGGAGGAACACGTGCAGTAGCTCGTCGATGCCGTCCGCGGCGAGGTCGGGCTCGATCGGTGCAGCGTCGCCAACCGCGTTCTCGGCGTCCCAGCGATGCACCGAGGCCTCCTGGGCCATGCGTCTCGGGATGAACGCGGCGGTGCGCTCGCGCGACCAGGTCCAGATGCGGCGTTCGAGATCGAGCACCGCAAGCAGATCGATCAGAGCCCTCGCGCCGTCCTCGAACCACTCGACGACGTCGGTTCCCTGCGGCGGTTTCTCTCTGGTCTCATCCCAGTCCCCGAGCTCGGCGGGATCGGTGATGCCCCTCGAGGCGATCTCGGTCCAGAAGCGCTGCACCTCTCCGAGATGAACGACGAGGTCGCCCACAGACCATTCAGGACACGAGGGCACCGGGGCATCCAGGTCCCGGCGGGCCGCGTCGGCGAAGGCGCGCGACTCTGCCGCGATGGCCTCGACGTAGCGCTCTTTCGCCAGCGTCATCGGAGCCTCACACCCCGAGCGTGTAGAGCTGACCGGGGTCGAGGTCGAGGCCGTTCATCACCTGCCACAACGCGGCCACGGCCTTCAGGGCGTTGTGTCGTGCGAACGGCTCGAGCTCGTCACCTGATTCCTCTAGCGTCTCCACCAGCTTGTTGTAGGCCTCAACGAGCGCAAGCTCGGAATCGTTGAGTCGCCCATCCTGCGGCGGGGTGATGATGCGCGTCTCTGGCATGGCTAGCTCCTCTTTCTTTCGCCTGCTCCGCCGACCACCTCGCGCTCGTCGTTCAGTCGCTTTGCCTTCAGCTCGAAACGAGGCAGCGTGTCGTTCTCGACCTGCCGGACGCCGAAGCGCAAGCCCTCGTGAGCCTCGGACAGCTCGACGGCGAGCTTCTTCAGAATGGTGTCGCGGTCCGCGTCCGCCTCTGGGATCTCAACCAGCACTTCGATCTCGTCCCGAATGCCCTCGGCTGTGAAGAGATGTATCTGGAACTCGTCTATCTCGATGAACTCACGCACGATCGCCTCGACCGCGCGCGGGTAGACGTTCGTCCCGCGCACAAGCTTCATGTCGTCGACGCGACCCACGATGCCGCCCTCGTAGATGTCGAGAGTGCGGCCGCAGGTGCAGCGGTCGGCGGGAACCTTCACCACGAGGTCGCGCGTCCGGTAACGAAGGACGGGGATGAAGCCGCGTCCGAACGAGGTCACGACCCGCTCGCCCTGTTCCCCGTAGGCGACGGGCTCGCCTGAGGCCGGATCGATCACCTCTTCGATGTAATGGGGTTCGATGATGTGCGTGCCCCCTGGCTGGTCGGAGCACTCGAAGACCATGATGGTGCCGAGCTCGGTCATGCCGGCGGTGTCCCCGGCGCTCGCCCCCCACTGGTCCTCTATGAGCTTCTTCGTGGCGGGGATCGAGCCGGCGGGCTCGCCCGAGAGAATGAGCCGTTTGACTGGGCTCGAGGCGAGGTCGATGCCGAGCTTGTGCGCCTCCTGCGCCATGCGCAGAGCGTAAGTCGGCGTCGAGCACACGACGGTTGCGTTCATGTCGACGATCTGTTTCACCCGCGCCTCGGTCGTCATGTTCCCACCGGGCAACACGAGACAACCGATCTTTTCGCAGGCGTAGTGGGCGCCCCAGAAGCCGACGAAGGTGCCGTAGCTGAAGGCAAAGAAAACGGTGTCCGCAGGACGGACACCGAAGCCCCAGAAGCCGTAGCACCACATCTCCGCGATCCACTCCCAGTCCTTCATGGAGTCGAGCACCCGGATGGGGGCGCGGCCGGTTGTCCCGGAGGTCATGTGGTAGCGGATGGCCGCGCCCTCCGGCGCGGCGAGGATTGCTCCGTAAGGAGGGTGCTCGATCTGTGACTGCATCCACTCCTCGCGCGTCGTGAAGGGAATGCGGCGAAGATCGTCAAGGGAGTCGATCGACTCTGAGGTGACGCCCGCGTCACCGAGGCGCGCGGCGTGATAGGGCACCTGCTCGGCCGACCACTCGACCAGAGAGCGCAACTTACGGACCTGCAGCGCATCGAGTTGCTCGCGAGGCATGGTCTCGTGACGCTTGTTCCAGAACGGCGAATCCGGCATGGCTCCACCCCCCGTAGGCGTTCGACTTTCTTGAGTCACGACTTGTCTCGACTCGACTATATGCAGCCTAAGTGCTTCACGTGGCGCGTGGGCGAGGCCGAGCGAACGAAGTCGGAAGGACGGACGTAATGTGTGCCGATGAGTGATCTCTTCGTCCTGCCGGAGTCTTCCGAGAAGCTCTTGCAGCGCGCCCGTACGGTGGCAACCGAGGAGCTGCGCACGCTTGCCTCGAGCCGGCCCCCGGGCGACGTAGATCGGGACCTGCTGCGGCTTCTCGCGGAGCGGGACCTCCTGCCCAGGATCTTCCCCGCGGCCGCGGGAGGCTCGCACGAAGGCGACGTCAGCGCGCTCGAACTATGTGTGCTGCGGGAGGGTCTCGCGCTGGGGTGCACCAAGGCCGAGACCGCGCTCGCGCTGCAGGGACTCGGGGCCTACCCCATCTTGCAGTCGGGCAGCGCCGAGATGGTCGCGCGCTGGATTCCCGTGGTCGCTCGAGGCGAGGCGGTCGCCGCCTTCGCTCTGACCGAGCCGGGGGCAGGCAGCGATGCGGCCGCGCTGGCGTTGCGGGCCGAGCGCGACGGCGAGGGCTGGCGCTTGTGCGGTGAGAAGAAGTGGATCTCCAACGCCCCGCAGGCGGACGTCTACTCGGTCTTTGCGCGCACCACCGAGTCTGCCGGCGCGAGAGGAGTCAGCGCCTTCGTTGTCGAGGGCGCCGCCGACGGGCTGAGCGGTGAACGACTGCATCTCGTGGCTCCTCATGCGATCGGCAGCCTGATCTTCGACGGCGTCTACGTCGGACCGGGCGACCTGCTCGGAGACTTGGACGACGGCTTCAAGGTCGCCATGCGCACCCTCGATCTCTTTCGTCCCAGCGTCGGCGCGTTCGCGGTCGGGATGGCCCAGGCGGCGCTCGATGCCGCACTGGCCCACGGAGCGGAGCGCAAGGCGTTCGGCCAGGAGCTGAGGAGCTTCCAGGCGATCAGCCAGGAGCTCGCCAACATGGCGACCTCCATCGAGGCCGCGCGCCTCCTCGTTTACTCCGCGGCGGCTCGCTACGACAGGGGCGAGCGCGTGACGAGCCAGTCTGCGATGGCGAAGTTGTTCGCCACGGAGACGGCGCAACGGGTGATCGACGCCGCGATCCAGATCCACGGGGCGAAGGCGCTGGAGCGCGGGCACCTGCTCGAAGAGCTCTATCGAGAGGTTCGGGCGACCCGAATCTACGAGGGGACCAGCGGGATCCAGCGAGAGATCATCACCAGGGAGCTCTATCGCCAATAGACGACAGCCTCGTGGGTGGCTACCGGGTGCGGAGCCTCCCCGTGTAGACCGCGCCGTGAAGGCGTCCGTGGGCAGGACCCTCGGCGCTCGCATAGCGAGCGAAGACGACTCTCTCGTTTGCATCCACGAAGGCGGCGATCGTGCGGGCCTTGAGCACGCGCGTGACTCTGCGGCCGTCGACCTCGACTGCGAAGAGCTGCTTCAGCCCGGTCACGCCCGTTCCGGTTACCTGGTTGGTGATGAGCAGGCGGTCCCCGTCGCTGCTCCAGGTGAGCTCGTGCCCGTGGCTCAGAGATGCTCGGTCTCCGAGGACGTGACCGATGCGGCCGCCGTCCGAGCTTACCGAGACGAAGCGGACAAGGCTGTCTCTGCCGGCCGGGTCGGGCGCGGAGAACCCCGTGTCCGTGACCTCGCCTTCTGGGGAGGTGAAGACCAATCTGCGGTCCCGCGTCAGGTAGGCGAGCCGCCCGTCGTCGAGCCATCGGACCTGTGAGTTCCGATGCACGCGACCCACATCCGAGAGATCACCGCTGTCGAGTTCGACGAGCTTCAACCTCGACCCCTGCTTGATGACCACCCGCCTGCCGTCGGGCGAATAGAGCACGATGTCCGTGTGAGGCACAGTCGCCACGAACCGTAGGGAATCGTTGCGGAAGTCGAGCTCGCCCAGACGCCAGCGTCCCGAACTCTCGATGTAATAGAGGAACGCCGCCCTGTTGCCATCGGGCGCAAGGTCCTGCAGCCAGTAGGGAGAGTCGAAACCGACGAAGTGAGAGCGGCTGCCGATGCGCAGGTCTCCCTGATCGAAACCCCCGATCGGAGCGGCGTACGACACCGCTTGTGTCAGGGCGAGCATGACGATGGACACGATCACCAGGCGAAGGCGCGCGCTCGCGCTCGCAGGTCGTTCGGTCATGCTCATGAGACGTTCCCCCCCAGTCTGGTTGCAGCCGTGACCGAATGCCGCCGATTTCTCAGGAGTTCACCACAAAGCATGGCCTCCGTCCAGATGGATGGTTCTCCTTGTAGGAAGCCCGGGCGGACGCAGGACATAGGTACTCTCCGGGAAAAGCGCTGGTCGGTGCGGCCGTGCTGGTAGTCACCGACCGCACCGACCGCAAGCAGGGACCTCGGTGAATGCTGGATGCAGGAATCTCTCGACTGCTCGGGCGTTGTGGCGGTCGTCTGATCTGATCTGAGCGCAGCAGACCCAGCTCCTGATCGACGTTAAGAGATCGATCCGCCGCAGTCTCCATGCCTCCAGGTTGGCAGGCCGCCCTACGGAGATGTGATCGGGGATTCGTTGACTTCCCGGCGGTGGCGGACACTCGTCGGCTGGCCTATCTGGACGCGCTACTCGGACACCTCCGTGGAGGCCGTGTGGGCAATTTGAACGTGGGGCGGGAGAGACGGGGGCGTTGCGACGACGCGCCGCCGGACGGGCGCGAGCTGGCGAACGGAGGGACTCGAAGGCGTCGTTCTTGTGCACGAGATCGTGCCAGCGGAGCTGAAGCGGGCTGGGCCCACCTCGGGAACGGATGCTCGACACTTAGCCGGTCACGACCGCGGCCACGATCAGTGGCTCGTTGGGTTGGACGGCGCGCACAAGGTACCGATAAGTCTCGACACCGACAGGTGCCGGTGCACCAGTCTCATCGAACGAGTCCCAACGCAGGTCGACCAGCCAGAGCGCTGGCGCGAGCTGCTCGACTCCGCGGACCGTGGCGGCGGCGCTGAACGCGCCGCGTGCGCGGTAACGCTCCGCGTGCGCGGTAACGCTCCGCCATCCCAGTGAAGTACGCCTCCACGTGTGCGCGATCGATCATCAGGGTGGTCGCCGCGTCGCCTATGATGACCGTCGGTGGGTCGAAGCACGACACGATGCCCGGCACGTCATCGGACGAGAGCGCAGCACCATAACGTGCGAAGAACTTCTCGATGTCCGGTCTCATGGAGCGATTCTCCCTCCTCGACGGTGAAATGAGGCCGAATGGCTGCTGTGCGCTCCGAACGCCGCTCCGACCGACTCGAGAGTCGGGACGCTCCCCTCTGATCTCCCGAGAAAGAAAGGGAGCTGTGCTCAGGCGCCGCCGTTGATGGGGAGGGCCTCGTATTCGGGCCTCTGGTCGGGAATGACTGCGATGCACATGAGCTCGACGTAGGCCTCGGGGTCGTAGAGGCCGACGACCTCGAACAGCGCGAGCGCGGGGTAGTGACGCCCGAAGTGCTTGCGATAGACGTCACGCAACTCGTGAGTTGCCCCTTTGTAGGCGTCGGCGTCGGTGACGAAGATCTGCATCGAGACGAGATCCTCGGGCTCGCTACCCGCCGCTTTCAGCGCGGTCACGACGTTGGCGGCGGCGGCGTCGAACTGCTCGACGATGTCGGTTCCCTGGATGAGGCCGGTCGAGCCGTGGGCGGTCTGGCCCCCGAGATAAACGGTCCGCCCGGGTGCCGCGATCGCGGCATGGCTGAAGCCGAGCGGCGGTGCCAGAGTGGCCGGATTTATGAGCTTGTGTGCCGATGTCATGGGATCCTCTTCGATCGAAGAAACGATCGCGCTATCGGCCCGTCCATACCGGATTCCGGCCATCCCTAAACGCCGCGTAGAACTCCTTGTGGTCGTCGGCGGTCATCAGGAGCGCCTGCGTCATGGCCTCGAGTTCGAGAGAACCCCCGAGATCCATGTCCAACTCGCGCGTCAGAAGCATCTTCGTGGCGCCGAGAGCGAAGGTGGGACCGGCGGCAAGCCGGGCGGCCAGCTCGCTGGTAGCGTCCGCCAGGTGCTCGTCTTCGACCACGCGGTTTGCGAGGCCGATTCGCTCGGCGGCGTCGGCGCCCACCTTGTCGCCGAGCAACAGCAACTCGGTAGCGCGCCCCAACCCGACGAGGCGGGGAAGGAGGTAGGCCGAGCCCATGTCGGC
>JALZIB010000024.1 GCA_030860505.1 Actinomycetota bacterium
ACCAGGCCCTTCTTCGACAACCTTGCCACTGTGACGTCGGAGCACTCGAGGACGTCGGCGACGGCGCGCGGATCCATGTTTTCGAAGTGGAGCAGTACCAGTGCCGCCCGGGTTCTGACCGGAAGCCGCAGCCACGCCGAGCCCAGGTCGTCACCGTGCGGGCGTCGCCGGTGCCTTCGCCGCGCGCCGAGGACCACCGCCCGCAGGACGTGAGCCTCGAGAAGGTCCGGCCCCCTCAGGTCCTGCATCGATCCCAGCGACCCCCGGAAGGCGACAACTGCCAGGCGAGTCGCCGAGGACGCCTCGTGGGTAATGAGCCAGGCGAAAAGGGAGGCGCGCGGGACGTGGGCCCGAAAGGCCGTTTCGAAACCCTCGTGGCCACCAGGGCGCAGAGTCATCTTCTAAGTGTCGCGCCGGAGACCGGGCCTAGCTGCTGGTCCAGTGGAGCAACCGACCCCCATGTTCCGCGGGGCCGGCGTTCATCGTTTCGATGCTAGTGCCCCGACAGGCAACATTGAGGGGTGCTCTGGCGGCAAAGCCGCTGCGTCTGGCGGCGTTCTCGGTCGGCGGAACAGTTCCACTGTTCCGCCTCCCTGCGGCCTTGCCATACTTGCGTTTCGCACCGCCAGAACACGCAAACGTTACCTGCCGGACCACCTAGGCAACACTGTGAACGGCGCACCTCCGCATGATGCCCATGACCGCCGTCGCGCACAGTGCCTGAAAGGATGCGTCGAGGACGTTCTCCGACACGCAGCCCGCATCCCAGCGCGCCGCGCCGTCGGTCGCTTCGATGAGAACCCGCACCTGAGCCGCCGTACCGTGGCTCGCGTCCACCACCGACACTCTGTAGTCCGACAAGGCCACGCCGGCGAGTTCGGGGAAGTCGCCGGCGAGACACGCTCGCAAAGCGGCGTCCAGCGCGTGCACCGGGCCGACCCCGGTGGCTTGCCGGCGCGCGCAGGTGTGTCCGATTCGAACTTCGACGATCGCCTGGACCTGGGTGTCTCTCTCGTGCAGACGTTCGCTGGTGACCTTGTATCCGCAGATGGTGAAGTAGGGACTGTCGTTCATGCCGTGGCCGCTTGCGCGTCGGTGCTGAGCTCCTCGAGCATCATGCGGACCGCTCTGATGGCTGCGGTGGGATCTGCCAGACCGGTGCCCGCGATGTCGGGGGCCGAACCGTGCACCGGTTCGAACAGCCCCCCGCATCGAAGTTTGCGCGTCGAGGGGTCGGGATGGAGGTTGGCACTGGCCGCGCGGCCCAGGCCGCCGGCCAGACCGGCGGCGAGGTCGCTCAGCAGGTCGCCGAAGAGGTTGTCGGTCAGCACCACCTGATAGCGGGACGCGTCCAGGGCGAGGTGATAAGCGGCCGCATCGGCATGCTCGTAGTTCCAGTCGACTTCCTGGTAGTCATGCGCAACTCGCTCGACGACCTCTCGCCACAACGCCCCCGCGTGCACGAGCACGTTCGACTTGTGGACGAGCGTGAGGCGTTCCTTCCGGCGCCGGGCGAGATCGAAGGCGTAGCGGGCGCAGCGTTCGATGGCGGGTCCGCTGTTGACGTTGACCTCGCGGGCGACATCACCCGTGCGATCCCCAATGCCCGAGTAGGGACCCTCGGAGTTCTCGCGCACGAAGGTGACGCCGATCTCGGGGAACGGCCGGAGGTTGATATAGAGGTCGAGCTCCCGGCGGAGTCTTAGCAGGATTCCTCGCTCGAGCACGCCGTCGGCCACGCGCGGGTCACCGATCGCTCCGAACAATAGCGCGTCGCTGTCCGCGATCACAGACATCTCCTCGTCGGTGATCAGGGTTCCGTCCAACAAGTACCGGTCGGCGGATGCCTCGATGACCACGAAGTCGAAGTCGGTCGGGATCTCGTCCAGCGCGACCTTGATGACCTCGGGGCCGATTCCGTCTCCGGGAAGAACGGCGATGCGCCGCTTCACGAGGCTGCCTCCACCCTGTGCCTGACCCATTGAACCAGCCCGCCGCGCTCGACGATGTCCCTGATGAAGTCGGGCAACGGCTCGGCCTCGAAGGTCCGACCCTTGGTGACGTTTCGAACAACGCCGGCCGAGACGTCCACCTCGACCTCTTCGCCTGCTGCGGTCGCCGCGACCGCGGCAGGGCAGGTGACGATCGCCAGACCGGTGTTGATGGCGTTCCGAAAAAAGATGCGGGCGAACGACGACGCGACGACGGCGCTCACACCGGTGCCCTTGAGCGCCACGGGGGCATGCTCGCGGCTCGATCCACAACCGAAGTTCGCTCCGGCCACCACGACGTCACCGGGCCGGACCGCCGAGGCGAAGGTCGCGTCGAGATCCTCGAGCGCGTGCTTCGCGAGCTCCGTCTCGTCGGTCGTGGTCAGATGACGTGCCGGAATGATGACATCGGTATCGATGTTGTCTCCGTATTTCCATGCCGTGCCCATTAGCCCATCACCAGCTCGCCGAGAAGGCTCGGGGCATCCGGGCGGACCTCCGCCGGATGTACGAGCTCGCCCGCCACGGCGGCGGCCATCGCCACCGCCGGATTGGCCAAATACACCTGCGCCGTAGGGTCGCCCATGCGTCCGACGTAGTTGCGGTTCGACGTCGACACGCACACCTCATCGGGGCCGAGCACCCCCATGTGCGCGCCGAGACACGCGCCGCAGGTCGGCGTCGATACGCTGGCTCCCGCGCGCGCAAACCGTTCGAGTAGGCCCTCCTGGTTTGCCTGCTGCCACACTCGCTGCGTCGCCGGAATGACCAGAGCTCGCACGGTCGGTGCAATGCGCTCGTCGCCGAGCACGTGTGCGGCAATGCGAAGATCCTCGATACGGGCGTTGGTGCACGACCCGACGAAGACCTGGTCGACCTTCACCCGCTCGACCTCGCTAACGGGAACCGCCCGGGACGGCAGCGAAGGACGCGCCACCATAGGTTCGAGGGACGCGACGTCGATCGCCACCTCGCGCGCGAAGTCGGCGTCGGGGTCCGAGGACAGCACCGGAAAGTCACGCACGCGCCCCATTACCGCCTGGCGCTCGCGCACGTAATTGACCGTGCGTTCATCGGGGGCAATGACGCCCGACTTGGCTCCTGCCTCGATCGCCATGTTCGTCAGGGTGAGGCGGGAGTCCATGGACAGGTGTTCGATCGTGTTGCCCGTGTGCTCGATCGCCATGTAACCGGCGCCGTCGTCGCCGATCGTGGCGATCACGGTCAGGATCAGGTCTTTGCCTACCACCCACGGTGGCGGCGCTCCCGTATAGGAGACCTTCAGCGTCTCCGGGACGCGCAGCCAGATCTCGCCGGTGGCCATCACCGCCGCGAGATCGGTCGATCCGACTCCCGTCGAGAAGCAGCCGAGCGCCCCGTAGGTGCACGAGTGTGAGTCGGCGCCGATAACTACGTCGCCGGGCAGGGTCAGCGCCTCCTCGGGCAGGAGGATGTGCTCGATACCACCGCGACCGACCTCGAAGAAGTGCTCGATGTCGTGTTCCAGTGCGAAAGATCGCATGCGAGACATGAGAGTGGCCGAGGCAATGTCCTTCGCGGGCACGAAGTGCGAGGCGACGAGCGCGATCTTCGAACGGTCCCAGACCGCGGGCACGCCCATCCTTGCGAATGCATCTGCTGCGGCCGGCGCGGTGACGTCGTTCGCCATGGCGAGGTCGACCCTGCACATCACGATCTCGCCCGGCGTGACCTCCTCGAGGTCCGCATGGGCGGCAAGGATCTTTTCCGTGATCGTCTGTCCCACTACGCGGTCACCTCCTCGACGCTGCGTTGTCGCTCTCGGGCGGCGAGGCTCATCAGGCGGTTGACCGCGGAGAGATAGGCGCGCGCAGAGGCCTCAACCACGTCTGTTGAGACCCCGCGACCGGTCGCCCGGCGCACCTTCGGCCCGTCCGGATCCCCGGTGGTGGCGAGCACTATGGTCACGTCGCCGAGCGCATCGATTCCGCCCGTCACGCTGGAGACGTTGAAGGACTCGAGGCGCGCTTCGATGCCGGTGGCGCGCTGCACCGCTCCGCAGGCCGCGTCGATCATGCCGTCGCCGATCGCACTCTCGTCGATGACCTCGCCGTTGCGTCGCAGACGCACGGTCGCGGTCGGGGATAGGTGGGTGCCGCCGGCGACCTGGATCGAGATGAGCTCGTATTCGTCACCGTCGCTTCCGATCTCCTCGGCCACTATGGCCTCCAGGTCTATATCGGTGATGCGTATCTTCCGATCGGCGAGCTCCTTGAAGCGCGCAAAGGCCTTCCCGATATCGGCGGGCTCGAGATGAAAGCCCAACTCGGTGAGGGTGCTGACGAACGCGTGGCGGCCCGAGTGCTTGCCGAGCACGATGCGCGAACCCTCGAGCCCGACGTCGACCGGATCGATGATCTCGTACGTGGTCCGCTCGGTCATGACGCCGTGCTGGTGGATGCCCGCCTCGTGAGCGAAGGCGTTGGCGCCGACAATCGCCTTGTTCGGAGGAACTGCGTAGCCGGTCAGCATCGAGACCAGTCGAGACGTGCGGGCGATCTCCTTCGCGTTCACGTTGGTTGCGACACTGTGGCGGTCGGCGCGGGTGCGGATGGCCATTACGACCTCTTCGAGCGAGCAGTTGCCGGCTCGTTCGCCGATGCCGTTGACCGCGACCTCGACCTGGCGAGCGCCGGCCTCGATTCCCGAGAGAGCGTTGGCCACAGCCAGGCCGAGGTCGTCGTGCGTATGCACGCTCCAGACGACGTCTGCAGCGACCTCGCTCATGACGTAGCGAAGCAGATCCGCGTACTCCTCCGGCATGCAATAGCCGACGGTGTCGGGGAAATTCAGCGTGGTCGCTCCGGCTTCGGCTGCGGCGCGAAACACCTGTGCTACGAAGTCCGGGTCGCTCCGGGTTGCGTCCTCACAGGAAAACTCGACGTCGTCCACGTGACGCCGCGCCCGGCCGACGCCGCCGCGCGCCGCCGCCAGCACCTCGTGAGGCGTCATGCGCAGCTTGGCGCGCATATGGACCTCGCTCGTCGCGATGAACGTGTGAATGCGAGCGCGCTCGGCGGGCCCGACGGCCTCGGCCGCCCGATCGACGTCGCCGGGATTGACCCGGGCTAGCGCGGCGACGACCGGCCCCCGTACCGTCTCGGCGATCGCCCTGACCGCCTCGGTCTCGCCCGTCGAGGCGACGGGGAAGCCGGCCTCGAGCACGTCGACGCCGAGGCGGGCCAGCTGCTCGGCGATCTCGACCTTCTCCTTGAGGTTCAACGAGATGCCCGGCGACTGCTCGCCGTCGCGTAGCGTGGTGTCGAAGATGAGTACTCGGTCCGGGGTACCGCTCGCTGCGTTCGCTGTTCTCCCAGCCCTCTTTGGGGAGGGGATTGGTACGTCTACGTCGGGTTCTCGATCCACGACATCATCTTCCTTAGGTTGGTCCCGACCTCTTCGATCGGGTGTTGGGCTTGGCGGCGACGCTCGGCGTCGAGCACCGGAGTGCCGGCGCGGTTCTCGGTGACCCACTCGCGGGCGAAGCTGCCGGAACGGATGTCGTCGAGGATGACGCGCATCGCCTCCTCGGTCTCCTCGGTGACGACCTTGCGGCCGCGGGTGAGGTCGCCGTACTCGGCGGTGTCGGAGATGGCCCGCCGCATGTGCCCGAGGCCGCCCTCATAGAGCAGGTCGACGATTAGCTTCAGCTCGTGCAGGCACTCGAAGTAGGCGATCTCGGGCTGGTAGCCGGCCTCGACCAGGGTCTCGAAGCCGGCCTGAATAAGCCGAGAGGTCCCGCCGCAGAGGACCGCTTGCTCGCCGAAGAGATCGGTTTCGGTCTCCTCGGCGAAGGTCGTCTGGATCACTCCCGCGCGAGTGCAACCAAGGCCGCGCGCGTAGGCCAGCGCTCGATCCCTCGCGCTGCCGCTCGAGTCCTGGTGTACGGCGACCAGCGCCGGGGTCCCCTTCCCCTCCTCGAAGGTGCGGCGGACGAGGGGGCCGGGCGCCTTGGGGGCGATCATGACGACGTCGTTGTCCTCCGGCGGACGGATCTGGCCGAAGTGAATCGAGAAGCCGTGAGCGAACAGCAGCGTGGTCCCGGGACGGAGGTTCGGTTCGATCGACTCCGCGAAGACGGCCGCCTGGTGCTGATCGGGAACCAACACCGCGACGAGATCGGCGTCGGCCACCGCCTCGTGCACGTTCGCGACGTGCAGCCCATCCGCCTCGACCTTCGTCCACGACGACGAGTCCTTGCGCAGGCCGACGATCACGTCGTGGCCTGAGTCCTTCAGGTTGAGGGAGTGCGCGCGGCCCTGTGAACCGTAGCCGAGCACCGCGATGCGACTGCCGCGCAGCGTCTCGGTCGACACGTCGTCCTCGTAGTAGATCTTCGCTGCCATGTGTAAAGCCTCCTGATCGTTATGACGCGGTCTTGATTGGTACCTGTCGAAGGATGGGGGCTTTGAGGCCCCGGCCTCCTCTTTTCAGCGCGATACGGCCGGTACGGGCCAGTTCGACGATCCCGTACGGCTCGAGCAGGTTCTCGAGCGCCTGTACCTTCTCCGGCGAACCTGTGACCTCGACCACCACGACGTCGGCGTCGACGTCGACCACCTTCGCCCTGAAGATCTCGACTATCTCGAGGACCTCGGCCCGCCGGCCGACACCGACCCCGACCTTGACGAGCGCTATCTCTCGCTCGACCGAGGCATCGACGGGGAGCTCCTCCACGCGCAGGACGGGGATGAGCTTGTGGAGTTGCTTTATGCACTGCTCGACCGGTTTTCCGTCGACCGCGAGCACGATGGTCATGCGCGAGACCTCGGGATGTTCGGTTTCGCCGACGGCGAGCGACGTGATGTTGAAGCCTCGCCGAGCGATGAGCCCGGCGACGCGCGCCAGCACGCCGGGCTTGTTCTCGACCAGCACCGCCAACGTGTGAGCCGCGCTCACGAGACGGCCTCTTTGACAGGGGGAGCTTTGTCGTTGAGGAGCGCTGCGTCGTCGTAGGCACGCCGGTTCGGAGCGACGAGGATCTCGTCGTTGGACGCTCCCGCGGGAACCATCGGAAAGCACATCTCCTCGTCATCGACGCGGAAGTCGATGACACACGGACGATCGTCGACCCCCATGGCCTTGTCGATGACGTTCTCGACGTCGTCCACCGACGTCGCTCGCAAACCCACGGCGCCGTAGGCTTCGGCGAGAGCGACGTAGTCGGGGACCTGGGGAAGGTGCACCTCCGAGTAGCGC
>JALZIB010000078.1 GCA_030860505.1 Actinomycetota bacterium
CCCCATGGCCTTGTCGATGACGTTCTCGACGTCGTCCACCGACGTCGCTCGCAAACCCACGGCGCCGTAGGCTTCGGCGAGAGCGACGTAGTCGGGGACCTGGGGAAGGTGCACCTCCGAGTAGCGCTCGCCGTAGAACAGCTTCTGCCACTGGCGCACCATGCCCAGGTGGCTGTTGTTGAGGATCGCCACCGTGAACGGGATTCTTTCGAGCGTTGCCGTCGCGAGCTCCTGCGCCGTCATCTGGAAACAGCCGTCTCCGTCGATCGCCACGACGCGCTCGTCGGGCCTCCCGACTTTCGCACCGAGTGCGGCGGGCACGGCGAACCCCATGGTTCCCAGTCCGCCTGAGGTGACCCACGAGTACGGGCGGTTGACCTGCATCATCTGCGATGCCCACATCTGATGCTGACCGACGCCGGTTGCGACGATAGCGTCCCCCCTCGTAGCGCGGGCGAAGGCCTCGACGACGTACTGCGGCTTGATCGGACCGTCGTCCTTCTGGGTGTAGGCCAGTGGATAGTCGCGGCTCCAGCAAGCAATCTCGGCGTGCCACGCGTCGAGGTCGACGCGGCCCGTTTCTTCGATGCCACGCAGCACGCTCTTCGTGAGTTCGACGATCACCGATTTGGCGTCGCCCACTATCGGCACGTCGGCGTGCCGGTTCTTTCCGATCTCGGCGGGATCGATGTCTGCATGGATTACCTTCGCGCCGGGAGCGAACCCGTCGAGGCGTCCGGTCACCCGATCGTCGAAGCGAGCACCGAGGTTGACGAGCAAATCCGCACGCTGCATGGCGGTCACGGCCGCGTAGTTGCCGTGCATGCCGGGCATCCCCAGACAGAGGGGGTGACTGTCTGGGAATGCGCCGCGCGCCATGAGCGTGGTGACAACGGGGGCACCGATTGCCTCGGCCAAGGCGGTTAGCTCGTTTGCGGCGCGCGCTTTGAGTACTCCGCCGCCGACGTAGAGCACGGGCCGGCGAGCCTCTTGAATGAGGTGCGCGGCGGCGTGCACCTGCCGCCGATTGGGACGAGTCGTCGGCCTGTAACCGGGCAGGTTGATGGTGTCGGGCCAGTCGAAGGCGGTCGCGCTCGTGAGCACGTCCTTGGGAAGGTCGACGAGTACCGGACCGGGCCGGCCGGTCGAGGCGATGTGGAATGCCTCGGCTATCGCCGTCGGAATCTCGTCGGGATCCATCACCTTGTAGGAGTGCTTGGTTATCGGCAGCGTGATGCCGGTAATGTCGGCTTCCTGGAACGCGTCGTTTCCGATCACAGCGCGGGGCACCTGCCCGGTGATCGCAACAAGCGGTACGGAGTCCATGAATGCGTCGGCAATGGGAGTGACGAGGTTGGTCGCGCCCGGTCCGGAGGTGGCGAAGCACACGCCCACCCTTCCGGTCACCTGCGCGTAGCCCTCGGCGGCGTGTCCCGCCCCCTGCTCGTGGCGCATGAGGATGTGACGGATGGGCGAGTCGAGCAGGGGATCGTAGGCCGGAAGGATGGCGCCACCCGGGATCCCGAAGACGACCTCGACGCCCACATGCTCGAGTGACGCGATCAGCGATTGGGCGCCCGTCATCTGAGTCATCTGGTTTGCCTCGTCCGGGGCCTTTTCTTCTGGATACGGATCCGACTCATGTCTCTTTGGCACCGCCTTTCGCATGAGTTGCCGGGCGGAACTGGTAGGCATAGAAGCCCAGCCGGTAAAGCGCGCGAGCGAACGCCTCTTCCGAGGAATCGCCGCGCTCGGCGCGCGTCATGGATGCGCATTCGACCGGTCCGTCCAGAGTCGAGTCCTCGGTCGCGAAGAACGACTCGAACCAGCGGCGCTGGTCTGGCTCCTCGACCTCCAGTGCGACCCTTCCGGGCGCCTGCCATTCGGCCGTGCCTACCTGCTCATCGTCATAAATCTCGACCTTCATTGCCGTCTCCTTTGCGTCGATTACCTCTGCCGTCTGCGGATGGGGCTTGATGTGTTTGTGATGCAACACCTCCAGGGGAAAGTCCGGGAACGAAAAAACCCTCCGGGAAGTCGGAGGGTTGCGCACGTCACGTCGGCCGGGGCCGAATGAGCGCGCGCTAGGTAATAAGAAGTACGGAGGTCAGGTAAAGGGAGGACGAGGGAGTCGTCCGGGAGAGGATCTCTGTCGCCTGGGAAATGGTGGTCATCGTGAGTGGTCTCGGTTCGCCTTCTGCTCGACTTGAGAGCGCGGCCCCGGCGACGGTGACGAGGTGTTGGTGGCGGAGTATGCACGATGCGTCGCGATGAGTCAAGTGGAGGCCCCACTCTGGCGGGACCGTCGACGCAGGGGGATGCGGTCTGTATGGTTCGCGTTGATGGCGAATCCGTACGACAGACCCACCGACCCGGCCAAGAAACGCAGCGCAGCGCTCACCGACGGCGCCGACCGCGCACCGGCGCGCGCCATGCTCAAAGCGGTGGGGTTCACGGACGAGGATCTCGCACGCCCGATCGTCGGCGTCGCGACGACGTGGATCGAGACGATGCCGTGCAACTTCAACCAGCGCGAGCTCGCCCAGCGCGTCAAGGAGGGAATTCGCTCCGCCGGCGCGACTCCGATGGAGTTCAACACGATCGCGGTATCCGACGGTGTCTCGATGGGAACCGAGGGCATGCGCGCCTCCCTCGTCAGCCGGGAGCTCATCGCGGACTCCATCGAGCTCGTGGCGCGCGGACATCTGTTCGACGGACTCGTGTGCCTCGTGGGCTGCGACAAGACGATCCCAGGAGCGATCATGGCGGCCTGTCGCCTCGATGTCCCGAGCATCGTGCTCTATAACGGTTCGATCGCCCCCGGCCGGTGGCGCGATCGGGACGTGACCGTTCAGGATGTCTTCGAGGCAGTCGGCATGCATGCGGCGGGGACTCTCTCGGCCGATGAGCTGCATTCGCTCGAGGGCGTGGCCTGTCCGGGCGCGGGGGCGTGCGGCGGCCAGTTCACGGCCAACACGATGGCGATGGCGGCCGACTTCCTGGGCATCAGCCCCTTCGGGTTGAGCGGCATCCCCGCGGTCGATGCCGGCAAGGGCGCCGCTGCCGAACGGACCGGTCATCTCGCCGTGTCCCTCGTGCGCCGGGGGGTGCGTCCATCGGACCTCATCACCCCGGCGGCGTTGCGCAACGCAGTGGCGTCCGTGGCCGCGTCGGGGGGATCCACGAATGGAGTGCTCCATCTCCTCGCCATCGCCCACGAGCTCGGCCTCGATCTTCCGCTCGAGGAGTTCGATCGCATCGCAGGTGCGACCCCGATCGTGGCCGACCTCAAACCTGGAGGTCGCTACGTCGCGACCGACCTTCACAACGCGGGAGGCACCGCATTGCTGGCGCGCGAGTTGCTCAAAGGCGGCCACGTCGACGGCGCCGCATACACCGTCGACGGACGCACGCTGGCAGAGGTCGCCGAGGCCGCCCAGGAGACCCACGGCCAAGAGGTCGTCGTTCCTCTCGAGCGGCCGCTCAAAGAGAGCGGCGGCCTGGCGATCCTGCGCGGGAACCTCGCACCGGAGGGTTGCGTGGTGAAGCTGGCCGGACACGAACGCCGCTACCACCGAGGCCGGGCGCATGTCTTCGACTCTGAGGAGCAGTGCTTCGACGCCGTGAAGAACAACCGGCTCCAAGCCGACGGCGTCGTGGTGATTCGCTACGAGGGGCCGGCGGGAGGACCGGGCATGCGCGAGATGCTGGCGGTAACCGCCGCCATCGTCGGCGAGGGTCTCGGTGATTCTGTGGCGCTCATCACCGACGGGCGATTCTCCGGTGCGACGCACGGACTGATGGTCGGACACATCTCCCCCGAGGCGGCGCGAGGGGGACCGATCGCGATCCTGCGCAACGACGACGTCATCGAGATAGATGTCGATGCTCGGGAGCTACGGGTAGATCTGACGCCCGAAGAGATCGGCAAGCGCCTTGCCGATTGGACGGCACCGCCGCCGCGCTATCGAACCGGGGTCTTCGCGAAGTACGCGGCGACGGTATCGTCCGCCGCAGAGGGCGCCGTCACGAACCCGCGCCACGCCGGCTAGATATCCCACGCCCGTAACTGTCAAGCCGCCTCCTCGATGAGAGAGGGCCAAGCGATCGTTTCATCGTAGGGCTGGCGGTGACGCAGGCATCCGTGAAGGATCCCCACGAGGCGGTTGGCG
>JALZIB010000118.1 GCA_030860505.1 Actinomycetota bacterium
CTGCGGCGAAAGCGGTCGAGGAACTTGGGCATTGAGACGGTCTTCTTCTCGTTTCTGATCGCCCGCTTGATCTCCTCGTGGTCCTCCTCGGACGTGAGATCGGATTCGAGGACCTCGTGACGATCCACGAACGTTCCGATCGAAGCCTGGATGATCGCCGCCGCCGGCAGCGCGAGAAACGCCCCGATAGGTCCGGCGAGGCTCCCTCCCGCGATGGCTGACCCGATCGCGACGGCGGGATGCAGTTGCATGGTGTGCTTCGTCACCCGCGGGCTGAGCACGTAGTTCTCAATCTGCTGGTAAATGAGGATGAACACGAGAATGATCAGAGCGTCGACGGGGTCTTCCAACAGCGCCACCAGAAGCGGCAGCACCGATGCGATGTACGTGCCCACGACTGGAACGAATTGCGAGAAGAGGCCGGAAAACATCGCAAGCGGCAGCGCAAAGGGAACCCCGACTACACGCAACAGGATGTAAAGGGCAACCCCGTTGACGACAGCCAGCAACAATCTCGAATAGAAGTACGCCCCCGACTTGTCGATGGCGATCTCCCAGGTCGTCAAGACCTCACGCTGTCTCCGAGGCGAGAGCAGCGAGCAGATGGAGCGCCTGACCCGAGGCCCGTCGGCCACGAAGTAAAAGGTGAACAGGAGGATGGTGAGGAGTTGGAAGAGACCCGTCACCACGGCAGCACCAAAACCGAGGAGGTTCCCCGCCACGTCCGCCCCGTACGTCCTGAGCGCGTTCTCGATGTCCTGGGCCTCGGTCACGGCGGTACTCACCGAGATGTCGGTCCCGAACCGCTCGTTAACCTGTGTAGCTATGGTGTCGAGCCACCCCGGCACCTCCGCCACCAAACCTTGTATCTGTCCGATCAACAACGGCACCATCGCCACGACCATGACGATGCCGAGGAGGATGACGGTGAAGAGAATCAGCCCGGTGGCGGCCCCGCGCCGCCACCCCCTCTGCGCCAGGAAGTTGACCGCCGGCTCGATTGCGAACGACAAGAACAGCGACACCACGATCATGAAGAGAAGGTCTCGAACCCGAGCCAGCATTTGCAACAGAAGGAAAGCCCCGACAACGTAGGCGATGATCATGAGGAGAAGCCGGGGAAGCCATGGGGGCACGCGAGAGCTCGCCCGCAGCTCGTCAGTCGCGGGCGAGTCAAGTCCCTCGGGTGCAGTAGCCATCAGCCCTCCACGACCATGTGTACGTCTGACAAGAGCGTACTCCGATGGGATTTGGTACCTCCGCATTCGAACAGGTAGGTTCTGAGTGTGGACATTGGCTCGATTGCGACCAAACAGGTACTCACCGTCGGCCCCCTTCACACGCTCGCGGAAACGGCTCGCAAGATGTACGAGCGGCGCAGCGGCTCGGCGATCGTTCAGAGCGACGATGAGAATCCGGGGATCATCACCGAGCGCGATCTGCTGCGAGCGGTGGCCGAGGGGGCGGACCTCGACTCCGCAGCGGTCGAGGACTACATGACCGCCAACGCGATCTCAGGCTCGAGTTCGTGGGACGCCGAGAAGGCGGCGCGACTCATGATCGAACACGGTTTCAGGCACCTTCTCGTGATCGGCGAGGCGGGCCAGATCGAGGGCATCCTGTCGATTCGCGACCTCACGAAGGCTTTTCTGGAGGAGTCTTAACGCCCGCTTGGAGCGTGGCGAGGCGATCTGGCGCGTCGTACGGCGTCGAGGAGAACGGCGAGTGGATTGAAGCTCACGGTCCGATAAGGGATGGTGGCGACGGGCACTCCGTAGACAGAAAGCGCGTCCACCAACACGCTCTGATCCCACTCGGCGGTTCGCTGGATAACGAAGAGGTTACGCGGATAGGCGAACTCGGCGCGGTAGCCCTTCGATCCGGGAATGAGCTTGCCCCACAGCGACACCTCGCCGACGACGTTGAGCGCAAGCCCGGTCAGCATCTGGCGCCGCAGGTGCATGAGATCGCGCGCTGCGTAGATCCCACATCGGCAGGCTTCGCCCGGCGCCTCGTGCTTCTCGGTGCGCATGCCGGAGACGAAGCGGTAGCGCCCGTCCACACCGGTGCGCTTGAAGACAGGACAGCGCGCCTCGAAGGGCGACTTCGCGTCCCAGAGATAGCCGCCGGCCCCCGACAGCGAGTGGAGGAGCCCTTCTTTCTTGTCCACGCGCCAGTAGCGCCACCCGACGACCGGTTCGATCGCGTCGGGCACCGCGAACGAGGTCACGCGGGCACGGGGTCTGGGACGGGAGCCGGAATCGGCTCGGGTTGACGAATTGGGTTCTCGGCCGGCTCTACGACGATGGCCGGCTCTTCCTTGCCTGTGTTCATGGCGTCTCCCTGGAGAATGATCTGAGAGTCACGCGGCGCGCAGGCTGCGCTTCCGGTATCCGCTTCTTACCCCGCGTGGCGAATTACTTCTCATCCTCGGGAGAATTACCGGTGATGCCTATATGAAGTGGCACGGACTGCCTTGCGTGGGGCAGGACGACCGAGTGCTCGATAGTACGAACGAGCGCGTCCTCGAGCGACTTGGTCTCGTCGTGCGCCATCACGGCGAACTCGGCGATACCGCCGCCGCGCAGCCGGACCCAACCGGCGAGAACCGAGTCGCCGCTCCACAGGGTCCCCGTCTTGGCGCGCACCGGCACCCCCGCAAGTCGCCCGCTAAGCGTTCCCCGACCGGCCCCGGGAAGAGACGCTCTCAGGGCCGGCCCCCAGGGTTGTCGTCGAGCCTCCTCGAGGAGGCGAACCAGATCCAGCGCGCTCAGCCGGTTCGTATACGAGAGCCCCGACGAGTCGTGGGATGTGACGTTGACGCCGCGTTGTCTCGCCCACACCTCGACGGCGCGCGCTCCCTTTGCGATCGTCCCGGGTGTTCCGAAGGTTCGTGCGCCGAGCAGCTTGCCGAGCATCTCCGCGTAGAAGTTCGACGAAGTCGCGTTCATGCGAGCCACAAGGGCGCTCAGTGGGGCCGAGTGGATGCGTGCGATCGTCGCAATGCCGGCGGGGGCCGTACCGGTGACCGGCTCTCCCCTCACGCTGATCCCGCGCCTCTCGAGTGCTCGCGTCAGCTCGGTCGCAAGCGCCGGCGCGGGTAGCGAGCTGTGGTTTCCGTCGAGCGCGAGCGCGGTCGGGCGCGCGACGAAGCTCCGGCTCCACGGCTGCCATCCGGGCGCGTGCCAGTCATCGTCGAACAGCGACGAGTCCGCGATGATCCGGCCTGTGATGCGCGTGACGCCCGATTCGACGACCCTTCTCGCCACATCCTCCGTTCCGGTATGAGTCGCGTCGCCCGGCCCGGAGACCATGCTCGGGTCACCCCCGCCGGCGATCCAGAGATCCTCGACGACGCCGTCCGCCGGCTGCTGCGCGAGCACACGGGTCGTGATGCGATGACCGGGCCCGAGGGCATCGAACAGAGCCATGGTGAGCAGCACCTTCTGCACCGAAGCGGGCGTCCGCGGGGTTGCTGCGTCGTGCGCGTAGATCGTCTCGCCGGCCGCGGCAACGACGATCGACACATCGTGGCCTGCGGCCACGCGGTCGAGCACCCGCTCCGCCGGTACCGCGCCCGCGTGGGAAGCGCCGAGGACGAAGGGCAGCGCGAGGGCAATCCCCGCTCTCGTTGCGCGTCTCAGCCTCATCCCACTTGGACGCCTCTGGATCCCCTTCGGTTCGAGTGTCAGGCCTCGACGTTGTGCATGACGTGCTTGATGCGCGTGTAGTCATCGAAGCCGTAGAGCGAGAGGTCCTTGCCGTAGCCCGAGTGCTTGAACCCGCCGTGTGGCATCTCAGAGAGGAACGGGATGTGCGTATTGATCCACACGCAGCCGAAGTCGAGGCCCTTGGACATGCGCATGGCGCGGCCGTGATCCTTGGTCCAGACGCTCGCAGACAGCCCGTAGTCGACATCGTTGGCCCAGGCGAGCGCCTTGTCCTCGTCGTCGAAGCGCTGCACGGTGATGACCGGACCGAAGATCTCGCTCTGGACCATCTCGTCCGACTGTTGCAACCCGGCGACCACCGTCGGCTCCATGAAGAACCCGTTGCCGTTCAGCCGCCGACCCCCGGTCACGATCTCGGCGTTGCCGGGAGCCCGCTCGAGGAAGCCTTGCACCCGTTCGAGCTGGTCGGCGTTGTTGACGGGTCCGAAGTAGGTGCCTCCGTCGTTGGGGTCGCCGGTCGGGTGAGACCTCGCCTGCTCGCTCAGCGCTGCCACGAGGTCATCGTGAATCCCCGGCCCGGCCAGCACACGCGTCGCCGCGGTGCAGTCCTGACCCGCGTTGTAGTAGCCCGCGTCCGCGATCAACTCCGCAGTCGTGGCGACGTCGGAGTCGTCGAACACGATCACGGGGGCCTTGCCACCAAGCTCGAGGTGCACGCGCTTGAGGTCCTTGGCGGCGGCTGCGGCCACCTCCATTCCGGCGCGCACGCTTCCGGTGATCGAGGCCATGGCCGGGATGTCGTGCGTCACAAGCATCGCTCCGGTGCTGCGATCCCCACAGACGACGTTGAAGACACCGGGCGGCAGGAACTCGGCCATGATCTCGGCCATTTTCACAGTGCTCATCGGCGTCGTGTCCGATGGTTTGAGCACGACGGTGTTGCCCGCGGCAATTGCGGGGGCCCACTTCCAGACCGCCATCATCAGCGGGTAGTTCCACGGAGTGACCTGGGCGCAGACGCCGACCGGCTCGCGCCGGACATAAGACGTGTGCCCGGCCATGTACTCGCCGGCCGACCGGCCCTCGAGCACCCGCGCGGCCCCCGCGAAGAAGCGAATGGTGTCGACCGAGGGAGGGACCTCGTCGGTGATCGCGAGGTGGACCGGTTTGCCTGTGTTGGCGACCTCGATGCCGACGAGCTCCTTGGCCCGATCCTCGAAGGCGTCGGCGATGCGCAGCAACGCCAGGCTCCGCTCCGACGGTGTCGTGTCGCGCCAGGTCTGAAACGCCCGCGCCGCAGCCTTGCACGCGGCGTCGACATCGCGTTCGGTGGAGATGGGAGCGCGCGCGTACTCCCGGCCCGTTGCGGGGTTGACGACCGGGGAGGTGGTGTCGGTGGCCGAGTCGACGAGCTCGCCGTCGACGAAGTTCTGCACTTTGTCCGTCACGTCGTTTCCTCCTGCGTTCCCGGCGGGCTCGCTCCGGCGAGACCGACTCCTCGTTTGTAGAGCTGGTCGGCGATGATCACGCGTTGGATCTCCGACGTTCCTTCCCAGATGCGATCGACGCGCAACTCACGGAACATCCGCTCGGCGACGTTCTCGCGCATGTAGCCTCGGCCCCCGAAAATCTGCACGGCCCGGTCGGCCACGCGGTTGGCCATCTCCGATGCATAGAGCTTGATCATCGAGCAGTGCGCGTGCTGCAACTTGACGTCCGCGCCCGCGTCGACCTCTCGAGCGGTCGCATAGGTCATGAGGCGGGCGGCCCACAGTTCGGTCAGCGAGTCGGCGAGCATGAACTGAATCGCCTGGTACTCGGAGATCGAGCGACCGAACGCCTTGCGTTCCTGCGCGAAGGCGCTCGTCTCGTCGATCAAACGTTCAGCCGCGCCGCAGCAACGCGCCGCGATCATGATGCGCTCGTAGCGGAACCACTCGTGCGTGTAGCGCAAGCCGTCGCCCTCGGCCCCCACGAGGTTCGCTTCCGGCACCCGTACGTCATCGAAGGCGAGAATCGGGTGGTGGTGGGCGAAGGTGTGCGAGTAGGCCGGCGTTCGGACCGTGCTGATTCCGGGGGTGTCGAGGTCGACGAAGAACATGACGTGCTCGCCGCTCGCCGTCTTGGCCTGGAAAAAGCAGTAGTCGCAGAGGTTGGCCGAGGTCACGTGCCACTTCTCGCCGCTGAGGACGTAGTCGTCGCCGTCTCTGGTCGCGGTTGCTTGCAGAGCGTCGACGTCGCTTCCCGCGTCCTCCTCGGTGATTGCGTAGCACTCGTGACGCTCGCCTCGGATCGTCGGTCTGACCCAGGTGTCGAGCTGGTGCTGCGTCGCAATCTCTGCGACCCATGCGGCCGGCGTCGTCACGACCCAAGCGAGAGCGTTCGTGACGCGCCCGATCTGCTCGGACACGAGCACCTGTTGCAGGATCGTCAATCCCCCGCCGCCGAGTTCCTTGGGCATGTTCATCGCGGAGAGGCCGAGGTCGATAGCCTTCTGCTTGTGCCCGGCGGTGACGTCGTCTGGCAGTTCGCCGTCGTTCATCTCGGCGGTCTCTTCGTGGGGAATGAGCTCGTCGGCGAATGCGCGCGCCTTCGCCTGAATTGCGTGGTCCTCTTCGCTGAGCGACAACGCGCCGGTCATGATCTCTTTCTCACCGAGCGCGCCCGCCGCAGACGTCGTGATCGTTTGGTGTCTTTCAGCACAACCTGAGCTGCGTTGCGTCCCGGCACCGCCATGACGCCGCCACCCGGGTGCGTTCCCGAACCGCACATGTAGAGGTCCTTGACCGGCGTGCGGTAGCCGGCGTATCCGGGAATCGGCCGGAAGCAGAACATCTGGTCGGGCGTCATCTCGCCCTGCATGATGTTGCCGCCGAGCAAGCCGTAGCGCCGCTCGATCTCGGGCGGTGGAAGCACCTCGATGTGCTCGACCAAGTCGGCGAACCCGGGACAATGCTCGTCGAGCACCCGCACGACGTTGCGTCCGTAGGCTTCGGCGCCGCCGTCCTCCCACGAGTCATCGCGGAGCTCGAAGGGGCCGAACTGCGTGAAGCAGAGCGCGACGTGCTTGCCCTCTGGAGCCACTCCGGGCTCGAACACCGTCGGGAAGACCGCCTCGACGTAGGGATCGGCCGACATACGCCCGTACTTGGCGTCGTCCCAGGCCCGCTCGAGGTACTCGATCGAGGGCGAGATCGACATGATGCCGGTGTGCGGGTCGCCGGGGATCGCTCCCTCCCAGGCGCTCGGCCGGGGCAGATCCCTCAAGGCGAGGTTGACCTTTACAGAACCCGAGCGGGTGCGGAAGCGCTTGATGTCGCGCGTCGCCTCGTCGGGCAGATCAGCCTCGCCGATGAGGTCGAGGTAGGTGGTGGTCGGGTGAGCGCTCGAGATGACCCGGCGCGCTCCCAGAAAGACTCCGTCGGTGAGCTCGACGCCGGTCGCCCGCCCGTTGCGGATGACAACCCGGTGAACGGGCGAGTCGAGACGCACGTCCGCTCCCGCCGCCGTCGCCGCGTCGGCCATGCTCTTGCTCACCGCTCCCATGCCGCCGTGCACCCAGCCCCACGCGCCGGCGTGTCCATCTATCTCGCCGATCCAGTGGTGCATGAGCACATAGGCCGAGCCGGGGCTCATCGGTCCGCCCCACGCGCCGATGATCGTCTGCGTCGCAAGCGCGCCCTTGACGCGCTCGTTCTCGAACCACTCGTCGAGGAAGTCTTCGCCCGAAAGAGTGAACAGCCGCACCGCCTCGGCAACGTCGCGTCCGCTCCAACTGCGTAGCTTGCCGGCGACCGCGAGCCACTTCGGCAGTTCGCGCAGCGACAGGTTCGGCGGGACGACGTACATCATGTCGTGCAGCAACTTGGCGGCGCGCTGAAAGTACTTATCGAACTCGATGTAAGCGTCGGCGTCTCTCTTCGAGAAACGCGCGATCTCCTCGGCGCTCCGGGCGACATCGCCCCACAGTGTCAGCGAGTTGCCTTCCTTGTAAGGGAGGTAGTAGTCCGGATCGAGCAACGTCGTCTTGTAGCCGAAACGCTTCAGTTGCAGCTCGTCGATGACTCTGGGCGGCATGAGGCTGACGACGTAAGAGGCCGACGAGATCTTGTAGCCGGGCCACGGCGACTCGGTGACCGCGGCTCCCCCGAGCACGTCTCGCCGCTCGAGCACGAGCACGTCCAGTCCGGCGCGCGCGAGGTAGGCCGCGCACGCGAGACCGTTGTGCCCTCCGCCCACGATGATGACATCACGGGATTGCACGTTGCCCCCTGTCGTTTCCGGCTCGCGCCGAAACAATGCCGGTTGATCGAGCGCTTGCCATTTGCGCCTCGTCAGGCGACGATACTGTTTCACCGTTCAACAAACAAGACCGCCTCGACATGGGAGCATCCGTGGACCTGCTACTGAGCCACAAGGAAGTGGAACTACGCCGTAGGGCCAGGGGTTTCGCCGATCAGCACCTGCTCCCTCACGAGCTCGACTGTGAGGCCGACGACGGTCTGTCCGAGCAGGTTCTGAGCTCCATTCGAGAGGCCGTCGTTGAATGGCGGTTCAACGCCATCAACCACGCCGTCGAGGACGGGGGCCGGGGCTATGACCTCTTCGAGCAGATGCTCATCGAGGAGCAATGGGGCCGGGTCACCAACGCCTTATGGGACATCCCGTGGCGTCCTTCGATTCCGTTGCGCTACGGCACCGAGTCACAGAAGGAGCGCTACCTACGACCGGCCTGTCGAGGCGAGCGACGTGATGCCTACGCCATCACCGAGGAGGGGGCCGGCTCCGACCCATCGATGGTGACGACCACTGCGACGCGCACCGGCGACGGCTACGTCCTCAACGGAGAGAAGTGGCACGTCACGACCGGCGACGTCGCCGACTTCTTCCTCGTGCATGCACACGTCGACGGTGATCCGAACAAGGCGACGGTGTTCTTCGCCGACAAGAATCTGCCGGGAGTCCGTCTGGTTCGCACACCAAAGTACATGCACACGTTCGTCTACGAGCACCCGATCTTTGCGTTCGAGGAGGTCGCTCTTGCCTCCGATGCTGTTCTTGGATCAGTGGGTGGGGGCAACGACCTGACGCGCGAGTGGTTCGTGGAGGAGCGTTTGATGATCGGAGCTCGCACGGTGGGAGCGGCGACGCGCGCGCTCGAGCTGAGCACCGACTTCGCCAAACAACGCCGCCAGTTCGGCAAGGCGCTGTTCGACTTCCAGGGTGTCGAGTTCATGCTTGCCGACATGGCGGCGGAGCTGGCCGCGTCTCAAGCTCTGCTCTACAAGGTCTGCTGGCAAGCGGCGCGCACCGAGATGGACCCGAAGGACCTACACGCGCTTGCGAGCACGGTGAAGCTCTCCTGTTCCGAGATGGCCGGACGAGTGATAGATCGAGCCGTACAGATTTTCGGGGGCCGGGGCTACATGCGCGAGAACCCGGTTGAGCGTCTCTGGAGGGAACTACGAGTAGACCGAATCTGGGAAGGCACCTCCGAGATCCAAAGAGCCGTGCTAGGCAACCACCTACGCAAACGCTCCGCCGACACCTTTACCGACTGGCCCGCCGGCCAATCATCGAGCTAACCGACACCTCGAACGCTGCCAATATCTGCGTCCTCAGCTCCCCGATTCGGTGGTTAGAGACGCAGCGTTCGAGTTGCGGGCGTGGACGCGTCTTGACCCGGTTCCACCAGAGCGTCGACTGCGACGCAGCCATCGTTGGTCACCACCAGTGGGTTGATGTCGAGAGCGCCTAGATCGTTGCCCAGTTCGGTCGCAAGTGCGCTCAGTTTCAGGACCGCGTCCACCAGGGCGTCCGTATCGAAGGGGGCCGAGCCTCTCGCTCCGTCCAGGAGCGGGCGCACTTTCAGGCGATCAATTAGGCGCCGGGCTCGGGGTTCGTCTATGGGGGGCAGCGCCGTCGCCCGGTCATGCAGGACCTCGATCAGGATCCCGCCGGCCGACACGACCAGCATCGGACCGAACTGCGAGTCGTTGACGATCCCCAGGCCCAACTCGACGCCCGGCGGGGCCATCGCCTGCACGACTACATCGGGGCCGAGTCTGCGACACAGGTCTCGGTAGGCATCGGCCACCGCTCCGGCCGAGGTCAGGCCGAGCATCACTCCCCCGGCCTCCGTCTTGTGCGCCAGTCCCTGCTTGTCCGACTTCAGCGCAACCGGGTAGCCGAGCTGCAACGCGGCGCGCAGAGCTTGGGCGACGCTGTGGACGCGGCGCGTTGCGATCGTCGGGATGCCGAAGTCCTCGAGCAACTCGAAGGTCTGCGGCGTCGACGGCGGTCCGGGCTCTGCGAGTCTTGCCCGCCACCTCTTCGTGACCTCTGGTCCGGGCGACGGAGGCGGCTGAAACTCCGGCAGCGCCCGGTGATCCCGGTACTCGAAGAGGTGGCGGAAAGCTGCCAGACCGGTTGCGGTGTCCTCGAGCACCGCCACACCGGCGGCGCGCACTTCGGCGGCCGTCGGCGCATCGATGGCCGAGGAGAGGTTGCTGATAACGGCGAACGGCTTGTCGGTCGCGAGGGCGATCCTCTTGACCAGAGGCGCGTAGCTCGCGTCGGGGTCGTCCTTCTTGAGATCCGCGACCATGGCCAAACCCGCCGTGTCCTCGTCTGCGAGCAATGCCGTCATGCACTCGCCGAAGATCCGGTCGGAGTCATTGCCCGTGCCCCACGCATCCAACGGATTGACCGCCGGCAGTCCGGGTTCGAGCGACTCCTCCAACGCTGCACGGGTGGCCGCCGAGATATCGGCGAAGCGTACGCCGACCTCGGCGGCGACGTCGATGAGATGGGCGCGCTCGCCGCCGGAGTCGTGGATGGTGGCCAGGCCCCCCGGCCGCGCCCGACGACCTGAGGACATCAACTCCAGAACGTCGGCCATCTCGTTCATGGTCTTCACGCGCATGACTCCGTGCGCGTCGAACAGCGCCTCGTAGGCACCCTCCTCACCCGCAAGCGCTCCCGAATGAGCGGTGATCAACCGCCGCGCCATGCCCTGGGTCCCGACCTTGAGCGCAACGACCGGGACGTCGCGCCCTTCGGCCACAGCCACTGCGTTGCGGAAGCTCGCCGGGTCGCGCACGCTCTCGATGAACAGGGCGATGACCTTGGTGGAGCCACGCGCCAACGCGTGCAACATGTAGTCGGCGACGGTGGTGGTTAGTTCCTGCCCGCTCGAGACCGCGAGGTTGAAGCGCAGTCCCCTGTCGTTGTGCAGCAGCGCAGTGAAGGCCGAGCCAGACTGAGCGAGCCAAGTGATGCCTCCGGGCTCGAGTTCTTCTTCCGGATAGGCGAGCGCCCGCAGTCTGCGTTCGACGTCGACGAAGCCCATGCAGTTCGCCCCGCAGATGGTGATGCCGGCGTCGTGGGCGATACGAGTTAGAGGTTCGAGCAGAGTCGGTTCGCCCCGGTCATCGTGGCCGCTGGCAAAGATGACGGCGGAGCCGACTCCCGCATCGGCGAGCGCCTTGACCTGGTCCTCGAGCACCCGGTTCGGTACCAGCACAAGCGCGAGGTCGACGGGAGGCGTGTCATCGATCGATGGATAACAAGTCAGCCCGCTCAGTTCGTCGTAGTTCGGGTTGACCGGGTAGACCTCGCCGTCGAAGCCGCCGCTCACCAACTCATCCAATGCGTGCCAGCCCGACGAACCCTTGCGCGCGCTGGCGCCGATCACGGCCACCGACCGCGCACCGAACATCGAGTCGAGCGCCGTCGCTCGAGGGGCGGTCATTGGGCTCGGCGGAAACGACGCCTGCGATTGTCCCGGCGGATCTGCTTCACGCAGTTGTAGGCGGGGATGCCGCACACTCCCCCGCCTGCATGCGTCGCCGACGATGCCTGGTAGAGACCCTTGATGGGTGTGCGGTAGTCGGCGTATCCGGGGGCCGGACGCATGTGGAAGAGCTGGTCTACGGACAGCTCACCGTGAAAGATGTTGCCCCCGATGAGCCCGATCTCCTGCTCCATGTCGTAGGGGCCGAGCACCTGGCGATGAACGATCGAGTCCTTGAAGTTGGGAGCGAGCTCGTTGTAGCCGTCGATCACCCGGTCGGCGTAGGCCTCGAGCTCGTCACGGTGCGGCTTCTCCGAATACTCATGAGGAACCCACTGCGTGAACAGCGACATGATGTGGTAGCCCTCCGGACACAGCGTTTTATCGAACACCGTTGGTATGACGCCGTCGGAAAAGGGTGCCTCGGCCGGACGGCCCTCGCGCGCATCCTGGAAGGCCCGCTCGATGTAGTCGACCGAGTGAGCGAGCTCGATCGCGCCGCCGTGATGCTCGGCCACCTGCGTGCCCGGGGTCGCGGTGAAGTTCGGAAGTTCGGCGAGAGCGAGATTGACCTTGACGGTCCCGCTGCGCGAGCGGAACTTCTCGATCTCGGATACGAAGTCCCCCGGTAGCTCGTTGCGTTCGAGCTGCTCCAGGAACGTGATCGCCGGGTGAATCGCAGTGACGACGGTCTCGGCGCTGAGCTCCTCGCCCGACTCGAGCACGACACCGGTGGCCCGGCCGTTGCGCGTGCGGATGCGCTCGACGCGCGCGTTGCATCGGACCTGAGCGCCGAAGGACTCAGCCGAGCGCCTGCACGCGTCGGCGACGGCTCCCATGCCCCCCTCGGGATAGCCCCAACTGCCCATGCCGATACCGGCGTCGCCGATCTCGTGGTGCGCCATGACGTAGGCGGTTCCGGGTTCGGCCGGACCGGCCCAGGTTCCGATGATTCCATCGACCGCGAGGGCGGCCTTGATCTGGGGTGATTCGAACCAGTCGTCGAGCAGGTCCGAGATGCTCATCGTCATCAGTCGCGTGATGTCGCCGACGCGCTTGACATCGAGGCCCTTGAAGCGCCAGGCGATCTTCATCAACTCCAAGAGATCGCCCGGCTTCTTCGACCCGACGTTCGGAGGGATGCTGAGAAGCAACGGCGCAAGAACCTCGGCGATGCCACCCATCCAGGCGCGCCACTCCGGCAGTGTGTCGGCGTCCCGCTTGGAGAAGTAGCGAACCGAGTCGCGCTCGGCCTCTTCGTCTCCCGACATGGTCAGCGCCGTCCCATCCGGGAAGGCGAGATGATACGGACCCATCGGGAAGACCTTGTAGCCATGTTGCGGAAGCCGTAGGTCGTTGATGATGTGGTCCGGCATGAGGCTCATCACATAGGAGTAGGTCGTGACCTTGAACTCGGGAGCGTCGGGCCACGGCGTGTCGGTCGCGGTCGCGCCGCCAACCTTGTGACGGGCCTCGAGCACGACGACCTTGGCCCCCGCGCGCGCCAGATAAGCAGCGGCTATGAGCCCGTTGTGCCCCCCACCGATGACGATTGCGTCGTAGTCGTTGTCCCGCACGAATACCCCGATCCGGTCGTCGTAGCCTCAGCGGCGAGGTGTCGCTGCCGGGTTACATCCTGAACCGCTGTTCAATGCAGATTACCCGCCCGGATGCGCCCGTCAAGCCCTATTCGCGGCCCAAAACAGGTGTTACGCTTCGTTTCGAAGAGTCCGTCCTTTGAATAGCCGTTCACCGAAACGGAAGAGGCATGGCGAAGAAACCCTCCTACTCCAAGGAACGGAAGAAAGAGATTCTCGAGGCGGCCGCCCGCGTCATCGGCGACCGTGGCTTGTGCGACACGCGCATCGCCGATATCGCCGAGCAAGCCGGAACAAGCGCAGCGCTGGTCATGTACTACTTCGAGTCGAAGGACCGGCTCTTGACCGAGGCGCTGACGCACAGCGAGGATCGCTTCTACTCACAGGCCTTCAACAAGCT
>JALZIB010000122.1 GCA_030860505.1 Actinomycetota bacterium
CACCAAGAGGTCATCCTCGGTTCCGCCGGTCAGACCCTGACCATCCGCCATGATTCACTCGACCGGACGTCGTTCATGCCGGGCGTGATCATGGCGATCAAGAAGGTGGGCTCGCTGGACTCGCTGACGGTCGGTCTCGAGCATCTCCTCGATCTCTAGAGCGATGCGCCTATGGCTGTCACTGCTGGTCGCGGCTCTGTCGCTCGGGGCCTGTTTTGGTCCCGACCCGAATCTCACCGAAGGTGGTCTCGCCAAGCCGTTCGTCACCGCCGACTTCCCCGCAACGATCGAGGCCGGAGCGACGTCCGAGCTCACGCTGACAGTCGAGAACCCGGGCCCGGGGGACATGAACTCGTTCACCGTCGCGTTCGGGGCCGTTGCCCGAGGAGGCGGCGAGGGCAACGCCCAACCTCTGGTGGTTCCCGCGCCGGCCCCCGAGACGTTCGGAGGCGAGCAGGAGATCAGCGCGTCGATCGGGACCATCGAGCCGCGGCCGCTGACGGTAGGGGAGGGGGGCGCTCTGTTTCGCTTCGGCCCCCTGCCCGAGGAGGAGTCGGCGTCGGTGACCTTCGAGATCATCGCCCCCGACGATCCAGGAAGTTATGCGAACTCGTTACAGGCGTACGACAGCCAGGTGATCGACCGCATCGGCGCGGTGAAGCTCGAGACCGAAGTCACGGGTTGATTGAAGTGCCGCACGGCGACGATAGGGGTAGCGTGGAAGTTGGCAGACAAGCGTACGACCTCGACTAAGGAGGTGGGGTGATGGCCGAAGCGATCTTCGGAGAAGTTCTCACGGCGATGGTGACTCCGTTCAACGATGATGGCTCACTCAACGTAAGCGGGGCGCGCAAGCTCGCCTCTTATCTCGTCGACCACGGCTCCGACGGCTTCGTCGTGTGCGGGACGACCGGCGAGTCACCCGTGCTGAGCCACGACGAGAAGCTGGCCCTGTTCGAGGCCGTCTCCGGCGAGGTCGGCGGGCGCGCCAAGGTCATCGCGGGGACCGGGACCTACAACACGGCGGAGTCGATCGAGTTGACCAAGGAAGCGGCGGGACTCGGAGTCGACGGCTGTCTTCTGGTCACGCCGTATTACTCGAAGCCACCGCAGAACGCCCTCCTCGCCCACTTCCGCGCGATCGCGGATGCGGCGACCGTGCCGCTCATGCTCTACGACATCCCCGGGCGGACCGGCATGCGCATCGAACGTCCGACCATGGTCGAGCTGGCAGGGCATCCCAACATCGTGGCCGCCAAGGACGCGGTCGGCAATGCGCTCGAGACGGCCAAGCTGCGCTGTGATCTCGATGCAGCCGGGCACCACGACTTCGCTCTGTACTCCGGTGACGATCTCATGCTGATGCCGCATCTCGGAGGTGGCGTCGTCGGCGTCGTGTCGGTGTGCTCGCACCTCATCGGTCCGCAGCTCAAGCAGATCATCTCCGCCTACAACGACGGCAAGAACGACGAGGCGATGCGTATTTACCTCGAGTGCCTGCCGTTGATGAACACGATCATGGGCCTCACGACCAGTCCTATCCCCATCAAGGCGGCCGCCGCCATGATCGGCCTCGACGTCGGGGGGCTGCGGCTCCCGCTGGTGGCGGCGACCGAGGATCAGTCGAGGACCATTCGCTCCGCGCTCGAAGACTTGGGTCTGCTTTGACCCGAGTCATCTTTCTCGGCGGCATCGGCGAGATCGGCCGCAACATGCTCGCCGTCGAGCACGACGGGAAGATCCTCGTCATCGACTGCGGGCTGTCGTTTCCCAACGAGGAGATGCTCGGCGTCGACCTCGTTCTCCCCGACTTCAGCTACATCACCGAGCGCGCCGACGACTGCGTCGGGGTGCTGCTTACGCACGGCCACGAGGACCATGTCGGAGCCCTTGCCTGGTTTCTCAAAGACGTCGACGTCCCCGTGTACGGGACGCCGCTGACCCTTGGGATCGCCCGCCGGAGGCTCGAGGAGCACGGCGTCAAGGCGAGGTTCGAGAACATCGCCGCGCCAGGCAAGCGTTCGATCGGACCGTTCAACCTCCGCTTCCTCGCAGTTTCGCACTCAATCCCCGACGCCATCGCTCCGGTCATCGAGACCTCCGACGGACGCATCCTCTACACGGGGGACTTCAAGATCGACGAGACGCCGATCGACGGCCGCCACACCGACATCGAGGGCTTCGCCGCGGTCGCGCGCGAGGGCGTCGATCTGATGTTGAGCGACTCGACCAACGCCGAGACGCCGGGACGCACACCGAGTGAAGCGATCGTGGGCAACACGCTGCGCAACATCTTCGCCGCGGCCGAGCAGCGCATCATCGTCGCGTGCTTCGCCTCGAACCTTCATCGCGTCCAGCAGGTCTGTGAGATCGCAGAGGAGGCGGGCCGGCGCGTCGCCTTCATCGGACGCTCGATGGTCAACAACGTCGAGGTCGGACGCGAGCTCGGCCATCTCAAGCTCGACGACCGAACCGTTCTTCCGGTCGACCAGATCGACAAGCAGCCCCCATCGAAGACCGTGCTGGTGTGCACGGGCTCGCAAGGTGAGCCGCTGTCGGCCCTCTCGCTCATTGCGGCCGGCGACCACAAGCTAGTGCACGCCGGACGTGGGGACACGGTGATCCTCTCGGCGAGCGCCATCCCCGGAAACGAATCGGCGGTGCACAGGGTCATCAACTCGCTTTACAAGGCGGGGGCCGAGGTCTACGCGGCCGAGACCAGCGCGGTGCACGTCTCCGGTCATGCCGCAGCGGACGAGTTGCGCGAGATGCTCAACGTCGTGCGCCCGCGACATTTCGTGCCGGTACATGGTGAGTTCCGGCATCTGGCGCTACACAAGAAGATCGCCCAGAGCGTCGGCATCGCCGAGCGCGACATCACGGTGGTCGAAGACGGCGACGTCCTCGAGTTGCGAGCCGGCAAGGTGCGTCGCGACGGACGCGTTACGGCGGGAATGGTTCTCGTCGACGGACTCGGCGTCGGCGATGTCGGGCCGACCGTGCTGCGCGACCGCAGGCTCCTGGCCGAGGACGGTTTCCTGATGTGCGTCGTGACCATCGATTCGCAGAACGGCGAGATCCTTGCCGGGCCCGACCTCATCAGTCGCGGATTCGTGTACATGGACGAGTCGAAGGCCTTCCTCGACGAGGCCGCCGACCGCGTCTACGACGCGCTCGAGCGTCTCGAGGGCGAGCACGTGACCGACTGGCAGACGATCAAGAAGACCTGCCGCCGCTCGCTGGGAGAGTTCGTGTGGCACTCGACCCGCCGCCGCCCGATGATCCTGCCGGTAATCATGGAGATCTAGCGGCCTCGCCTGCTCGTGTGAGCATGCGTCTATGCGCCCTCACTGACCAAGAGGATGATCTCTTGGCCCTCGGTCAGGATTTCTCCGGGCGCGGGTTCTGAATCCACCACGGCTCCGGGCGGCTGATCGGACTCAACCTGGTCTTGCGTGACCCGGTACCCGGCTTCTTCCAGCACGTCCTGTACCTCGTCGGCGTCCTCACCGATGACGTTGTCTCGTATGACCAACTGGCCGTCGGGGTCTTCCTCCGCGGGAGGGTCCTCCGCGGGAGAGTCATCCGGGGAGGGAGAGGCCTCCGAGGGGGACTCTTCCGGGGAGGTCGTCGGCTCCGGCTCCGGCTCGGGCTCTGCACCCGCGCCCCGAGTGGTGTCCGGCGAGCCCTGCGGACTCTCTCCTTGACCGGTAGGGGCCGGGCTTTCGTCCGCTCCGAACAGGTCGTCGGCGAACACCGCCAGCAGTACGCCACCGCCGATGAGCACCGCGAGGCTCACGAGCGCTGCGATCAGCGCAACACTTCGCTTGCGCAGTGGGCGTCGGGCGGCGACTCGTTCCGTGGGCACGCCGGAAGCTTGCGGCGGCCCGGTGGGACTTGGTTCGGACGGTGGTGGTGCGACCGGGGACACCTCAGAAGGTCGTCTCAGCGCCGCCGCCATCCGGCCGGCGTCGCTGAAGCGTCGCGCGGGATCCTTGAGGGTGGACTCCGCCACCACTGCGTCGAGCCAGGACGGCACCGAGGGATCGATGCTGCTCGGAGCGGGCACGTCCTTCGAGACGTTTTGCATTGCGACCTCGACTACCGAGTCCCCCCTGAACGGAACCGATCCGACCAGCATCTCGAAGAGCACGATGCCCACGGAGTAAAGGTCGGATGACTCGGTGGTGTGTGACCCCGTGGCCCGCTCGGGAGCGAGGTAGTGAGCCGTTCCGAGGACCAATCCGGTACCCGTGAGCGCGGAGTCGCCCGCGGCCCGGGCGATCCCGAAGTCGGTGACCAGGGCCTGACCGGTCCCCTCGTCGACGATCACGTTGGCCGGCTTGACGTCGCGATGAATGATGCCCGCGGCGTGCGCGTGCGCAAGCGCGTCGCACATCTGGGCAGCGATGTCGGCGGCCCGATCAGGCGGGAGCGCCCCGTCTTCATTGATGATCCGGCCGAGATCCCGGCCCTTGACCAGCTCCATGACCATGAAGTGGCGGCCGGCGTCTTCGCCCGAGTCGTACACGCTCGCGATGTTGGGATGCGACAGGGCAGCGACTGCTCGCGCCTCGCGCCGAAAACGCTCCACGAAGTTCGCGTCCTGGGACAGCTCCTCCTTGAGCACCTTCACGACCACATGACGGTTGAGGCGCTCGTCGGTTGCTTCGTAAACGGTGCCCATCGCCCCCGAAGCGAGCCGGTGGTTCAGCCGGTAGCGCCCCTGCAATGTGGTTGCCTCTGACACTGAGCTCCCTCCGCCGCCCCGCTCGCCCCCTCCGTCTCACCACCCGTGGGATGGGCATTTTAGTATGAGCCCTCTGTCACCAGTCACAGAAAGGAGCACGGCCGATGTGGGCGCTACTTTCCCGACGGGCCTGGGTTTGGTTGTTCTTCGTGGTGGGGGCACCGGTCATCGGCTGGCTGCTGGGCAAGGCCGGCGATGTCGTGGAGGCCCGAGGCGGTTCAACCAGGCTCTCCCGCGGCCTGCACAGCGGACGGAACGGGGCTCAGCGCCTTGCAAGAGGTCCGATCGCTAGACGCACGCATAGCGATCACCGCTCATAGTGAGCGGGCTGTGGACCAGCCTCCGTCGCAGTGGATGATCTGGCCGGTGATCCAGGCTCCCGCGTCCGAGCAGAGGAAGGCGACCAGCGGCGCGACGTCCGCCGGGGTGCCGACCCGGCCGAGCGGGATGCGTTCGGCGACGGACTCCAGCGTTTCGGGCGTCATCCAGCCGGTGTCGTTCGGCCCCGGGTCTATGCAGTTGACCCGGATCCCGAGGTGGGCGAGTTCGAGCGCGCTCGACTGCGTGATCGCTTCGATCGCGGCTTTGCTGGCGGCGTAGGCGATCTCGTCCTTTAGGGGTAGCCCAGTCGTGAAGTTGACGACGTGGCCCGGCGCCGAGTTGCGCTCGAAGCGGCGTGCGAACTCCTGGGTGAGCAACAGAGTGCCGCGCGCGTTGGCGTGGATGTGCTTGTCGAAGGCTTCGGAGGTCACCGAGAGGACGTCGTCGTTCGTCGAGTGAGCGGCGGCGCTTATCAGCGCCCCGACCGAGCCGTGCCCGAAACCGGCCTCTGCGGCGTCCATGATCCTTGCCGGCGCCTCGGGATCCGTGAGGTCGTCCTCGTGCAGCGCCACCTCGGTTCCCGCCGACCGTAGTTCCTCGGCGAGCTCGGCCGCATCGTGCTCACCGGCCGGGAGCGGCACCTCGTCGCCATAGGGACGCCAGTAGTTGAGCAAGAGGTCCCAACCGTCGGCGGCGAGGGCTTGCGCCACGGCCGCCGCGATCCCGGCGCGCCGGCCCACGCCCGTGATAAGGGCAACTCGTTTCGACGACGGAGTCATGGCCCATGCATATCAGGGGCCGCCCCTGAGACGTTTCTCGGTCAGAATGCGCGCCCGGCGCGCCTCAGGACCCACAATCAGCTCGTGCAGGCGGTCTGGCCTCAATTCTGGGTGAAGATGCGCGCCCGGCGCGCCCCACGACCCACAATCAGCTCGTCCAGGCGGTCTGGCGGCAAATCCTGTTGCTGGTGTTAACTGGTGTTACTTTTGTGACTCATCTGCCCCGCTCAGGAAGGAAGATCAGGGTGGCGACCAGGACGCGCCGCAAGGCACCCAGCAGGTCTCGTTCCTCCTCGCGCTCCAGAGCGAGCGGGGGCCGGGCGCGCCCGGCCCCGAGAAAAGCCGCCGCCAAGCGGGCTCGACCGAAGTCGCAGCGGCCGAACGCCTTCGTGACCTTCTTGAAGTGGTCCTACGTCGGCGTCGTCAACGCCCCGGCCGAGGTCTGGGCCCTGATCGTGATGTTCGGCGCCGTCCTCGGGGGCCTCGGCATCTACGCCGGGGGAGCGGGGCCGTTCGGGCGCGGTCTCGACTATCTCGCCCGCCTGTTCTCGGGCGACGTCGCGGTGGCGGCGCCGCCTGTGGTCTTTGCGGCGGGGGCAATGCTGCTCGTGCCGAAGTTGCGCGATCACGTCGGACGCGTCACGGCCGGGTGCGCGCTCGGGCTCTTCGCGCTGGCGGGGATGTTCCACCTCGGGGGTGGTAACAAGCCGATCTACGCGTCGCTCGAGAAGCTGTCGAACATCGGCGGGATCTTCGGGGCGATGGCGGCCAACCCGCTCTCTGGATTGACCGGCGTGTGGGGGACGTGGGTCGTGCTGGTGACGTTGCTCGCCACGAGTGTGCTGATCGTGACCAAGACGCCGGTGAGCAGGGTCGTCATTTGGATTCGTCTTGCGATCGCCCACACCGGAGCTTTCGTGAAGGGCCTCGTCGGTGGACACGGCGACGAGTTTGACGACGAAGAGTCTTACGACGACGAGGACGACGTCTATGTCGAGGACGATGAGGAAGTCGACACCTCTGCGGCGCGCCCCCGGAAGAAGAACAAGGCGCGCGCCGACGGCGAGCGCCCCCCCTCCAGCCTCAAGGCCGGCAAGCCGACGCAGATGGCCCTCGTAGTGGGGGATTCGAGCGACTACAAGCTGCCCGCGCTCGACCTCTTGTCCAAGGGCGGCGAGCGCGAGGTCTCGGCGCACGGGATCGAGCAGATGAAGGAAACGCTCGAGGCCACCATGCAGCAGTTCGGCGTCGACGCGGCGGTCACAGGCCACACCGCGGGGCCGACGGTGACGCGCTTCGAGATCGAGCTGGGGGCCGGAGTCAAGGTCAACCGGGTCCTGTCGCTGAGCAACGAGATCAAGTACGCGCTCGCCTCGGGAGAACTGCGCTTCCTGGCCCCCATCCCCGGTCGCAGCGCCATCGGTATCGAGGTCCCGAACCGCGCCCGGCAACTCGTCACCTTGGGCGACGTGCTGTCCTCGCCCGAAGCCGAGACCGACGAGCACCCGATGGCGGTCTCGCTCGGCGTCGACATCTCCGGTGAGCCCGTGATGGCGAACCTCACAGAGATGCCGCACATCTTGATCGCCGGCGCGACGAACTCCGGAAAGTCCTCGTGCATCAACTCGATTATTACGTCGGTGCTGACGCGCGCGCGACCGGACCAGGTGCGCATGATCCTCATCGACCCGAAGCGCGTCGAGCTGAACCACTTTGCCGGCGTGCCCCATCTGCTGAGCCCCGTGGTGACGATCCCCAAGAAGGCCGCCGCCGCGCTCAACTGGGTGGTCAAGGAGATGGAGATGCGCTATGAGACACTGGCGACCAACGGGATGCGCAACCTCGACTTCTACAACGACGCGGTCGCGCGGCGAGCGATCGTCAAACAGAACGACACCGAGCTCGAGCCTGAAGCGCTTCCTTACATCCTCGTTGTGGTCGATGAGCTCTCGGACCTGATGATGGTCGCCCCGCGCGACGTCGAGAGTGCGATCTGCCGTATCGCGCAGATGGCGCGCGCGGTCGGCATCCACCTCGTTCTCGCTACGCAACGTCCGTCGGTCGACGTCGTGACGGGGCTTATCAAGGCCAACATCCCGTCGCGCATGGCGTTTTCGGTCGCGTCGCAGCAAGACTCGCGCGTGATCCTCGACCAGGGCGGCGCGGACAAGCTCATCGGTCACGGTGACATGCTCTTTCTGCACGCGAACTCGTCCAAGGCGCGTCGCATCCAGGGGGCCTGGGTCAACGAGAAAGAGGTGGCCGCGGTGGTCGGCCACACCAGACGACAAGGCCAGCCCACCTACATCGACGGCGTGACCGAGGGTGATGTCGCGCTCGGCTCTTCGGGCGCTTCTTCTGGTGGAGGAGATGGGGAGGACGACCTGCTCACCGAGGCTATGGACCTCGTCGTTCGCAGCGGGCTCGGCTCAACCTCGATGCTGCAGCGCAAGTTGAAGGTCGGTTTCGCTCGGGCCGGCCGCCTCATGGACCTGCTGGAACAGCGCGGCGTGGTCGGCCCCGGCCAGGGCTCGAAGCCGCGCGACGTGCTGATGACCACAGACGAGCTCGACAACGCGCAGCAGGCGGGCGAGGTCTAAGGCGACTCCTGGGTGAGGGCGGGCTCGTTCGGGTACAACGAGTGCGACCACACAACGAAACCGGGAGAGTGACATGACCAAGCTCGGATACACGCTCTTTTCCGAGATCAACGGACCCAAAGAACTCGTGAACCAGGCCGTGCAGGCTGAGGACGCAGGATTCGACTTCGCCGTGATCTCCGACCACTTTCATCCCTGGATCGCCGAGCACTCGGACAGCCCCTTTGCCTGGAGCGTGCTCGGCGCGGTCGCCGATCGCACCGAGACCATGGAGCTCGCGACGCTGGTGACCTGCCCGATGATCCGCTACCACCCGGCGATCATCGCCCAGGCCGCGGCGACGATCCAGATCATGAGCGACGGGCGCTTCACGCTCGCGCTCGGGGCGGGCGAGAACCTCAACGAGCACGTGGTGGGCCGGGGCTGGCCACCCGTCGACGTGCGCCACGCCATGCTGGCGGAGTCGATCGAGGCGATGCGCGCGTTGTGGGAGGGCGGCTATGTCACCTATCGCGGGCAGCACATCACTGTCGAGGACGCACGAATTTACTCGCTGCCCGAAGAACCGCCGCAGCTCGCGGTGGCGGTCAGCGGCGCTAAGTCGATCGAGCTTGCGGTGGAGCATCAAGCCCACTTGGTCGGGGTGGAACCCGACGCCGGCCTCGTCGAGCGCTACCAGAAGGCGGGGGGCAAGGGTCGCCGCATCGGCCAGGCCGCGCTCGCATACGACCGGGACGAGGACAAGGCCAAGGACTACGCCATGCGCTTCAAGTTCGGCGTGCCCGGCTGGAAGGTGATGGCCGAGCTGCCCAACCCGATCAACTTCGATGCCGCCACCGAGCACATCACCTTCGACGACGTGGCAGGCAATGTCGCCACCGGGCCGGATCCGAAGGCCCACGTCGAGGCGGTCAGGGCCTTTATCGACGCCGGCTTCAACGAGGTCTGCATCGTTCAGGTCGGCGACGACAAGGACGGATTCATGCGTTTCTGGATTGAAGAGGTGGCCCCGCAACTGGCGGGCTCGTAACGCCACTCATGTGATTCGCCGGCGTCTTGTCTTGGAAGCCGGAGACCGCGTGACCCCTATACTGGTTGCCATATCGAAGGTGGCTGAACGCGCCTGAGGGGTGCGAGCGACTCGATAGAAGCGGAGACCTGTGTCCGAGAACTCGATTGGCGCGTACCTGCGAGATGCCCGGCGTCGTCGCCGGTTCAGCATCGACAGGGCCGCCGAGCAAACCCGCATACGGTCGGATTACCTCATGAGGATGGAGTCCGACGAGTTCGACTTCCTCGCTCCTGCGTACGTGCGCGGCTTCCTGCGGACCTACGCACGCTTTTTGCGCGTCAACGAGGAGCCGCTGATCCAGGAGTTCGACCGCAAGTACGGGCGCGGGAAGGCCGACACCTCCGCTATTACTGCTCTCGATAACCGAGCCAGATCGGTTCCCCGGCAACGCCGTCCGCTCAACAGTTGGGCGGTTGCGGCCGTCCTCGCCGCAGTTGTGCTTGTGGGTCTCGCTGTGGTCGGCGTCGTCAGCTCACCGGACGAGGCGGGCGATCCGGCCGCAGACGTCGCCGAGAGCGATGAGGATCCCTCTCCCGAGCCGGAGTCCTCGCCGGATGAAGAGGCCGGCGAGTCGCCCACGCCGACCCCGACCCCGACCGAAACCGAGGACGAGGACCTCACGTTCGCGCTGGAAGACGGGCTCGAAGTCCAGCTCGTTGCGAAGCGGGCTCGCTGCTGGTTCGAGATCACCGCAGACGGCGTGATTGAGACCCCGGGTGGCATAACTCTCGAGGTCGGCGACGAGTCACAGACTTTCACCGCCGAACAGGACATGGAGATCGTGCTCGGCTTCGCCGAGGGCGTCGACCTCATCGTCAACGGGCAGAACCTCGGTGCCCCCGGCGGCCCCGACTTTGCCGTGGTGTCGCTGCCCGAAGACGTCAAAGACCTTTTCTAGGATCCGAGGGCGCCGTGGCTAAGGTCTCCATTGTTACGTTGGGCTGCCCCAAGAACGCGGTCGATTCCGAGGGTCTCGGCGGACTGCTCGCCGCCCGAGGGCACGAGGTGTCGGACGAGGTCGACGACGCCGAAGTCGTGCTCGTCAACACCTGCGGGTTCATCGACCCGGCCCGGCGCGAGACGGTCGAGGAGACTCTCGAGCTGGCCGAGCTCAAGGACACCGCCGGGCTCAAGGGACTGATTCTCACCGGTTGCCTCGTGGCGCGCTCGGCCCCCGACCTCGACGAGGCCCTGCCCGAGGTCGACGCCTTCGTCGATTTCGCCGCCTATCCTCGCATCTCAGAGATCGTCGACGAGGTCGCCGCCGGAACGCTCACCGAACGTATTCACGGCGACCCGGGGACGCGCTTCGACCCGGCCTGGTGGGACGCTGCCATCGCGGCAAGCCCCCGGCTGCGCTTCGGGCGGGCGCCGTGGGCCTATCTCAAGATCGCCGAGGGCTGCGACAGAGGCTGCGCCTTCTGCGCCATTCCTCTGATGCGCGGCAAGTTCCGCTCGCGCGACTTCGCCACGATCGAAACAGAGGCCCGTCATCTCGTGGACCTTGGCGTCACCGAGCTGTCGCTCGTGAGTCAGGACTCGGTCATGTGGGGACGAGACTCCGGCGAGGGCAACATGACGTCGCTCCTTCGTCGACTCGAGCGCATCGAGGGTCTGCGGCGACTGCGGCTCATGTACCTGCACCCCCAGGGAGTCACGGACGAGCTCATCGATTCGATTCTCGACTCCGAGGTCATCGTCAGCTACTTCGATCTGTCGTTGCAGCACGTCGCGCCGGCCGTCCTGAAAGGAATGGGACGCTGGGGAGGCCGAGAGCGTTTCGAGTCCATCATCGGCCGTATTCGCGGCGCCGATCCGCTGGCCGGGATCCGTTCCACGTTCATCATGGGCTTTCCGGGGGAGAGCGACGAACACGCGGCCGAGGTCGAGTCGTTCGTCGGCGAGAGCGATCTCGACTGGATCGGCGTATTCACCTACAGCCCGCAGGAGGGCACGCGCGGCAACGACATGACCGAGCAGGTCGATCCGTTGGTTGCCCGCGAGCGCACCGAGCGAGTCCAGGGCAGCGCGGATCTGGCCATGGAGCGTCGCGCCCGCTCGTTGGTGGGGGGCCGCTTCGAGGTCCTCGTCGAGCGCTTCGACCGCGACGACGGCGTGTGGGTCGGTCGCTCCAAGCGCGAAGCCCCCGAGATAGACGGCGAGATCACCTTCGATAGCGACGCGCACCTGCACGTCGGCGATTACGTCGACGTTCGCATCACCGAGGCCGTGGGCGCCGACCTCACCGGCAAGCACGAGACGTAGCCGGGCGCTGCACGACCCGCCCGCCCGTGGGAGGGCCCCGAAACTCTCATTGGGTGGTGAGTGAGGCCAAATGGCTGCTGGGCGCCCCAAACGCAGCAAGGACCGCACGATCTCGGAGGACAGACCCTTTGCAGGCCCTCTGGCCGGCCGGACCGCCCGACAGCAACGACCGCACGTCGCCGGATGGGACGCTCGCATGGCGTTACCGACGCCGGACGATGGCGGAGACCGCATCGAAGAAGGGCTCGGCGTAAGCCTGCTCACCCTCGATGGTCACCTTGGGCCTCGCCTCGGATTGAGGCAGCATCCGCGCCAGAAACCGCCACGCGGTGTCCTGGGCGAGCGTCAGGCGCGTGGTCGCATCGCGGGTGAGACCCTCGTACAGCTTCCAGCCCTGCGCCTCCCGGCGAACCGCCCAGCTATAACCGGCACGGCCCGTGACGTCGATGGCGACGGTGGTCTCCTCGGGAGCATCGAGATCCGCGTAGGCGTAGGGCACCCCGTGCATCGCGGTGGCGAGGATCGGGGCGACGAAGCTGGGGCCGTTCAATCCCGGGCGTCCGAGCGCGTCGCGGATCTGCTGGTGATGGACCCAGCGCTCGGAGAACTCCCTCGCCGACACGAGCCACCAGGGGGACGTTTGTGGCCCCGCCCACGACACGACTTCGCCCGGCGCCGCCGGGTCGACGCTCGTCAGGAACTCCGCACCGAGCCTCCCTGTGACCTCGAGCAGCTCGGCGACGAGCCGGGCGCTGAGCCGGCGTCCAGCCCCCACCCAGCGGTCATTGAGGTCGTCGAGCCGGCCCACCAGCTCGTCCCACTCCTCCGCCGAGCCGAACTCGGAGGTCTCGTGGGCGTCGCGGCAGCGGGACAGAAAGAAAAGATCGTCGCCGAGTAGATGAACGGCGACGTCGGCGACCGTCCAGCCCTCGCGGGCGGTCGTCGTCGCTCGGTCCTCGTCGCTGAGCGAGCCGAGAAAGCGCACGAACTCGGCGCGCTCCTGGTCCATGATCGACAGCACGTCTATGCGGGCGGCGGGGCGAAGCATGGCGGTCATCCTAGGTTGAGCAAGGGGCGCGGGGCGCGTGGTGACGGGTACGCTCGAGACAATGAAACTGGGGGTCGTGTCCTGAGAGCCGAGATAATCGGCGTCGGTACCGAGTTGCTGCTCGGCCAGATTGTCAACACGAACGCCAGGGACATCTCGACAGCGCTGGCCACGATCGGCGTCGACGTCCACTTCCACACGGTCGTGGGCGACAACCTCGAGCGCATCAGAGACACCATCGTGACGGCGGCGGAGCGGGCCGACGCGGTCATCATCACCGGCGGGCTCGGCCCGACCTCGGACGACATCACCGCGCTTGCCGTGGCATCCGCAACCGGACGCCGTCTGGTGCGCGACGAACGCCTTGCCGACCTCATCCGTAGCTTCTTCGAGCGGCGGGGGAGAGGGATGCCCGAGTCCAACCTCAAGCAGGCGGATCTACCGGAGGGGGCGACTCCTATCGAGCCGCAGGGAACGGCCCCCGGCTTCTATCTCGACGATCGGGACGCCCTTATCTTCTGCCTGCCGGGAGTCCCGTGGGAGATGGAGGCGATGCTCGCAGAGACCGTGCTGCCGACGCTGCGTGAGCGCGCGGGCGACGTCGTGACGGTCAGCCGCCATGTCCTGACGGTCGGCCTCGGAGAATCGGCCCTGGCCGCCGCCATCGCCGATATCGACGCCGCTCAAAGCAATCCCACGATTGCCTTTCTCGCCGGGGGAGGCAGCGCGCGCGTGCGCCTCACGGCCAAGGCCCGCACCGAGGACGACGCCCAGGCGCTGATTCGCCCGGTCGAGGCCGCCATCAGGAAGCGCCTCGGCGAGGCGGCACTCGAACCGGGAGCGGACACGGTCGTCGGGGTGTTCGCGTCGGTGGCGCGCGGCAGGGGCGTGACGGTGGCGACCGCAGAGTCGCTGACGGGCGGGCTCTTGGGGGCGAATCTCACTGAGGCGGAGGGGGCGAGCGACTTCTTCTTGGGCTCGCTCGTCTGTTACTCGACCGCGTCCAAGCGAGACGTAGTCGGAGTGGACGCAGCCATCATCGAGCGCCACGGTGCGGTGAGCGCCGAGTGCGCCGCAGCTCTCGCCGTGGCTGCAGCCAACCACTTCGGGGCGGATATCGGGATCTCCACCACGGGAGTGGCGGGGCCGACCCCGCAGGAGGGCAAGGAGCCGGGAACTATCTTCGTCGGGGCCTACGGCGCGGGCAGAAGCGAGGCTCGCTTCGTCCAGGGCTACGGCAACCGGGCGAACATGAGGACGATCGCGGTCAACTCCGCCCTCGATCTCGCACGGCGCCTGGTTCAGGAGTCGCCCGCCCCGTGACGCCCGAGAAGTTGAGGCTGTTCGTCGCGGCCGTGCTCCCACCGGAGCAGCGCGAGGTGGTGGCCGCGCTGGTGCGTCGATTGCAGCCCGAGCTCGAGCGGGCTCGCTGGACCGCCCCCGACAACCGCCACATCACGCTCAAGTTCCTCGGGTGGGCCGACGCCGACCGGCTCGAGGACATCTCCGAGCGAGTGACGGCCGTGGCTCGGGCCCACGCGCCCGCCGACCTCGATCTCGGCCCCCTGGGCGCCTTTCCCTCGAGGCGGCGGGCGCGCGTGCTGTGGCTCGGTCTCGACGACCCGCAGCGGCTCCTCGAGAGACTGGCGTCCGCCCTCGACTCGGCCCTCGAGCCGCTCGGCTTCACGCCGGAGAAGCGCGCCTTCACCCCTCATGTGACGCTCGCCCGTTTCAAGCTCCCGGAATCCGTCGAAAGTGTCGCGGCCGAACCCGTCGCGGTGGAGACGCGACGGTTCCCGGTCGATCGCCTGGTTCTCTTCCGCAGCCACCTACACCCGTCGGGGGTTCGTTACGAGGAGCTCGCCGGGGTCGCACTTAGATACGAGGTCTGATAGGCAAAGAGGTGGCCCTTGTCGGACGGGGCCGTCATTTAGGACGAGAAAGGATCCGTGACGAGCAACCAGGGACTGGCGAGAGGAGCCACCACGGCCATCAGCGCAGCAGGGGTCGTGGCCGCCCACGTCCTCGCCTACCGTCTGGCCCACTCCCAGAACGAGGTGCGCGCCCACGTGCTCGAGAGCTCGGGCCACGGCTACTGGGACGTCGCGGTCCTCCTGGCGCTCGCCGGGGTCGTCATCGCAATCGGAATGCAGGTGGCCTTCGGACGACGCGCGGGCACCGGGGCGTCGTCGGCCACAGCGACCTGGGGACGGCTCATGGGTATCCAGGCGCTGACCTTCGTCGCTCTCGAGTCGATCGAACGAGCCGTCGAGGGCCCGCAGCAACTCTTGCTGCTGCTCGGTGAACCTGCGTTCTGGTTGGCCCTGCCCCTGTTGATGGTCACGGCGGCGCTCGGAGTCGTCGTGTTGCGCGTTGCTTCCCGGGCCGGAGCGGCGCTGACCACCCGAGCGCGGTGGTACGCGCCGGTGCGCAAGGTTGCGCTCAGCTTCGTGCCCCGCAGCGTTCGAGTCATCTCCCGCATCGGCATCGCAAACACTCACGAACGAGCACCCCCCGCTTTCTTCTTTACGTGACCAGAGGTGGGCGACGACGCCCACACACCGTAGAGAGGAAGTGATGTCTGATGAACAAAGCAGGCTGGTCCGCCGTAGTTGCGCTCGTCACCCTGTGTTTCGGTGCAGGGACGGCGCTCGCGCACGGCGAGACCGTGAAGACGGATCCGAAGAACAAGGCGGAGGTCGCGATGCCGAACCTTGTCTCCGTGACACTCACCGAGCCGCCGACGCCCGACTCGCAGATCTCGATCACCGACGGCTGTGGCCAAGAGGTCGCGTCGAACATTTCGGTCAAGGACGAGACACTGAATGCGGCCGTGGGCGACGCACAACCCGGCCGCTGGAGGGCCGCGTACCGCGTGATCTCGGCCGTCGACGGGCACCTCACGGAAGATGACTGGAGCTTCACGGTCGAGGGCGCTGCGAGCTGCGGCGGAGGCGGTGGCGACGACGAGGCCGAACCCACAGAGACGCCACCCGATGAAGACGGAGCCGAGACCGATGCCGACGACGACGCCCCGGTCGAGGACGACGGCGCGCGCGCGGCCGATACCGACCCGGCATCCGACTCGGACGACGGTGGCTTCCCAGTGCTGCCGGTTGTCATCGGCGCAGTTGCGCTTGTCGGACTCGCCGCCCTCGTGAGGGCAAAGACCGCAGGATAGTGACCGAGGAACTCCTCATGGCCCACGGCGTGGGCCGGGTCTACCAATCGCCGTTGCCCCTGTGGCTCTATCTCGGCGGGGCGGCGGCGACGGTCGCGGCGTCATTCCTGCTACGCGCGCTCGTCAGGAACTCGGCACAGCCGGCGCCCGCCAGGCGTATCGGGGGCACGACCGTGGCTCTCGTGACGTCGCGCCTGCTGACCTTCAGCGGCGTCTTCTTCTTGGCTTTGACTCTTGCCGCCGGGGCCTTCGGTGCCGATGATGGGCTCGGTCTCGCCGCGCTGCTCTTCTGGGTCGGCCTCGTCATCGGTACCGTCACCGTTGGTGCAGTGGTCGCGGGAACCTGGAGGCGCGCCGACCCGTGGGCGACACTCGAGCGGGCCTATCGGACGGAGGAGGCCGGTCCGAACCTCACGATGCAGAGGCGGGTGGAGTCGATGTGGTGGCTCGCGCCGGTGGCCATCTACCTGCTGTTTTGGTTCGAGCTCGTCTCGGGTGTCGGATTCGACTCCTTTTGGATCGTCGTCGCGCTGCTCACCTACACACTGTTCGTGTTGACTCTGCGGGCGTCGCTCGGGGATGCCTGGTCGACCGTCGATCCACTGGCCATTCTGTTCGGCTTCGCGGAGCGCCTCGCCCCCTTCGAGCTGAGGGACGACGGTCTCTACTACCGGGGTTGGATACGCGCGCTCGATGAGGACCGCCCCATGCCGCGCGGTCTCTACGCCGCGCTGTTCGTGCTGCTGGCCTCGACCACGCTCGACAACGTGCGCGAGACCGTGGGGTGGACCGAGTTCCGGGACGCGGTGGGTCTCGGCAACGCCAGCGACATCCTGGTCGAGTCGATCGCGCTGCTCGCCTTCACCCTCATCTTTCTGCTCCCCTTTCTGGCGGCGGTGTGGACCTCCCGGCGGTTCATCGGGCGCGACCTCAGCTTCGATGACATGTCCCGCCGCTTCGGATGGTCGCTCATCCCGATCGGGATCGCCTACGTGCTGGCTCACAACGCGCCTTTGGTCCTCACCGGCCTGCCGCTCATCCTGCGGGGCCTGTCCGACCCCTTCGGCCAGGGCTGGAACCTGCTGGGCACCGGCGACGCCCTGCAGGGTTTCTTTCCCTCTCCCGCGTTGGTGTGGTTTATCGAGATCGTGTTGATCGTCGGCGGACATATCCTTGGGGTCTTGGCGGCACACCGAGGAGCGGTGCGCTTGGGTCGTTCGCACGGCGCCGCGGTGAAGAGCCAGTACGCACTGACCGCGCTGATGTCCGTGTTCACCATTACGACCTTGTGGCTGCTGTCACAACCACTAGTCACATGATTGCGAGGATCGACGAACTATGAAGGGAGACGGAGTGCTATTAGCCCACACGCTCGGAGTGGGAGGGCCCGATCTCGAGTTAATGGTTATCGCGGCCGCTATGGTCGTTCTCGGCATCGTCTTTTTCTTCCAGAAGGCCGTCAAGCCGGCGGTGAGCTTCGCGTTGGTCGTGGTCGCGCTGGGGGCGGGGGTGCTTGCCTTCACCATGGGCGGCGAGGATGCCCAGCAGCCCGCGGCGTCGTCCGAACAAACCCCGGGCGGAGCGAGCATCGAGATCACGTCGCCATCCGAGGGCGAAACGTTGCCGGCGAACGAGGAGATCGAGATCTCCTATGAGATCGACCCAGGCGAGTTGCCGCCCGACGAACTCGGTGACATGCACATCTACGTCGACGGCGAGCTCGTGTCGATGCAGATGACAGAGGTGCTGACGGTCGTGCTCGACGCGGGGGAGCGTTCGCTTGCGGTCGAGGCGGCGCAGCCAAACCACGTCTCGTTCGAGCCACCCATCATTCACGAGATCGACGTGACGGCGAAGTAGTCTTCGGATCTGCTGTATGAGTCTTGTCATCTCGTCAAAGGATTGAGCCTTGAGCCCCGTCGGCCTACACGGAGAAGAGCGGCAGCCTTCTGCGCGCGTGGCTACATGCGGGTGAGGAGGTCCTGGCGAGCGGGTTGGCGAGCGAACACCGTTCGGGGGCAAATGACTACCTTTGGCGGGACGTAAGATCTTGGAACTTCTGAACTTCGAAGAGCTCGCGCGGGATGAGCGCGCAGGTGGTGACTTCTTTACCGCTAGACGGGGTGGGCGCGCCCGCCTTTCGAGCGCGTGGACGGAGCGTTACTTTCGGTCTTAGGAGTTGCCCCTAGCGCTGCGCCGTTGGCTTTCGAGGAAACCGTCCCGAGGGAGGTCACCGTGGAGAGACGAGTTGCGCCCGAGACGCAGATCGGGCACGTGCACCTAAAGGTCACCGAACTGGAGCGTTCGGTCGAATTCTACGAACGAGTGCTCGGCATGGATGTGACCGCGCGCTACGGCGACGAGGCCGCGTTCATGAGCTACGGCGGCTATCACCACCATCTCGGGCTCAACACGTGGCACAGCAAGGGGCTCGGTCCCGCACCCGTCGAGGCCGCGGGCCTCTACCACTTTGCGATTATCTATCCTTCTCGCGGTGACCTCGCCCACGCGGTTAAGCGAGTGCTCGACGCGGACTGGGGGATCGACGGCTCGAGCGATCATGGTGCAAACGTATCGATCTACATGCACGATCCCGATCACAACGGCATCGAGCTCTACTACGACAGGCCACCAGAGGAGTGGCCGCGCGACCAGCACGGCAACCTGCGTCTGCTGCTAGAGCCACTCGATGTCAACGCCTTGTTGGCCGAAGCCGAGTAGCGCGCGCTAGCCCTTTACGGTAACGGTGCCCGTCATGCCCGTTCCGTCGGGCAGGCCGTGGATCCGGCAGAAGTAGTCGTAGGTTCCCGGCTCGTCGAAGTCGTGGCTGAACGAGTCTCCCTCGCCAAGACATCCCTCGGGCTCCAGAGCGCTGCAATCGGGGGAGGAGTCGAAGTCGCCGTCGCTGGAGCTGACCGAGTGCGCTTGCCGGCCGGTCTGCTTCCACATAACGGTGCTGCCTGCGGTGATCGTTAGCTTCTTGGGCAAGAAGGCGGTGTCGATGACCTCAGCTTGTTTGGTCGCCTGCTTCTCGTCTGTGTCGTCGTCCTCGGCGTCTGTGTCGTCCTTTTCTTGTTCGACGGGCGAAGGGCTCTCGGTTTCGGTGTCGTTCTGTTCAGGTGCACCACTCGATTGCGTGTCGTCATTCGCGCCGCACGCGGATGCGAGCAAGAGGAGTACTAGAGATGTGGCAGTAATACCCAGCTTCAATGTCATGCAATCGGTTCGAAACGAAACAGCAACGTGTATTGGGCCACTGTGGCGCCGGAGCAGAACGCGCGCGAAAACAATCCATCTGAGGGGTCACATCCGTATTCAGGACAATGCATCTAAAACGTTCCGCCTTGATCGCCAGCGTGGTGGCAGTGCTGCTTCTGGCAGTTATTGCCTTCGCATATACGGGACCGTCCAACTCGGACGGAGCAACCAACGGTAGCTCCGATCAGTCGGCCGCCCCCGAGTCGCCGCAACCCAAGGTGGAGCGGCTCCTCGAGGAACTGAACAACGGCGAGCCCTCCGATGCACCGGTTACGAAAGCCGATGTCAAGAAGGCGAAGATGCCGTTCGCCGTGCGCGGTGACAGTAATTCGCCACTGGGCACCATCGCCATGCCCTCCATCGGAATGCA
>JALZIB010000146.1 GCA_030860505.1 Actinomycetota bacterium
TCAGGCGATTCCAACGGCCATCGCCGCCACTGGCGGCGTCGTCCTCCGCTCGACGTACCCTCCGGTACGCCTCGGTCGTCCTCCTTGCCATTGACGACGCTGCCTCGCCGGAATCGCGCTTCTTATCCTGTGGCGGACCCTTCTAGGGGGACGGCGTCGCGCGCTCAGAATCTCGGCGGGGGCGGCGTCGTACGTCAGCCGGTCTCCACCAGACGGGCGAGCTCGAAGTGCATGGGGTCTGGGCGCGTCCACGCGCCGCCCCAGGTGAAGCCCCAGCGCTCGAAGATGCGGACGATCCGGGGATCGAGGTCGCCCACGGTCCCGAGCTGATTGGTCGAGACGTTGAGGTCGATCGCGAGCCCGAACGCGTGCATCGACAGCGGAAGCTCGGGGTTGCGGTCGATGAAGCGCGGGACGTAGCAACCGCCGTAGTCGTCGGAGCGAATGAGGGGGGCCAGGTCCTTGGCCTCGATCTCGCCCAGAGCTGCGTGCAATTGCGGCATCATCAGCCGGTGGCAGCTCACCTCGCCGACGATGGGAACAGTCGAGGTTGCGATGTTGGAGGTGACCCAGTCCGGATCGGGCCTGATGGAACCCTTGTCCAGGACCTTGAAGTTCATCCGCCCGATAACCCCGCCCCCGGCGCTGCCGTCACCCACACTCGGGTCGGGGTTCGAGGTGAGCTCCGGGGGGATGAGTGGCACCAGTCTGGCGCCCGGCAGAACCTCTTTCAGCTCGGCCCCCAGCGCGTCGAGCGGCGTGCCCGGCGCCACGCCGACGGTCAGCAGGGGGTCGGCCGTCGAACTCATCTGGTGACCGACGCTGCGATCCACCACCACGTCGGCGATGTTGGGCGTCTGGTTGTCGGCGAAGGCGCCTACCTCGATGTCCGCGGCGCCCTCGATCGTGATCGTTCCGCCGCCGTCGATCCCGAGCCTCTCCGCCGCCTCGAAGGTCAGCACCGCCTCCCCGCCGAGGAGCGAAGTCCACACGAACTCGGCCTCACTCGACGACTCGGGAGCGACCGAGCGGTACTCCAACGGGTCGATCGCCGCCACGCGCAGGGTCTGGGCGCCCCCGGGACCCTCGACGGTCACGCGCCGCATCGACGCGGGCACGACGATCTCGACGCCGGGCACTCTCTCGAGCCGCGCGAGGTCATTCGGGCCGGCTTCCGTCTCCGGGGCCAGCAGGTAAGCCGGCGTCGCATCGAGTGGCTGGGGCAGTGTGATGCCCCCTTCGGCCGAGGCCTCGGACACCAGGTTGCCGCCCCGGGGCGCGTCCGCAGGGCCCCCGCAGGCGACCGCGGCGAGACAAAGCACGACGACTAGTCCGAATGTTCTTCTCATATGTAAAGGCGCCGGCGAGTGTTGCGCCGGCGCCCCCTCAGGTTACCCAGGTATGCGAGTAATGAGATCCCTGTCCAGCCGGTTGGACGTGGCGCTCATGAACGCTTCCACCTGCTCCATCACCAACGGTCTGGCCCAGTGGAAGCCCTGGCCCGCGTGACAACCCAGATCCTGGAGGCACTTTGCCTGAAGCTCGGTCTCGACGCCCTCGGCGACGGTCATGAGGCCTCGCGCCTGCGCCAGAGTCACGATCGCATGCGGGATGGCCGAGTCCTCCGGGTTCGCCAGGTTTCCGATGAACGACCGGTCGATCTTGAGCACGTCTATGGGCAAGTCCCGCAGGTGGCTGAGGGACGAGTAGCCCGTCCCGAAGTCGTCCACCGCGATTCTGACCCCGAGCTGCTTGAGCTTCGCGAGCTGCGACATCCCGGTTTCGGCGTCCCTGATGATGTCGGTTTCGGTGATCTCCAGCGTCAGATCACTCGCGCGCAGTCCCGAGTTTTCGAGGGCCGCAACGACGTGTTCGATGACTCCCGAGTATCTGAGCTGCTTCGGTGAGAGATTGACGCATAATCCGAGAGACTCGCACTCAGGGCTGAGCTCGCGCAGCCTGACCATGTCGCGACAGGCGGTCTCGAGCACCCAACGACCGATGGGAATGATGAGGCCGGTCTCCTCCGCCAGGGGAATGAAGTCGTTGGGGGGCACCAACCCTCGGGTCGGATGGTGCCACCGCACCAGCGCTTCGACGCTCGTGGGCCGGCCGGTGGCCAGGGCGACGATCGGTTGATAGTGGAGCGTGAATTCGTTGCGGTTGACGGCGCCCCGCAGCTCGTTCTCCAGCTCGAGCCGGGCGACCGCAAGAGCGTGCATCCCAGATTCGTAGATCTCGAAGCGCCCCTTGCCCTTCTGTTTGGCGGAGTACATGGCGGCGTCCGCGTTGCGCAGCAGGTCGCTTGCGCTGAGCCCGTCGGCTGGGGCCGCAGTGGTGATGCCGATGCAGCCGGAGACCGAGACCTCGTGGTCCTGGATCCCCAGGGGGCGACCGAGTTCTTCGAGGATGCGTTGGGCCACTAGTCCGGGGGAGGAGTTGTTGTCGACATCTTCGAGCAGAACGCCGAACTCGTCTCCTCCCAGGCGGGCGGCGGTATCGGCCTGCCGCAGACAGCCACGGATGCGGTGCCCGACCTCGACCAGCAACTCGTCGCCGGCGTGATGACCGAGGCTGTCGTTGATGACCTTGAAGTCATCGAGATCGATGAACATGACGGCCACGCGCCCGTCTTTGCGCGCCAGCCTGGTGAGCGAGTGTTGCACGCGGTCGGAGAACAACTCGCGGTTGGCGAGGTCCGTCAGAGGGTCGTGGAACGCCTGATGACGGAGCCGCTCTTCCGCCTGTTTGCGCGCGGTGATGTCGGTATTGATCTCGAGCACCGCCTCCGGCGCTCCCGCCGCGTTCCGCCTCAGAACCTGACGACTGAACACGATGATGCGCTGGCCTCGGCGCGTGGTGTGCTCGAGCTCGCCTTCCCAGTGGCCCTCCTCGAGCAACGCCTTGTCGACTCCGGGCAAGGTCGAGTCCAGCCACTTAGTGAGAAGCAGATCGTGCGCACCGCGGCCTCTTACCTCGTCCTGCGACCAGCCATAGGCGGTTTGCGCGGCCTCGTTGAAGAAGCGGAGGCGGCCGTCGAGCTCTCGCACCATGATCAGGTCGGTCGCGAGGTCGATGAGCTGGGCCTGATTCCGCAGCAAGTTTTCGGACCGTTTCTCTGCAGTGATGTCTCGCATGACCCCCACGAGCCGGGATCCTCGGCCGTCGCGCGCGTCTTCGAGGCGCCCCGAGCTCGACAGCCAGTAGACGTTGTCGTTGCGTAGGATACGAAGATCGCTCTGATAGGTGCCCTCGGCGAGGGCGCGCTCGTAGGCCTCGGTACCGGCGTCGACGTCCTCGGGATCGATCAGTTCGAGCCACCCGCCGAGGGTGGTCGGCAGTGTGGCCTCGTCGAGCTCGAGAGCTGCAAGAAGGTCCGGGTTCACCTTGTAGCTCATCTCGAGGGTGGCGCAGTCGAGCTCCCAGGCCATGGCCTTGCCCCCACGCAGTGCGAGGTCGAGCCATCGTTCTCGCTCGATCAGCAGGCCTGCGGCCTCCTCGAAGGCCCGCGCCAGGTCGCCGATCTCGTCCCGGCCTGCCGGCATGGTCTCGTCGGGCATGGCACCTCGTTCGAGACGGTTGGCTCCGCGCTTCAGAGCGCCGATGCGGGTCGCGATGCCCGAGGCGAAGAGCAAGACGGCGAGGATGCCTCCGAGCAGGCCGAGTCCGAGGCTGACGAACAGCATCGCCCAGGTCCAGCGATCGGCTTGCTCGTGGCTCTCTCTCCGTTGGGCCAGGAGCCCCGCCTCCTCGGCGCTCATCTGATCGAGTACCACGCGCACCGCACCGGTGCTCACGTTGCTCGACTGCAGAAGCGAGGTCATCGACGATCCCTCTACCTCGGTCCCCGAACCGTGGGCCCTCAGCCGATCGAGGACGTCCAACGCCCCTCCGGCCAGGCGCCCGAGCCGGTCGCTTCGTACGGCCTGCGTGTGGTTGTCGTCGACGAGCTGACCGAGCTCGGCTTGCTCGCGGGACAGATCCGAGACGGCTTCGAAATAGGGCTCCAGGAAGAAGCGCTTGCCGGTCGAGACGTACCCCTGGACTCCGGTCTCCGCATCCGCTAGGAGCGTCGTGACCTGCTGGATCTGGTATTGGACCTCGAGGCTACGAACCACCGCGTCTTCGGCCTGCTTCGCGCGCGACAACGAGATCCCGAAGAAGAGCGTGGAGAGGCACAGCGCGGCCAAGGGCACCGTGACAACGAGTATGCCCTTCCACTTGAGTGGACGGTCCGCCCACAGAGCCCTGTGGTCGGTGCGTCCCCTCGTCTTCCCACCCAGTCCGCGTCTGGTCATCGTGCTTGTTATCGGAGCATTGCCGACGCAACTGAATCAGTGGGCGCCTTTGATGTGATGCGGTTTAGTCGATGGCGAACTCGAACGCGAGCGCCCCGACGGTGGCGAAGACCACGTCGAACACGATCAACACCCCGAACCAGCCGCGGGCGGCGACCGTCTCTAGCCCCCCGCCCGCGAATAGATCGGAGGTGAGCTCGACCGCGGCGATGAAGATCGGCACGAGTACCGGCAGGGCGAGGATCGGCAGGATCAGCTCCCGGCTGCGGGTCTGGGCGGCCAGCGACGCGAACAGCGTACCGACTGCGACGAAGCCGATGTCGACCAAAGCGATCACCAGAGCGAGGACGAACCAGCCTGCACCCAGTCCCAGCGAGAAGAACAGCGCAAAGACGGGAACGAGAAGGACCTGAACCGTCACGATGTAGACGAGGTTGCTCACCGCCTTGGCCGCGTACAGCCCGGAGCGATCCAGCGGCACGAGCAGGAGCGCGTCGAGCGCCCCTTCGTCGCGCTCGACCTCGAATGTGCGCGCGAAGCCGATCAGCCCGGCGAACAGCACCGTGATCCACAAAAAGCCGGCGATGACGTCTGCCAGCGCCACCGTTCCGCCCGGGATCGACACCGCGCCGCGCATGGCCGTGTTACCGGGTAGCGAAAAGGCCAGCAGCAGCGTGACCGTGAGACAGAACGCGAGCATGGGTGGAAGTGTGTCCCGGCCGCGCGCCTCAACTATTAGGTCCTTGCGAACAAGCAGCGCGGTCTTCGACAAGAAGCCGCTCTCGGCCGTCTGGCCAGCCGTCACCGGGCAACCTCGTAGCCGGTCTCGGTCCGCCGTCTGTAGCTGATGACGCGCCCCCGCTGCACGATGAGGCTAGCGTCGGCGAAGGTCTTGACTCTCTTCGCTCCGTGCGTCGCGATGATCGCCGCGCGCCCGGGGGCCCGCCATGCTTTCACCGCGTCGGAGACACGCGCGCTCGCGTCGTCGTCGAGGTTGGCATAGGGCTCGTCCAACAGCAAGACGTCGGGTTCGTGAAGCACCGCACGCGCCACCGCGGCGCGCCGTTTCAACCCGGCCGAGAGGTGCCCGACCGAGGTGTTCCTCCGGTCGTTCAGGTCGAGGAGCTCGAGCACCTCATCGACGCGCGCGGACGCGACGCCGTAGAGCCGGCCGAACAGAGTCAGGTTCTCGCCCACGGTCAACCGTCCATAAAGTCCCGAGCTGTGGCTCACGTAACCGATGCGGCGGCGGATTGATTCGTCCGAGGAGCGGATGGGCGTATCCTCGAGCAGCGCAAAGCCGCGGCTGGGTGCGAGCAACCCCGCGAGCACGCGCAACAGCGTGGACTTGCCCGACCCATTGGGGCCGAACAACCCTGTGACGCCTTCGTAAAGGGTTAGATCGGTGGGTCGCAGCGCCATGGTGGTGCCGTAGCTGACCGTGAGCCCCCGAAGATGGATCAAGAGGCGGGCTCCGTCGCCCCGACCTTCACCAGTCTCGCCTTGAGCTGCCCTCGCTTCGCCTTCCACTCGTCCTCGTCCAGCTGGCCGTCGCGGTACTCGAGGTCGAGCTGCGCAATCGCAACGAGCAGGTCGGCGCGCGCCTCAGGTGGCCCGGGCTCCCGCTTCGCCGGCTCGCGTGCGACCTGTCGCGTGGCGCGGGAGCGCAGTAGGCCGAGGACGAGAAGAATGATCAAAAGCGCGGCGGCCGCAAGCGCCCCGAAAGTCAGCGCGGAGTCGCCGTCTCCCCGCGCGGTCCCGAGTATCGGTATCGAGTCGCCCTCGGTGATCGTGTCCCGGCTGCTGTACTGCTTGTAGGTGATGCCATCGATGGTGGCCTCACCGTCGGCCACCAGGCGCGTGGAGTCGATTACGAAGGGAGGCTCGGCCAATACGCTCAAGTTGAGCGTCGGGTACAACGCCCGCCGGCTGAGATCGACCTGTCCCGTGTTCACTCGAAGGCTGTAGGCGAAGGTGATGTTGGTCTCGTCTGGGGGCACCGCGCTGGTGATGCTGATCCCGGTCTCGGTGTCGAGCAGCTGCGGGATGTCGAGGTCCGAGTCGACGATCTGGATGCCCTCCCTCCGAGCATCTTCGGGAAACGAAAATGAGAGGCTCGGGATGGGCTCGCCGGCACTCCCACTCGCCTGTCCGGCCCCCGTTTCGTTCTGCGGTCCCGCCGAGCCGGCCCCCGTTTCGTTCTGCGGTCCCGCCAAGCCGGCCCCGCGACCCACGTAGGCCTCGTCGCTGACGTTGACGATCTCGAACGATTCGACGATGCTGGCGCCGTCCTCGCCTTTCAGGAGGAACATCCTGTTGTTCTGGATCACGATCGAGCGAGGGTCGGTCGTGGTGTTCCAGACCCGCTGGGTGATCTCGATGACGTCCCCGCCCGAGGCAATCGTGACCACGCCTCCGGGAAAATTACCTCCGTCGAAGCGGGCGTCGAGTGTGTAGGCGCGGTCTTGACCCGCCGGAAGCTCGGGAAACTCGAACCGGCCTTTGCCGTCCGTGATCGTGTCGGCCTCGACGTCCTGTCGGAAGTTGCCCTCGTCGTCCTGCGAGCCTCCGAGCAGCCTGATGGCGACGCCACCCTGTGGTTCGCCGGTCGTCCCGTTCGTGACCGTGCCGGTGATCGTTCCGACCTCGTCTCCCTGCGCCACGGCAGTGGGGGCCGGGAGCAGAAGGGCGGCGAAGGCGAGCACCCCCAGGAGCGCGGTTAGGCGCCGCACCGGTCGCAGGATTCGCCCGGGGCGCGTGCCGCTCCACACGATGGGCATCTCAGCCGCTCCCTGATCGCGGCGATCTCGAGCTCGAGTTCGTCGTCATCGAGCCATTCTTCCTGACGCGATCGTCGAGACGATCCCTGGTCTTCCTGACGCGATCGTCGAGACGATCGCTGGTCGGCCTCGCCCCCGCTCGCCGATAGCGGCTGTTCCTCTCGGAGTGCTTCGGCCCGGCGTAGCGCCTCCAGCGCCCGAGCCTCGTACTCGGCCTTCAGCGCGTCCAAGTCGGGCCGCGAGAGCTTGCCGACGGCGTGCTCGTTCTCGATGTCGACGATGGCGACCAGCGCCGACCTCTTGTCGGCCTCGGCCTCCTCCAGCTCGAGCGAGGGTAGCGGCGCGTCGCTGCGAGGGCCGCGCCGCAGCGGGAGTGCAACCCACGCGAGCACCGTGAGCGCCACGATTGCGACCACGAGCACCGGGATCACCACTGCTGCCTCAGGCGACGTAGCTCGGTGTCGAGCAGTTCCCTTTCGTCGGGCGACGAGCTCACGCCCCGCTGCCGCGGTTCCTGGTCGCCGTCCTCGTCTCGGCGGCTGAACCATCTCAGCACCAGCACCCACGCCACTCCGACGCCGGCGAGGACCGCCATCGAGGGAAGAATCCAAGCCAGAATGCCGGCCCCCTCCGACGAAGGCTCGCCTCTGATCGAGGGACCGAAGTCGGATTCGAGCCGGTCCATGATGGCCGCTTCGCTCATGCCCTCGCGCGCGTAGACCTCGATGTCGTCCCGCAGGTCGAGCGCTTGTTCCGAGGGACAGTCGTGCAGGGTCACACCGGGACAGTAGGGGGACATGACCTTGCTCGAGATCTCGTTGGCAAGGTCCTCAGGAGACCGGGCGGCCGCCGGCTGCGCCACCAGCGTCACGACAACGAGGGCAGCAAGCGCCACGCGCCTCATCGCGCAACCACCGCCTCGCGGCGCGCCGGAGCTCTCTGCGGTGCGGTGGCCGTCACGGGGGAGGCGCCCGACATGATGACGAGCATGCCGGCGAGCATCACGGACGCGCCGGCCCAGACCCACCATGTCAGTGGATTCACGAACGTGCGGATGACGGCGGATTCGTCCGAGTCGAAACCGGTCATCACGACATAGAGGTCCTCGATGGGATTCGTGCGAATGGCCACCTCGCTCTGGCGTTGCCCCTGCGCGAGGTGGAGGTTTCTTTGCGGACGCATGACGCCGAGATCCTCGTCGTCCCGGCTCACCGCAATCTGGGCTTCGAAGATGTCCTTTTCCGGGGTGCTCATGGTGGTCAGTCCGCCGTAGGTGAGCGTGTAGGAACCAACTGCGAGCGTGTCTCCCGGGCTCATCTCGGCGCGGCGTTCGACCTTGAAGGCGTTGCCGGCGAACCCGATCACGATCAGCAACACACCGAGGTGAACGATGTATCCGCCGTAGCGGCGCCGGTTGCGCATCAACGTGTGAGCGAGCGAGCCGAGGACTCCGATGCCGGCGCGTCGCCTGTAGACGCGGCTGCCCCGCACGAACTCGGAGATGATGGCCGACGCGGTGAAGGCGCACAGTGCAAACGACAGCAGGGCACCGAAGCTCGTGACTCCGGCGAGCCCGAACACGATCGCAGTGCCGCCCCCGATGGCCAGCGGCGCGCGCAGCAGGCGCCCCAACGAGCCCTTGCTCATGCGTCGCCACGAGATCAAAGGTCCGATGCCGGTCAGAGCGATGATGGCCAGGCCTATGGGAGTGAAGATCGTGTTGAAAAATGTAGGACTTACCGACAGCCGGATTCCCGAGAAGACCTCCGCGATGATCGGGTAGATGGTTCCCCACAGCACCGTGAAGGCGGCTGCCACGAACAGCACGTTGTTGGCGATGAAGGCTGATTCACGCGACAGCAACGAATCCAGACGGTTTTCACTACGCAGAGCGTCGAGGCGGTAGGCGACCATCCCGAGGCCGCCGACCAGTAACAGAGCGAGGAAGGGCAGGAAGTACTTGCCGATCGGTCCCTCGGAAAAGGTGTGGATCGAGCTCAGCAAACCCGAGCGCGTCAGAAAGGTTCCGAACACGGCGAGACCGTAGGTCAGCACGATCAAAGTCACGTTCCAGACCTTGAGCATCCGCCTCTTTTCCTGGATGACGACCGAGTGCAGGAACGCGGTTGCGGTCAGCCACGGCATGAACGAGGCGTTCTCGACCGGGTCCCAAGCCCAGTAGCCGCCCCAGCCGAGCTCGGTGTAAGCCCAGGCCCCCCCGAGCACGATGCCGACGCTGAGACAGGTCCAGGCGAACAACGTCCAGCGACGCGTCGATGTAAACCAGGAGTCGTCCAAGCGCTTCGTGAACAGCGCTCCGACGGCGAACGCGAAGGGGATCGAGAATCCAACGAACCCGGCGTAGAGCAGAGGCGGATGAATCACCATTCCGGGCGACTGAAGCAGCGGGTTGAGGCCACGTCCGTCGACCGGGACGTCTCCGGCCACCGGAGCGAACGGATCCCCGGGCAAGGCCACCATGAAGAGAAAGAACGCGGCTATGCACATCAGCACCGCGCCCGCCGAACCGACCAACCTGGAGTTGCGCGCGGGGGCCTTCGCGATCGCGAGTGCGGAGAAGCCGGTGAGGAGCATGGCCCAGAACAGCAACGAGCCCTCCATGCCCCCCCAGAGCGAACTGATGGTGTAGGGAACGCTCAACGACCGAGACGTGTAGTTGGCCACGTAGTTGACGCTGAAGTCACGCGCCAGGAGCGCCGTGATCAGGGCAAACGTCGCGAGCGACGTGAAGCCAAAGGTCGCGTAGAGTGCTCGTGCGCCGGCCTCGCGCAGATCTTTGCGGCCGCTGCGGCTTGCGGCCACAAAGAAGGCGATGGCGGTCAGGGCAAAGACGAGAGCTGCGAGCAACGAGGGTCGCCCGAGTCCCGCGAGAGACCGAAGCGGCGACACGTTAGGTCCTGCGCAGTCGGGCGCCGGCGAGTGAGGCCATTACGTCTCGGCCTTGAATTTCGAAGGGCATTTCGCGAACACCTGCGAGGCGGTAAAGGTGTCTCCATCGTAGCGGCCCTGGGCGATGATCTCGATCACGTCGGAGTCGCTGTAGAACGCATCCGGCAGGGTCGTGTCCGTGGTCACGGTGATCGGGGAAGCTCCGTCGGTGATGTCGAAGCTCGTCCTTACGCCGTCCTCGACCACGGTGTCGTGTACGAGCTCGCCGGTGACCTTGACGTCGGCGCCGGGAGGAGACAAGCCCGCCGCCTGAAGCTCGCTCGAGGTCATGTAGAACGAGGTCGAGCCGGGGCGGGTCATCGCGAACACCACCAGCCCGATGATGGCGAACGCGATCACGCCGCCGCCGAGCAGGAACTTCGCCCGCCGTTTGTCGGGCGCTGAGGTAGCCATCTGCTGCTCCATACGACCGCAACAATAAAGGAACCAGCACCCTTATAGGGCTGCTGCGGCGCGCAGTCCACTTCTTAGCCCCGAGAGGTCAGAAGCCTCCGCCGTCTCCTCCGCCCCCTCCGTCGAAACCTCCGCCACCGTCTGCTGCTCCGTCCAGCCCGCGCCGGTCTCGTGACTCCGCCTCGCAATAGACCGGCGCGAGTTCCCCGCGGGTTTCCTGCCGGCTCGCTGGTAGAGGAAGAAGGCCCCCAGGCCGCTCAGCGCCCCGATCGCAGCGCGGGAAGGAGCGCGACTTCCAGCAGGACCAGGAGCGCAGTGACCACGACCGCGCTGAACAAACCGAGAGCGAGGCGGCTTGCGCCCGCATCCCTGCGACCCGACCCGTGTGCCACGACCCACCTCCATGTCGATACTGCCGCCGGCCACGCTGCCGCTGTTGGTAAGACGGCTCTACCCTCGACAAGGTTGCGTCATGCCGCGCCGAGCCGGGCTCAGATCAGGATCCAGACCCAGGATTCAGACCCAGCTTTCAGACCAGGATGTAGAGCACAACGAACAGCAGGATCCAGACCACGTCGACGAAGTGCCAGTAGTAGCCCGCCGCCTCCGCGGGGCCATGGTGGTCCGCGCTGAAGTGACCCATCCGGGCCTTGGCCGCCACGATTCCAAGCATGAGCAGCCCGCCGGCGACGTGAAGTCCGTGGAAGCCGGTCATCGTGAAGAACAGCGTTCCGAAGACGTTCGAGCCGACGGTGAAGCCCTCTCCGAAGAGCTCGGCGTACTCGATGGCCTGGCCCCCGAGAAAGACCAGCCCCAGCGCGATGGTGATGCCCATCCAGCGCACCAGCCCGGGCCGGTCGCCCTTTCGGATGGCGACTACGCCGAGGTGCTGGGTGAACGACGAGGCGACCAGAAAGACGGTGAAGACGGCCGTGCGGAGCGCGTCAATGTGCGGCGTCCCCGGCGCCGGCCAGTCACCCGCCTGCGCCCGGATCGTGAAGTAGGCCCCGAACAGAGCGCCGAAGAACATGAGCTCAGAAGTGATGAAGATGATCATTCCGAGCAGCGAGCTCGGCGTTCGGCGCCCGGTTGTCGTTGCTATCGATCCGGCCATGTTGGCTACTCTCCCTCCTCGCCGGCGGCAAGCAGCTTTTCTATCTCAGCTTCGAGCTCCTCGGCGGTGATGGCCCCAAGCCCCGAAGTTCCCCCCTGTTTGCCGCCGAGCAGCGTCGGGCCCTCGTTGGGCTCGATGTCCGAGTCGAGCAGCTCGTAGTCGGACGTGATGAATACCGTCGTGGGGTAACCCACCAGCCCGAACTCGGACTCGAGCTCGGTGGCGCCGATGACCAGCGGGTAGGTGAGGCCAAAGCGTTCGGCCATCGCCCGGGCGTCGTCGGGGTCGTCCCGCATGTTGATGCCGACGAACTCGACCTCGTCCTGGTAGTCGAGATAGGTCTGCTGAAAGGTGGGGAGCTCCTCCTCGCAGGGCTTGCACCACGACCCCCAGAAGTTGACGACCACGGGCTTGCCCTCGAGCTCGGAGCTGGCCAACTCGCCGGATCCGCTGAGAAGCGGGAGAGAGAACTGGGGGGCGGCCACGCGCCCGGTGTCTTCGTTGCGGGGCCCCTCCGGGGCGGGTTTCGACAGCAGAAACGCAGTCAGACCGAGGACGAGCGCGAGGCCGACGCCGATCGCCGCACGCTTGCGCCAAAGTGAATTCTGATACCAGGAAACGGTCGTGTTTTCGGTCGCCATTGACATCAGGCTACTGGGCTCGCGTCGGATATATTGCGCCTGCAGTGGCCAAGATGAGACCGGCGTTTTCCAGGAAGTTCACGCGGCGAGCCGTGAGGGGCGCGCTCCTTTTCCTATTGGTTCTGACTGCGACCGCGTGCGCCGGCGCCGACGATGCGCCCCAGTCCGTGTTCAACCCGTCGGGCGAGTTCTCGGAGTCGGCCGACGTCTTGTGGAGAGTGACCTTCGGCATCGCCGTCATCGTGTTCGTGCTCGTCCAGGGGGCCCTGATTTACGCTCTGATCCGCTTCCGCCATAAAGAAGGGCGCAAGGCGGCACAGTTTCACGGCAACACGAAGGTCGAAGTCATTCTCACGGCCATTCCCGCCTTGATTCTTGCGGGTCTCGCGGTGCCCACGGTGAGCACGATCTTCGAGTTGCAAGGAGACCAGCCCGACGACGCGATGCGAATCGAGGTCATCGCCCATCAGTTCTGGTGGGAGTACAACTACCCGGACCAGAACGTAACGACGGCGAACGAGCTGCACATCCCGACGGGTCGGGACATCGTGCTCGAGATTCAGGGAGCGAAGACCGACCCCGTCGACGGCCTCGCCGAGGTCATTCACAGCTTCTGGATCCCGCGTCTCGCAGGAACTCAGGACGTCGTCCCCGGACACACCAACTTTCTGAGGATCCAGGCCGACGAACCCGGTCGCTACATGGGCCAATGCAAGGAGTTCTGCGGCCTGAGCCACGCCAACATGAGGATCGTCGCCTTCGCGCAGAGCCCCGACGACTTCGACGAGTGGGTCGAGGAGCAGAGCTCTCCGGCGGCCGAGACCGCGAGCGGCGATGCGGGGGCCGGACAGGAGATCTTCGCCGAGAACTTCGACGTGAGGAGCACCGTGGTCGAGGACGGGGCCGACGCCTACGCGTGCGCATCCTGCCACGCAGTGCAGCCCGGCCTGGAGGCTCAGCCCAAGATCGGACCGAACCTGACGCACTTCGCCGACCGCAGCACCTTCGCGGGGGCGACTTTCGAGAACAACACGGACAACCTGGCGGCGTGGCTGCGCGACCCCGCGGGAGTACGCCCCGGCTCGAAGATGCCGGCCTTGGACCTCAGCGAAGATCAGATCACCGACCTTGTCGCCTATCTACAGAGTCTCGAGTAGGGCATGCTCGTCTTTGAGGGAGTGAGCTAATGGCTACAGCAGCGGCTCAGGGAAGCCTGTTCCGCAGACCGACGGCGACCACCGGATGGTGGAGCTGGGTCACGACGGTCGACCACAAGAAGATCGGCATCATGTATTGCGCCACCGCGCTAATGTTTTTCGTGATCGGCGGCCTCGAGGCCCTCGCCATCCGCACGCAGCTCGCGGTTCCGAACGGCGCTGTGCTGACCGCCGAGACCTACAACCAGTTCTTCACGATGCACGGGCTCACGATGATCTTCCTCGTCGTGATGCCACTCGGAGTCGGGATCATGAACTACATGGCGCCGCTGATGATCGGCGCGCGCGACGTCGCGTTCCCGCGCATCAACGCGTTCAGCTACTGGGTCTTTCTAATGGGTGGCCTGTTCCTGTACTCGAGCTTCTTTCTCGGCGGGGCCCCCGACGGTGGTTGGTTCGGCTATGCACCGCTGAGCACCGAGCTGCCGGGCAACGGGATGACGTTTTACTCGCTCGGCCTTCAGATCCTCGGCGTTGCTTCGCTGCTCGGTGCCGTCAACTTCATCGTCACGATCTTGAACATGCGGGCGCCCGGGATGACGCTGATGCGCATGCCGGTGTTCATCTGGATGACGCTTGTGACGGCGTTCCTGCTGCTGTTCGCGATGCCGGTTATCGCGGTTGCGCTGTTCGAGCTGATGTTCGACCGGGTCTACAACGCCAACTTCTTCAACCCGGCGGCCGGCGGCGACCCGGTGCTGTGGCAGCACCTCTTCTGGCTCTTCGGTCATCCCGAGGTCTACATCATGATCCTGCCGGCCATGGGCATCATCTCCGACGTGCTTCCGACGTTTTCCCGCAAGCCGATCTTCGGCTACGCCGCCATCGTCTTCGCCGGTATCGCCATCGGCTTCATGGGTTGGGGCGTGTGGGCGCACCACATGTTCGCCGTCGGTCTCGGTCCTGTGGCCAACTCGGCTTTCGCACTGTCGACGATGTTCATCGCGGTGCCGACCGGCATCAAGATCTTCAACTGGCTCGGAACCATGTGGAAGGGCGATCTCCACTTCAACACTCCGATGCTGTTCGCGATCGGCTTCGTGGCGATGTTCATTATCGGCGGTCTTTCAGGAGTCACTCACGCGATCGTTCCGCACACGGCTCAGCAGACCGACACCTACTATGTCGTCGCCCACTTCCACTACGTGCTGTTCGGGGGCGCCATCTTCGGTCTCTTCGCCGGGCTCTACTACTGGTGGCCCAAGGTGTTCGGAAAGCTGCTGAGCGAAGGGCTGGGCAAGCTCCATTTCTGGCTCATGTTCATCGGCTTCAACCTCGCCTTCGGTCCGATGCACATTCTCGGGCTCGAGGGCATGCCGCGGCGTACCTACACCTATCCGGACGGCATGGGCTGGAACCTGTGGAACATCGTTTCCACGGTGGGTGCCTTCACCATCGCCGTGTCCATCGCGGTGTTCTTCTTTAACGCCGTGCTGACCAAACGAAGGGGAAGAGAGGCCGGCGCCGATCCGTGGGATGGCCGCACGCTCGAGTGGTCGACGCCGTCGCCGGCCCCCGAGTACAACTTCGCCGAGATCCCCATCGTCAAGGCGCGCGACGACTTCTGGCACCGCAAGTACGTCGTCAAGCCCGACGAGTACGCGACTCCCGTGGTCGCCGGTGGGGCGGTCGCCGCCGGCCGGCCAGACGATCACGACCACGACCCCGGACACGGAATCCACCTGCCGGCGCCTTCGCTTTGGCCCGTCGTGGCGGCGCTCGGCATGCCGGTGATGGGCTACGGCGTCATCTACAGTTGGCCGTTGATCATCGCCGGGGGTTTGATCGTGCTGCTCGGCCTCTTCGGGTGGGCCCTCGAGCCCTCGGAGGTGGACTAAGTGGGGACTCGAGAGCTGACTCCGGCTGCGCCCGAGCACCACACTTCTACGGGGCTCGACAACACGAAGATGGCGATGTGGGCGTTCCTCGGGTCCGAGTGTTTGTTCTTCGGTTCGCTGATCTCGACTTACCTTCTGTACCGCAACGGCACAGGAGATGGGCCCACGTCCGAGGAGCTCTATGACATCCCTTACACCTCGGTCAGCTCCTTCGTGCTGCTGATGTCGTCGCTGACGATGGTCCTCGCGTTGTCGTCCGCTCAGCGCAAAGACGAACGCGCGATGCGGGCGTGGCTCCTGGCGACTGCGCTGCTGGGCACGGTTTTTATCGGGGGCCAGATCTACGAGTTCACCGAGTTCGCCCACAAGGGACTGGGTCTCGACGTGAGCACCTTCGGGTCGAGTTTCTACGTCCTTACCGGGTTCCACGGCGCGCACGTCACGGTCGGAATCCTCATGTTGCTGCTGCTGGTGGGCCTGTCACTGTTCGGCAGGCTGGGCCCCGATGACGCGCGCAAGGTCGAGCTCATCGGCCTCTACTGGCACTTCGTCGACATCATTTGGATCATCATCTTCACCGTCGTCTACCTGGTCCCAGTATGAGTGACTACGCCGAACCTCAAGAGGAACTCGAGCTCGAGCACCACCCCACGCCCGCTCAGTACGTGAAGATCGCCGTCATCCTTGGAGTCCTTACCGCGCTCGAAGTGGCCATCGCCTATATCGAGGCACTCGGGGGAGTCCTCATTCCCATGCTGGCGGCGCTGGCGGTTGCCAAGTTCGTGATGGTGGTGGGGTACTTCATGCACCTCAAGTTCGATAGCAAGTTGTTCAGGTACCTCTTCGTAACGGGGCTCGCGTTCGCCTTCACGGTCTTCGGCGTGGTCCTCGTCATCTTCTTTCTGGCC
>JALZIB010000029.1 GCA_030860505.1 Actinomycetota bacterium
ATGGCTCTGTGGCGACCTCGATCTCGCAGGCCGTGGCGTTGGGCGGCGACCTCCGGCCTCCGATCTCGGCCACTGCGATTCCGGCGATGACCAGCGTGGCCCCCGCGATCGTGTTCCAGCCGAGGTCCTCGCTCAGCACCAGCGCGCCGAGCGCGATGCCGAAGACGGGGATGAGGTAGGTCACGAACGAGGCCGAGGTCGCGCCGATGTCGGCGATGAGCCGGTAGTAGAGCACGTAGGCCCAGCCCGTCCCCGCCAGCCCGAGGGCGAGCGTACACGCCAGCGCGATGGTGTCGAACGTCGGAGGGTTGAGCGCGACGTCGACCGCGGCGAACGGCAGGATCACGGCGGTGGAGATCGACAGTTGAGTCGCGGGCAGCGCGAGAGGGGGCAGGTCGCGTCCGGAGAGATGACGGCGCGCGTAGACGAAGCCTCCCGCATAGGAGAGCGACGCGAGCGTCACGGCGACCATGCCCATAAAGGAGCCCGTCGCGTCGAAGCCGACGATTACTCCGACTCCGGCGAAGCCGAGCACCACGCCGCCGAGCCTCAGCGGGCGCAGCGATTCAGACGGCAGCGCAGCCGCGGCGATGAGCACGGTGAACAGCGGCGTGGTCGAGTTGAGGATCGCGGTCAGACTCGAGCTGATGTGCTGCTCGCCCCAGGTGATCAGCATGAAGGGGACGAGGTTGCCGATCAGAGCCATGACCGTCAGGATTTTCAGTAGCTCTTTGTCCCTCGGCCAACGCCCGCCGTTCCCGTAGAGAAGGGCGCTCAGCAACACCGCTCCGATCACGATGCGGGCCGCCACGATCTGTACGGGACTGAGATCCTCGAGTGCGATCTTGATGAACAGAAAGGACGAGCCCCAGATCGCGGCGAGCGTAACGAGGCGCGCCGCATCCGAAGGTCTCATTCAGGCGATACTAGAAGCCACGAGTCGTTACGGTCACAGCGCGTCGTTACGGCCACAGCGCGACCGAGCGGCGCCAGAGAGAGGGGTGCAATGGAGCACTACGACCCGAGGAAGCTGCCCGACATGCCGGAGCTGATGATCGCCGGCCCGGGCGAGCTGCACGAGGAGGACCTCGACGTCCTCGGCCACCAGGTCATCGCCCACTACGGCGATCTCTGGACCCAGTTGCACAACGACTGCATCGCGGCTCTCGGCAAGCTCCTCGGCGCATCGGATGCTCCCTACGTGATCCCCGGGACGGGCACCACCTGTCTTGACGCTGCGGTGTTCAACCTCTTCGAGGCCGGTCAGAGGGTCGTCGTGGCCAACACCGGCTTCTTCGGTAACCGCCTCATAGAGGTCGCTACGGCGCACGGCCTCGAGGTCGTCGAGATCCCCGTCGAGGCCGGCGCGCCCATCGACGCGGCCGCGATCGGCGCCGCCGCCGAGGGCGCAGACGGTGTGCTGACCGTGCACGTCGAGACCGCGACGGGGGTGCGTCATCCGGTCGAAGACATCGCCTCCGCGGCGCGCGCCGCCGGAGCGCTCTATCTGGTCGACGGCATCGCCTCGGTCGGGGGCGAGCTCTGCGACGTCGACGCCATGGGGCTCGACTGTCTCGTGACCGGCTCGCAAAAGGGTCTCGAGGCGCCGCCGGGGCTCGGCGTCCTCGCACTGGGAGAGCGGGGGCGCGAGCGGGTCGAGTCGCGCGCCCGGCGACCCGCCACCTTCTATCTTGATCTCAAGCGCTGGGACTACTACCGCACCGAATGGGCCGCGTGGCACCCTCATCCGGTCACGATGCCGTCCAACGTCATGCTCGCGCTCTACTCCAGCATCATCCGCATCGCGGAGGCTGGGATCGAGACGTGGGTGGACCGGCGCGCCGACCTCGCGCGGCGCTGCCGCGAGGGTTTCGTCGAGCTCGGTTTCACGCCCGTCGCCGCTGAGGGGTACGAGGCGAACCTCGTCGTGGCGATGTGGGCCGACGACCCGCTTCCGATCGTGGGTCACCTGCTCACCAATCACTCGATCATGATCTCCGGGGGGCTGCCCCCACTACAAGGCAAGTCGCTGCGAGTCGGGCTCATGGGCCGGACCGCGACCGACGCCATGGTCGAACGGGTCCTCGCCGGAGTGGCGGAGGTAGTGGAGGCCTGAGCCTGGCCTCGGCGAGTTGAATCTCGGTGAACATGCGCTGAGCGCGTCCCACGCCCCACAATCAAATCTGGCCTCCGAGCCCGGCCGCGCAGCTCGGTGAATATGCGCGCTCAGCGCGTCCCACGCCCCACAATCGGCTCCTGAGTCGTTCACCGAGGGCCCCTGGCCCGGCCTGAGCCGAGGCGATTGACGGCTTTTCGTCGCAGGCCCTCGCTAGGGTGGATCAATGCGGATCGCAGTTCAGGCATGGAGTCCCGAGTACGGGGGCGAGGTCGAGATGGGGCGGCTCGAGGCCTCGGTCGAGCAGGTCAAGACCGATTGCGAAACCAACACGTGGGCCCCCGTGGCGCCGCGCTACTCGGGCGGGTTGCTCGACGCGCCGGTGGCCTTCGTCGACGGCACCCGCCGCATCGACGCCAGGCTCTTCGTCTCGAACGGCCGCTCGGCTCCCGTGGCCGGCCTGGCCGGCTCGGTGGGGGCAGGCTCGGTCGTGTGCACGCCCCCGAACGGCGAGGCCCACGGCAGGGCCGAGATCGACGAGTTGCGCATCCAGCGGGTGCTCGCCGTGGGCGGGGGCACCGCGGTGGCGTTGAACGGCGCCGGAGGCCTCAGCTACAGGAGCCTCCCCGTCCCGGGCGAGAGCGTCGAAGAGCTCACCTACGCGGTTCACGACACGATGCGCAACCTCGAGGCCCAGCTCGCCCAGGAGCTCGCCGATCAGGGGAGCCTGGTCTTCGTCGACGGCCCCCTTGCGGTCATGAGGCCCGGCCCCCAGCGCATCGTCGGCTTCATCAAGGCGCACCATCGCCGCTATCTCGAGGCCGACGAGGAGGCCGTGCTCGGTCGTCTCGGCTGCGGCGAGCGCACGCCCCTGTTCTCCTTCGGCGAACCCCGGCCCCGCTACTCCTGGTACGTGCGCCTCTGCGAGCTCGCCGACGGCGACCACGACTGGCACGGTTTGGTCCGTTGCGAGGCACCGGCGGCGCTCGAGCTCGACGACGTCGTGTCCCTGGCCGACGTCTCGGCCATCCTCCTCGTTCGCTTCGCGTCGTTGCCCTACTGGGACAAGCGCGCGCCCCAGAACCTCGTCCCCGTGGCCGGACTCGAGCGGCGGCTCCGCCACCTGCTGGGGGACCGCGATCTCGTGTTCCGGATGATCAGGGACTCGGCCGCACGCACGAGCGAACCCAGCGCGGTGGGAACATGACGGACATGGCCGACCAGCAGCACGACCCCGCAAGTCTTGAACCCGTCGGGCTCGTGCTCGGGTCCGAGCCAACGACGACGCAGGAGTTCCGCGTCGTTCTCGGTGAGGACCAGTATCTGCAGCTCGACGACCTCGTGGTCGTCAAGACGCCGGTGCCCAAGGTCGGCGAGGTCACGACCTACGGCATCGTGACCGAGACCTTCGCCCGCTACGAGGGCACCGCGTTCGAGTCCGATACCAGGCGCGTTGCAATCGAGGGCACTCTTCCCGCCGAGAAGTCGCGCACGGCGACGATTCAAATCGTCCGGGTCATGCCCGAGATCTGGATCGCGCCCGACTCGGGCGGAGACGTCTATCGCGCCGCGGGGATCGAGCGCGAGCGAGCCATGTACGTCGACGAGATGCGCACGGGCGCGCGCGACCGCGCGCTGCCGGTCGGGCTCACGCGCGACGGCGAACCGGTGTGGGTCGACGTCGACTTCTTCGACGGCACCAAGGGCGCGCACATGAGCATCTCGGGCGTCTCAGGGGTTGCGACCAAGACCTCCTACGCGTTGTTCTTTCTTCGGTGCCTGACCTCGCATCCCGAGATCCTCGGGCCGAGTGCCCGCAACCTGCGCGTCCTCATCTTCAACGTCAAGGGCGAGGATCTGCTGTTCCTCGACAAGCCCAACAACCAGTTCAACGACGAGGCCGCCGAGATGTGGAACAAGCTCGGGATGACCCCCGGACCGTTTCCCTCGGTGTCCTTCTGGGCCCCCACTCAAGAGGAGGGCATCCCCAAGAGCAGCGCGCGCGTCGAGGGCGTCAGCGCCTTTCGCTGGACGCCGCGCGAGTTCGTCGACGACCGGCTGTTGTCGTTCCTGTTCACCGACACCCAGGACACGCGCCAGCAACTGACCTTCGTGGCCGAGCGGGTGATTCGCCAGCTCGAGCGCTTCGCGCACGACGTCGAAGGCGTCCCCGGCGCGATCGTGCTGCGTGATCCGCAGCAGGACGGCACAGACCCCTCGAGGCCCGTCGTCGCGTACGGGGGCGAGCGCGTCATCAGGAACCTCTACGACCTCGTCGAGGGCATCGGCGAGTTTCTCGAGCCCGAGGACGGCGCCGAGGGCGATTTCGCATGGACCGGTCGTGTCGCGGGTGGAACCGTCGCCGCCTTCATGCGCCGGCTGCGCGGCTCGCTCGGGCGCGTCGGCCGTCTGGTCGCGGCCGGGACCACGCGCCGCATCGACCGCGCTCGCGAGGCCGTCACCGTGGTCGACATCCACGACCTCCACGAGGCCGCGCAGCGCTTCGTCGTCGGCGCGCTCATCTCCGAAGTCCACCGTGAGAAAGAGGGCAAGGGCCGCTTCCCGTTGTCGGTGATCGTGCTCGACGAGCTCAACAAGTACGCCCCGCGCGAGGGCTGGTCGCCGATCAAGGACACGCTGGTCGACATGGCTCAGAGGGGACGCTCGCTCGGGGTCATCTTGATCGGCGCGCAGCAGAGCGCGTCGCGCATCGAGCCCGACGT
>JALZIB010000156.1 GCA_030860505.1 Actinomycetota bacterium
AGCTCGAGGAGGTAGTGACCCGGCATTCCGGTCACGTACCACGCGGTTCCCCGGCCGCACCGGCCCAAGCCCGGACACTGAGACCACCACTGCGCCAGGCCGGCCTCGGCGGGTAGGCGCCGTCCAATGATTCGCTCGACCTCGGCGATCGAGAGCACGATGCTCGTTCGATCGGAAGTCATTCCGGCGAGATGATCTCGGAACTTCGCCCACTCCGCCTCCGAGAGGCAGTGGTCCGCGCCCCATGCTGGGGCCTGAGGGGGCCTGGTCGCGTACTCCCGTACCGACATGCTGCCGTCACTGTTCATTGCGTGCTTCTCCCAACGCCATTGTTGAGGTGTCGACTCTGCAACGTGCCGCGTCGCCGACTGCTTCAATCGAGGTTCGCTTACCCCGTGGTTATCGGTCGTATCACGCCGGGCTCAAGCGTTCCAGCACCTTTCGTCGTAATTAGTAGCGTGGACGCCTACAGCGAGATGGTGGGGGCCTCGATGAGCCCGGCCTCATAGTGGTCGAGAACGGCCCTTGCGATGGCCAGGTCCTGGATGGCCAGCCCCGTGGAGTCGAACAGAGTAACTGCGTCCGCCGAGCTGCGGCCGTGCGACGCGCCGGTCAGCACCGCCCCGAGCTCGGTGACCTGTTTCCGAGTTACGGCCCCCGACTCGATCGCTCCCGTCAGCTCGCCTCCGTGACTGGCCTGCAGCCATTCGTCACAGTAGAGCTCACACGCCGCCACGGCATCGATCTCGAGCTCGGCCTTGCCCGGCCCATCGGCCCCGAGCGCATTGATGTGCAGCCCCGGACGGAGGTCGCTCTCGGTCACGACCGGCTCATAACCCGGTGTCACCAAGGTGACCACGTCGCAGCCGAGCGCGTCCCCGACGCTGCCGGCCCGCCAGCCGAGGTCGTCGGCGAGCTTAGCTGCTGCTTCGGTGCTGCGATCCGCGCAGACACCGTCTTCGTACCCGGCGGCCCTGAGGCACAGCGCCGCCCACCGTCCGTGGAGCCCACAACCCACGAGGCCGACGCTCTCCGCGTCATCACTTTCGAGCGCTTGGGACGCGATTGCGGCGGCCGCTCCTGTGCGCAGGGCCGTGACGGATCGCCCGTCGATGAGTGCCAGCCAGCGGCCAGTCTCTGCGTCGCTGACGAGAATCGTGCCGGTGACAGTAGGCAGCTCACGCGCTGCGTTGCTCGGAAAGGAGGTCACCCACTTGAGCATCGCCAGTCCGTCTCCCGAGGCGGGCATCGCGCGAAAGTCGCCGTGTGGAGCGCTGTCGAGGTAGACCTTGGCCGGCATGTTCCACTCGCCTTTGGCATAGCGGATGAAGCCCTCCCGCACTCGTTCAATTGCGAGCTCAGGAGTCACCGCTCGCATGACGGCGGCGTAATCGAGCACAATCACATCGGTGTTCATCGCTTGCTTTCTAGCCGATCTGCGTCCCGCGGTACAGACGCACAGCTAAAGCGCCAGGATTGCGAAGATGAGCGCATGACGAAACGTAAGTCGCTTATAAGGCTTTTGAGAATCATCGCTGTCGTGCTCACCCTCTCGGCGGTCGGTTGCAGCGGGAACGAAGATGACGAGGTCGTGGGCACACCCCCGCCGCCAGAGCGCTCGACACAGGAGCCGCCCGAGGACAACGACAAGCCCTCCGACGAAGGATCTGCTTTCGACCCGGGAACGGTCGAGCTCGAGCTCGAGGTCGTGGCCGAGGGCCTCGAGTCGCCCCTGGGAGTCACCCACGCGGGCGACGACAGCGGGCGGCTCTTCATCGTGGAGCAGACCGGCGCGATCAAGATCATGAAGGACGGAGAGATTCTCGACGAGCCGTTTCTCGATGTCGGTGAGGCGATCGTCTCCGGAGGCGAGCAGGGCTTGCTCGGGCTCGCGTTTCACCCGGACTACCGACGCAACGGCCGTTTCTTTCTCAATTACACCGACGTCAACGGAGACACCCGCATCGAGGAGTTCGCCACCTCGGACGACCCCGACCGTGCCGATGAGGGCTCGGCCCGCACGCTGCTCCAGATCCCCCAACCCTTCTCGAACCACAACGGAGGGCAGGTTGCCTTCGGCCCCGACGACTTCCTCTACATCGCCACCGGGGATGGGGGAAGCGCCGGCGACCCCGAGGGCAACGGCCAGAACACGGACGCTCTGCTGGGCAAGCTCCTGAGGATCGATGTCGATTCGGGAGACCCTTACGGGATACCCGACGACAACGCTTTCGCGGACGGTGGGGGGGCGCCGGAGGTGTGGGCCTACGGGCTTCGCAACCCGTGGCGCTTCAGCTTCGACGCGGCCACCGACGAACTCTGGATCGCCGACGTGGGACAGGGAGACTTCGAGGAGATCAACAGGACTCCGTTCGACGACCCGGGTCTCAACTTCGGCTGGAATGTCATGGAGGGCCCGAACTGCTTCGAGAGCGATGACTGTGACCGCGCCGACAAGGTCACCCCGGTCACCGGCTACAACCACGACCTCGGATGCTCGGTCACCGGAGGCTACGTCTACCGAGGCGAGGCCTCGCCCTCGCTGAGAGGCGGGTACATCTTCGGTGACTTCTGCTCGGGAACCATCTGGGGGATCGACGCGGGGTCGAGGGACTTCACCGAGCCGGTCGAACTCTTGGAAAGCGGGTTGTCGATCAGCTCGTTCGGCCTCGACGAGGACGCTGAGCTGTACGTGACCGACCTCGCCGGGGGGACGATTTCCCGCGTCGTCGCGCGTTAGCCTCCAGTCGGAGCCCGCCATCGTGCTCGGCGGGGGATGGAAGGCCCGCTCCGCAATCTCCGCAAAAAACTCCGAAAGTGCTTGATGGGTCAATCCCATCGTCGGATGATGGCGCACGGAGTCACAGTGAGGGTCTCCTCGCCCGAATGCCGGTGCCGAGACCCCTTAGGGGTTTCAGGAGGACTTGGTTTGGCAGCGCTCCAACCCGGAGCTGAATTCGCCGGATATCGAGTCGAGGCCTTGATTGGTCGCGGCGGGATGGGCTACGTCTATCGCGCCCAGGATGAGCGTCTCAAGCGGAAGGTGGCGCTCAAAGTGCTTCCTCCCGCGGGGGCCGCGGACGTCGCATTTCGGACGAGGTTCATACGCGAGTCCGAGGCGGCGGCCTCGATCGACCACCCCAACATGATCCCGATATTCGAGGCGGGGGAGGAGTCCGGTGCCCTGTTCATCGCCATGCGCTACGTCGATGGCCTCGATCTCAAGCAGTATCTCGCCCAACGCGGGCCTCTGGAACCAGAAGAAGCCGCCGACCTCCTGGAAGGCGCCGCCGGGGCCCTCGACGCCGCCCATGAGCAGGGACTCGTACACAGGGACGTCAAGCCGCAGAACGTGCTCATCTCCCTCGGCCCCGGCTCCACCGGCGGACGCCACGTCTACCTCACCGACTTCGGGCTCATGAAGGAGCAGGAGGTCGGGCGCGAGGTCACGGCCGAGGGCCAGTTCGTGGGCACGATCGATTATGTGGCGCCCGAGCAGATCGAAGGCCAGCCCCTCGACGGGCGGGCCGACGTCTACGCGCTCGGCTGCGTTCTTTTCGAGTGCGTCACCGGGAGCGTGCCGTTCGTCCGGGATAGTGATGTCGCGACCATGCTGGCTCATATCAACGATCCGCCACCCAGCCCGAGCGCAAACCGACCAGACATCGGAACTGGAACTGACAGCGTCATCGCTCGCGCGCTGGCGAAGTCACCCGAAGACCGTTTCTCGACATGCACGGAACTGATGAGCACCTTTAGACAGGAGGCAGGGATGAGTCACGACGACCCGCGACCCGAGGCGGACAGAACAGTTGTAGGGCAACCCAACGGGCCCAACGGTGGGACGGTCGTTGCACCCAGCGGCGTGGTACCGGCGCGACCGGCTCACGACGGCACCGTCGTCGCACCGAGCCAGGGTGGCACCGTCGTGGCACCGAGCCAGCCGGGCGCGGCCCAGGGTGGAACCGTAACGGCGCCGAACCAACAGGGCTTCGCAGCCCACAGCGGTACGGTCGTGGCGCCTAGTCAGCCGGGTATTCCGGCTCCGACGAGTCCGATGACGCAGCAGCAGCCGCCACAGCAGCCGCCGCAGCAGCCCGGCCCCTCGGGCCCAGGATGGCAGCAACCACAGCAGCCCGGGCCCTCGGGGCCCGGATGGCAGCAACCACAGCAGCCGGGTTACGGCGGCCCTCCACCGACTCAGCCCGGACCGGGGGGGCCTGGGTACGGCGGCCCCCCGCAAGGCGGACCGGGCTACGGCGGTCCGCCGCCCGGAGGTGGCGGTGGGGGCAGCAAGACCGGCCTCTTCGTTGCCCTCGGTCTGGTGGCGCTGCTCCTGATCGGAGGCATCGCCTTCGTGCTGACGCGCGGCGGCGACGATAACGGCGACTCCGAGTCCGCCTCGACCGCTGGTGCGACGGAAACGACGAGTCCGTCACCCTCGCCGAGTGACACGCTCACTCCGAGCCCGGCCCCCTCGCCGACCGAGACCGATGACGGAGGCAACGGCGGAGACGCTGAGTTGGGAGCCTTCCCCAACCAGTTCGAAGAAACGCTGCTGAGCCATCTACCCGAGGGCTTCATCGACAGCTGCGTTCGGCTCGAGTTCGATCTTCCCGCGTCGGCGAACGCGGCCATCACTTGCCTTCCGAAGGGCGCCGATTTCATCGGCTACATCCAGTACAACACCCGGGACACGATGAACCGGGACTACAACAGCGCCGTCGAGGGCGAGGATGTCATCAAGAACAGCGGCAGTGCTGGATGCCAGAACGGAGTTCCTTCCGAGGGCGTCTACACCAGGGCCAACAAGCAGCCGGGCCGTCTCATGTGCTACCTCGATGGAGCGGAGGGGTCGATGGACTGGACGCATGAGTCTCTTGGGATCTACTCGTTCGCGACTCGCTCGGACGGAAATCTCAAGAAGTTGTTCGAGTTCTGGATCAACGCCGGGCCCTTCGGCCGGCCGATTCCCGTCGACTGAACCACCAGCGGTGACAGGAGGGCCCCGGACCGGGGGCCCTCCTTTGGCTCAGGACTCGAGGCTCAGCAACGCGCCTTTGATCGCCTTGCGCTCCGAGAGGTATGCATCTTCGTCAATGCGTCCTGCGGCGAAGTCGTCGTCGAGGTCTGCGATCGCCGTCACGAGTCTCTGGTGCTCATCTTCGTGCTCGGCGACGGGCCTGTTGTTGGTCCGACGACACCGGAGCACCAGGCCGAAGAGCACCAGGCCCGCAACCGCGCCGGCGATCGGCAGCAGTGCGAGGCCGGTGGCGGGGGGCGTCACGATGACGGCGGTCTCCTGACCCGATAGCAGGGGGCCGAACTCGAACTGCCGGTAGCGCCTGCCCTCGAAGTCGAGCGAACCCAGATTGCGCCCCGGAGAGCTCACCACGAGGTCCGGCTCCACGAGCACGTCGGACCTCGTCGTCGGATACTCGACCGGGTGCCCGAGAGACCAGGCCCCGCGGGGCGCGAGTACGCCGTAGGAGTAGGAGAGGCGCGACTCACCAGGCTGTACAGGGTCCCCCGAGGCGATGCCGCCTTCGACATCCCTGATGGCCTCATGGGTCAGTCCCTCGACGGCCCGCAGGTCGAACGCGTCGGACGGCACAGGAAGACGGATCACGGCCGGCCGCCCCCCGATGTCATCCCCGATGAAGGTCCGGTCCGAGCGGTTAACTACTCGAAGCAGGTGCAGCACGGCCAGCTCGTCTTCGTCCTCGCGGGTCGCGACCGATGTATCAGACCGGATCGAGATCACACCCTCGTCCCTGGTCGGCTCGAAAACCCGCAACCGGACGACGCCGCCACGTCCGGGCTCGGCTGTCGTTTGGTAACTCACTCCCTTGTAGACCGTGGTGATGATCACGCTCTCAGCACGTTGTCGATCCAAGGGTGGAGTCACGAAGCGGCCGTTGGGATCGAGCGTTACGGTAGCCCTGTCAAGTTCGGTTCCCGACGCCGAGACTTGCACGACCGTTACCTCGAGGTCGTCGGGAACCGCCTCGCCCTTCGTGCCGTTGTCGACCATGCCGCGCAGTCTCTCGGGAGCCGCTTCCACCACCGCAGGAGGCCACGCGCAGATGAAGAGGAGCGCCGTGCCTGCGACGCTTGCCCGCTTAGCCGGGGTCATGGTTCGTGGCGCAGGCCCCTTCGGACCCCCACGGCGAGCGGCAACACGAGCAGGGCGAGCAACAGAGCGCCTCCGCCGACGGGCGACGAGCCGGCTCTCTCCGTAACCCGAGGTCGCTCTGCTCGGCCCGAGGCGAAGAGACGCTCCGTGGCGAAGTCGGCGGCCGGCGGAGTCGTGATGTCGTCGGGGAGCTCCTTGTTGGAGGCGATGTCGACCACGGTCATGTTGGCCAGGAGGTCGTCCGAGTTGAGGCCTCCGGCAAACGTCCCCTCGTCGTCGAAGGACCGAACGAAGTAAGGAGGTGAGTGGCGCATCCGCATGGTGGCGGTGACGTCGATCGCTTCACCGCCGGCGCCGGAGGCATCGAACGTATAGGTGAACGAACGAGTCTCCTCGGGCTTCATCTCCTTCAGGATCGTCTGGGGGAAGTCGTCGGTGAGATCATCGTCGACCACGCGCGTCCGCAGCCTGACGATGTCGGGCTTGAAGCTCTGAAAGGAGACCTCTTCCAACACTCCGTCGCCGTTGTCGTCGCCGTCCGTGAGGATCTTCTGCATGTTGGTGAGCCATGGGTCGCAGTCCTCGAGAGGGCTGATGGATTCGGGGTTGAGGATGACATCGCCGTCGAAGCCTTTGGACGCGGCGTCGGAGTTGTCCAGCGACGTGCCGGTCAAATCGCAGGCCTTCAGTTCCTCCTGGACCTCCTCGATCACCCCCGAGGCACATGGAGAGGGGATCTGGATCCCGTCCGGCGTGTTGATTGCCGTGAGACAGACCTCCTGACCCGAGGCCGTCTGGGCCGAGATCTCTATCCACCACTGGCGAGCGAAGGCGAACCCCGATGGAAAGCTGTGCCCTGTGAGGTTGCGCAGGTTGACCGTGGCGTTGACGTTTCCGTTCTCGTTCACTTCACCGACGTCGACCGTGAGCGCGACGGTGTTGCGCAGCAGCAACTCTCGTTCCTCCAAGACGATGGCCATGCCGTCCTCTGGCATTCCCGGCTGGGTGTAGTACGACGCGTTCATGTCGTAATCGACGCCGGTGAACGAGTGGAGGTTGCGCTCTCGCTCGGCCGCACCGAGTGCGGGTGGTTGAGAGGCGATCTCACCGGGATCGAGAGGGAACATGTGACAGTCAACACAACTCTCGGCGTCGTCGCCGAACTCCGAGAGGTAGTCCTCCCACTCGTTGTAGGTCGTCTGCAGGATGAGTAGGTCATCACGGTCTGAGAAGTCGTTCTCATCCAGGACCCCGTCCCCATCGGAGTCGTTGTGGTCGGCGTCGGGGGCCACCTCGACCGGTGGATTGCCGTCGTTGGGGTCGATGTCGACGATGACGTTGTGACACGCGGCGCACATCTGAGACGAAGAGTTGTCGTCACCCATGAACCCGGTTTCGATGTCGTGGGCCGAGTTGGGTATGGCGTCGCCCAGAGGGGGGCCGAACATCGTCCCAAGGTCGAAGTGGCCGCGCTCGCCGATCGCGAAGTCGTCGGACGCGCCCTCGCCCTCGTCGGGGGGTTCCTCGCGCGTGTGGCAGATGACGCACGTTACCCCCTCGTTTTCGACGCCGGCCGGATTATTGACCGGGTCTGGTTCGAACAGAGGAAAGACCGCCCTCTGAGTGAACTTCACACCCGTCGGCGCGTGGCAGTTCACACATGCCTTGCCGAAGCCCGGCTCTTCTCGGAGAGTCACGGGAGTCTGGGCGCGCGTGGTGGTGCTGGTCTGTGCGTTGCGATGCATCGACAGCTTCCACTCATCGACGATCTCGGCGTGGCAGGTGCTGCAGTCGTCGGACGAGGCAAACGTCTTCTCAGGCTCACTGTCGAACACGCGGCCGACGTTGAAGACGTCGCCGAGGTGGAAGATGAGGGCGCCCAGCAGGAGTGCCGCGAGGGGAAGGTGGACCGAACGCCAACCCTGCATGAAGCGCGCGTACTTGCGCTGGCGCTCCGAGCGCGCGCTCTCCCGCTCCAGGTTCATAGCCGTGATCTTGGCGCGCTCCCATGCCTGCAGCTCGTTCTCGTCGAGGCCGCGCAGATAGTGCTCGATCTCCGGAAGTGACCGGCGGCGCATGGCGAGGTCATCCACCGCCGACTGGAAGGCCTCCGACCGCCCGACCTTGATCTTTTCGATCTCGATGGTCAGTTCGTCGACGCGTTTGCGCGTATCTATGAGCGAGAGGTTCCCGACGTCACCGGGCACCTTCCTCGGCGTCGATCCGTATACGACGCGCCACGCGATACCGCTCGCGACGAGAAGTATGAGGAGGATCGTGGTGATCTTTCCCGAGGTCAGGCTTCCGCTGAACGGAAAGAGGGCGGCGTGTGCGAGAGCAGCGATGAGCGCGACCAGTCCGAGCCAGATGTGAGACTTGAACCACGCCATCATCGTCCCGCCGAGCCGCTCCTGGAGGGATCTCTTGCGGGCGCTGTAGAAGAACGTGACGAGGATCAAGACCAGGGCGATGAAGCCGACCAGGGCGATGAGCAACCACGTCGCCGAGCGGGACGGATCGTCTTGCAGGGCGCGAATCCCGAGGAACGCCAGAATCAGCAACAGCACGGCGATGAACCCGAAGAGGCCGATCCAGGGACCCGGCCTCTCGAACAGCGTCGTGGGGCGACGGATGCTCGGCTTTCGTTTGGACATTCCTAGTGGCCCGCCGCGCAAATAGCCGGCGCATTCGAACGCCCCTGCATCGCCGATGGCTGGGTGTCTCGTCGCTCACGTACCTCTGGGTACGCTCGACTCCTCGCGCCTTGCCCTCGACGCGCGGGGACGCTCTCGATGCTGGCGTTACTTACGCGACAGACCACTAGTATTGGCCTGCGACTGGGCTCGGGGAGGACATCTCCATACCCACCACAACGTCGGTGCGACCGAAGACCTCAACGGGATTGATGCGCATGGCCGCTCCGACGGGGCAGGCCGTGACGCAGGCGTAGTCGCTGTAGCCGGCGCAGAGGTCGCATTTGACCGCGATGCGGTTGCCCTTGACCTCAGACGAGTGGATGAACTCGTCGTCGTCCTGGGTCTCGATCTCGCCCTTGAAGAAGCTCAGCAGCTTGCCCCAACGGTTCGACTTTTGCTTGACGCGTGGGTACATGTTGATGTTCCCGTAGGGGCAGCGCTCTGCGCACGCGCCACAGCCGATGCAGTTGTCCGGGACGATGCGGATCTCTCCGTCCGGCTCGCGCACGATGCCGTTGACGGAGCACATCAGACATACGGGATCTTCGCAGTGCCTGCACGCGGTCGGGAACAAGAGGTCGCCCATCTGGAGCCCGCCCCGGTAGAGGCGCGAGTAACCGTGACGCCGCTCGCACGCATCGACACAGTTGTTGCAGTTGGTGCAGACCGCGGTGTTGATGAGCAGAACCTCGGAGCCCTGGACCACACCCTCTTCGAGAAGACCCTCGAGCGAGATGAGGTGATCCGATGCGTGAGCGCTGTCGTCTGTGCGCAGGGCGTTGCTGTGGGCGACGTTGTAGAGGTACTGCTCGGCTTGTTGCGATTCCGCCATCAACTGGTCGCGCATCTGCGGATTGCGATGGAGGAGCGCGTTGAGCGCGTCTCCGGGGATGGCGATGACCTCTGAGCGGGTGTTGGCCTCGACGGTGGCGGTGTGAGGCTGATTGAACAGCACGGCCCCGGCGCCGCAGACGTCACCATCGCGGAAGTATTGAAGCACCCGCTCACGCTCGCCGAAGTGCCTCGACACCTTGAGAAAGCCGTCGCGGACTAGGTACATTGTTTGGGGTGGATCATTCTCACGGTAGAGGACCTGGCCCGGCTTGAGGATCTCGAACCGGGACTGCTCGAGCAACCACTGGATGGCCTCCTCGGGGAGCACGCCGAAAACCGACGATGACTTCGCCTGGGTCCAGACCGCGCTCTGGCGGTAGAGAGACTCCATCGTGTCGGCGAAGGTCTTGGCCTCCTTCATCATCTGGAAGACCACCGGCTTGTTGAACTCGACGATGGTCGAGTCCTCCATAGCCGAAACGGTGTAGGACTCGTTGGATGCGTTCATGACCGCCATATGACCGTGAAAGGTTCCCGGACCGAGCACGAGGATGCGGTTGCGGTAACCGTGGGCGACCTCGGCGGTCTGCTCGAGAGAGCCGTCGAGTACGACGACGAGGCGCTCGTGGTAGCCGCCCTCGTGGACGAGTACTTCGCCTGCCGCGAGGCGACGCAACGTCGATCCGAGCAGGGCTCGCCGCATGGACAAGGGCTGCACTCCTGTGAACAGCGGCATCGTCAGCAGATGACCGGTCAGCGTGTCGACGGTCCACTGCGACGCGTAGATCTGCTCACCAACCTGAAGAGGCAGCACAAAGTTGGGTGCGACGCTCTCGACCTTCATCTTGTTCCATAGCACGATGTCGGCCCGTCTGAGGTCCGCCGGGCACACCGGTACGCACTGCTGGCACTGGGTGCATTTCATGACGAAGTCCATGACGTTGGGCGCCGTAATCGACTCGCTCGTAACGGCCTGGTTCAACTCGGCGATCGTGACGAGACGGGATTCGGGCAGGGGACAGGCGAGGAGACAGTCGTTGCAGCCGATGCACGCCATCATGTCGTGACGCACCTGACCCATGAGGTCCTGCATGAAATCGGTCACGACGTCTTCTCCGAAGGTTCTGGTGGTTTCACTTCGAGCACGGTGCGGGGACCGGCGTGGATGCGATCGCCCGGCTCGATCGGGCGGGGTGAGTTGGCATCGAGTGCCGTGCCGTCTACTTGCGTGCCGTTGGTACTGCCCAGGTCGGTCACCGTGAGCGCGTCGCCGGTTCGCTCGATGCGCAGGTGTCGCCCCGACACGAAGTGATCGTCGAGTCCCGTCACTCCCTCGGCCTGCTCGCGCCCAAAGATGAGCGGAAGATCGTCGAGGGCGAAGCTGGTTCCGGCGCGCGGTCCTGCGGTCACGACGAGAGTGAGCGCGGGGACCGGAGCAGGGACGGGCTGCTGAACCGTTGCCGGGGGCGCCGGCTTATCGGTCGGCGCGACCACCGTGGCGCCCCTGGCCGGTCCCTGGGCGACCGTACGGTCTCGGGTCGGTTCGACGGTGACTGCGCCCGTGTCGAAGACCAAGACGGTGTCGCCGATCTTGACCTTGTCACCCTGGTTCAGCGAAATCGCCTGATGGGCTTGGATGGGCTCGTCGTTGATGCAGGTGCCATTCGTGCTGGCGAGATCGACGACGGCCCAGCGGTCACGGTCGGATTGAAAGGCGGCATGACGGCGGCTGGCGGTCAGGTCCGTCAGCGCGATCGTGCAGGAATCGTCCCGTCCCACCGTTACGAGCTCGCCGCTAAGCGCGAAAGAGAGTCCGAGCAAGGGTCCGGCCTCGGCTCTCAGGCGCGCGCCTTCTGACTTCGCCGCACCTTCCGTGGTCTCCGGGGTGCGGTCGGCGGCCGCGCTCGAGGCGGCGCTCGCCGTGAAGGTGAGATCGGTGGTGCCGCAATGGATGACGTCGCCGTTGCGCAGGAGATGCGGGACGGTGACGAGTTTGGTGTTGACGTAGGTGCCGTTGCGGCTTCCGAGGTCCCGGACGTAGCAGCCACCGTCGTGATAGCCGACCTCGGCGTGGAGCCAGGAGACGGCCGGGTCGTCCAGATTGATGTCCGACTCCGCTGGGTCCCTGCCGATCTGCGTCTGCGGCTCGGTTATGTCGAAGGCGCCGCCGGACCACACCAGGCGTCCGTAGGACTCTCCGGCGGTCGACGGACGCAACGGCTCGTCGGGCAGACCGGCGGGCCCGGTGGTAGCGCGCGGTGCGGTCACCTGTTGTCTGAAGGTCAGGCGAGTCTGGCCCAGCCGGATGGTCTGGCCGTCCACGAGAGTCTGCGGTGTCGAGATCTTGACCTCGTCGACGACGACTCCATTCGAGCTTTCGAGGTCGGCTATGACGTGGCCGTCCGAACCGAGGCGGATCTCGGCGTGCCGGCTGGACACCTGGGGATCGTCCAGCGCGAGACCGTTATCCGGCCCCCGACCTATGGTCAGCACGTCTCCGAGCGTCTTGAGGGTTCCATCCTCGAGACGCAGCACTGCGGCGCTGCGCGTGGTCGGGCCGAGAGCGACGGCGCCGTTGCCGTTACTCTCCCCCCCGCCCGGCGTCCGACGCTCGTCGAGGGGCACGACCGCAGCGGCCTCGGCGCGCGTCATCAGCATCGACAAGCTGCGCGCCTCGGTGACCCCGACGGGACGCGAGGCAACGTCGGGCGCTGGTGTGTCGGAGCGCGCGGGGCCCGCCTCGGGCGCGCCGAAGATCTTGGGCCGATCCATGATGCTCGATACGTCCGTCCGGACCGCACCGGTTTTCGCGACGGCCCCGGCCTTGGAGGACTCGGTCTTGAGGGAATCGATGAAGCGGCTCACGTCGAAGAAGGGATTGAGTAGTTCGTTGCGCACCGACGAGCATTCGGCTCCCATGGCCACGAGCTTGTGCAGTGCGCGCCCCCTGGCGCGTGGGTTCTCCTTGCGGAGTCCTAGCAGAATGGCGCCGACCAGCCGGCCCTCTCTAAAGAGCAACTTCTTGTAAGAGATGGCAGCACCCTTCTCGGGGAACTCGACCACGACCTCGTCGGTCGGCTTCTCCTTGGTCTCGCCGATCGCGGCCAGGTCGAGGTCGTAGAGACGGGTGGCGTTGTACTGCACCTTGAGATCCCACGAGGCCTCGCCGCCCGCCATGTTGATGCCCGCGGTCCGGCCGTGGTGGCGCGCCGGCTCCCACAGACCGAGTCCTCGCATGGCGCCGCTCACCGGATCTGCGACCGTCGCGATATCGCCGCCCGCGTAGACTCCGTCTACGTTGGTGCGCATCCTGTGGTCGACCGGGATTCCTCGCTTGACCTTGATCTTCGAGCCCTCGAGGAACTCGGTGTTGGGGACGATTCCGATGGCGAAGCCCAGCATTTGGGCCTCGACGACCTCGCCGGAGTTTTTGAGCTTGACCGCTTGCAGGTGACCGTCCGGCCCCCCGAAGACGTCGTCCAGCTCCTCGTTGGTGCGCAGATCGACGCCGTAGTGGCGCATGCGGCTCTTGACGAGGTCAGAGGCCGCTTGGTCCAGTAGGGCCGGCATGAACTCGTTGCCCCTGATGATGTAGCTGACGCCGACGCGCCGGGTGCGCAGCCCGGCGACCCACTCCAGTCCCAGGATGCCGCCGCCCACGATGACCGCATGACGCAGCCGGCCGCTCTGGATCCCGTCCATGACGTAGCGGGCGTCTTGCATCGTGCGCAGCACCTTGACCCCGCCCAGCTCGGCGCCGGAAAACTCCGGCATCCTCGAGCGCGCGCCTGCCCCGATGAGGAGCTTGTCGTACGAGGGCGTCTCGCCGGTGCTGAGGCGCAGCCGCCGCTGGTCGGTATCGATCTCGGTGACCCTAGTGTGGACCCGCTCGACCCGGAACTGCTGGTAGTAGTCCGGGGGCACGGCGAAGAGTTGCTGAGCGGTGAGCTCGCCCATGAGGTAGTTGGTCAGCGCGGCGCGGTAGTAGGCCGGCGTGGGCTCGTCCGAGTAGATCGTGATGCGCCCGTTGGGGTCGTGGCGACGGATGTAAAAGGCGGCGGTCGTCCCCACCGCGCCGTCTCCGATTATCGAGTACGTGGTCATGGTCGAGGAGCGTTCGTCGCGCTCGCAGGCCCAACCGGTGGAGGTCCCCAAGTCATTGTGCTTTTCCTACGTCAAACCGAGGGGCGGCGCAATGGTTTTCAGGTGTTTACCAAGCCGCCCGGGCCGCGCATCGGGCTCGGCCCGGTCGTTGCGGCGTTTAGGGCGCCCAGCGGCCATTTCAGCCTCACTCACCACCGAGACCGAGTCCTCGAGCCGCTCCGCTCCACCAGTGATCGGGCTCGGCCCGGTCGTTGCGGCGTTTAGGGCGCCCAGCGGCCATTCAGCCTCACTCACCATGTGGGAGAGAAATCACCTTGCGAATCGAACCAGAACCCATCCTGTACCTCCTGTAACGTGACAAGGAAGCCTGTATCACGAGACAGACACGACCAAGCCACACAGCGGGCCGGCGGTAGGTCTAGCGAGCGCGATCTGAGGGGGGATCTCATGGTCAAGGATGAGCAATGGCCCGTCGCCCGACTCATCCCGATTTCTTCCGCCTCAGGGGTTGAAGCTCAAGAGCGCCGGGCGGCTTCCGCCTTGCTGGCGGTAATAACGTCTGTTAGTGAATTTGGTCGGGCGCTGCTCAAGCCGCTGGGGGCGCCGAGCGGGAGGATAGAGACCTTCATCGAGGTGCCCTTCAAGATCGAAGGTCGTTCGATACGCCCGGACGGCATCATCACGGTGACCCGAGGCTCGAAGACATGGGGTGCCATCGTTGAGACTAAGACGGCGGCCACCCCCCTCGATCCTCAGCAGATAGACACCTACCTGGACCTCGCTCGGCAGCTCGAATTCAATGCCGTCTTGTCCATCTCGAATCAGTACGTCACTTCTTCCGCCGAGTATCCCGTCGAAGTTGATCGGCGCAAGCTCAAGAGAGTCTCGCTTCATCACTGGTCGTGGATCGATGTTCTTACTGAAGCTGTGGTTCAGAAACAACACCGAGGAGTGAGCGACCCCGACCAGGCATACATCCTTGGGGAACTGATCCGGTACCTCAGCGATCCTCGGTCGGGAGCTCTCGCCTTTGAGTCCATGGGGTCCGGATGGACCGCCGTTCGTGAAGGCGCGCGGCAGCACACCCTCCGCAAAACGACCGCCGAGGTGTCCGATGTTGCTGCTCGTTGGGACGACCTCCTGCGTTACCTCGGCCTCGAACTGACAAAGGATCTCGGAAGAGAAGTGAAGCAGGTCCTCACCAAAGAGGAGCGCACTCCGCAAGCAAGACAAAATGCACTCACTGATTCGCTCGCCGCCTCAGGGCGTTTGTATGCCGAACTTCAAGTACCGGATAGCGCTGGTCCCCTCGAAGTCGTGGCCGACCTTCGTTCCCGGCAGGTCATCGTCTCGACCAACATCGAAGCACCTAGGGAAGGCCGATCCAAAGGTCGGGTTTCGTGGCTCCTGAGACAGCTTCAGAACTCGCCCAGCACCTTGAAGGTCGAATCAAAGATTGCCCGTTCGCAGGCTTCACTTGCTACCACGCTCGAGGAGGCTCGCCAGAAGCCTGAAGCACTTTACCCGGAGGCCGGGAAGGACATTCGGCAGTTTGTCCTGACGTTGACCCGGAACATGGGGGTGAAGCGAGATGCGAGCAAAGGGTCATTCATCGAGAGCGTCATGTCGATCACGACAGACTTCTACGCTGACGTATTGCAGAACCTTCGAGCATGGAAGGCTCCCCCTCCTAAACTCAAGAAGCAGGTGGAGGGGGAGCCTCGCGAAGAGAGCGCCATTGAACTTCCGGAGCTGATCGAGGAGGCGCTCGACCAAGCGGAGGCGGAGATGGCTCAAGAGGCGGGGGAGTCTCCCGCCGAGCAAGGGTGAGAACACCTAACCTTCGACCTTCGCAAAGATAGGTCGGCACTTACCTCGTGGTGGGATTGACCGAACTGCGAGATCGACCGTCAAGCTCCTGAGCTTAGTCTTCGGATCGTGGCCGAGAGTGGTGATGTCCTGGTGGGAGAACGAATCGTCTTGCGGGCGGGGCGCCCAGAGGATCTTGCCAGGCTCATCGAGATCCGGTGCGAACCCGAGGTGCTGCGGCGGTGGGGCGAGTTCGATTCCGAGGAGATCAGCCGCGAGTTCATCGGAACGACCGGAGGGTTCGTCGTCGAGTGCGGTGGGGAGGTCATCGGCGCCATCCAATTCTATGAAGAGAGCGAGCCGATGTACCGCCATGCCGGGATGGACCTCTTTCTGACTACGGCTCGTCATGGACTTGGGCTTGGAACCGAGGCCGTCCGTATCCTGGCGCGCCACCTCCTCTTCGAGCGTGATCACCATCGCCTGACGATCGATCCGGCGACGGACAACGGCGCCGCCATCCGCACCTATGAGAAGGTCGGCTTCCGCCGAGTCGGAGTGATGCGGCAATACGAGCGTGGCCCGGACGGCGCCTGGCACGACGGGCTCCTGATGGACCTGCTGCGAGAGGATTTCAAAGACGCACCGGGCTAGCAATCAGTCGGTTGTCTCGGCGGTGCTTCTGCTTCCTCAGTCCTTCCAGGGACCGACGCCGCCGATGCGCTCAGGCGTGATGCGCGTCACGTAGCCCGGTGGCGGATCGGGCATCGGCGGAAAGGTCACGTCCGGGCCGAGATAGATGTGGGCGAGCGTCTGCAGGAGTTCGGCCGCGCCGCCGTCCGTAACCTCGGCCACCCCGTCGACGACCAGATAGGGGGTGAGCCCCGACTCGCCGGGCTCGTCGTCCTCGAACGACAGAGTGACGCGCGGGTCGCGCCGCATATTTTGAAGTTTGCGCTGGTCGAAGAGGGTTCCGATGACGAGATCGTCGCCCTCGACCCCAACCCAGGCGCAGGTGACATGGGGACGACCGTCTTTGGTCACGGTCGCGAGGTGCCCGATGCGCCCCGAGGACAGGAACTGCTTCGCGGATTCGGGAAGCGAGGGCATGTCCTAACAGAACAGCGGCGGGCGGCTCAGGTCAAGCCCGTCCAACGCGAGGTTCGCTATTCGCGAGTACCGAAACCTCGGCGGGAAACTCGAAACGCCCAACGGCCGAAGAGGCGTCGCTGGGCGTTTCGAGGACTCTTTCTGATCGAGAGGCTAGACGGCCGGCGGCTGCTCCGTGATGCTGAAGCGGATCTGCTCGCCGTCGACGTCCGCGTCGAGCTGCTTGTCGTCGAGGTACTCAGCGGCGTTGGGCTCGAGGAACACGGGCGCGCCCGCGGCGTCGAGAACCTTGTCGTCGGGGGAGGGCTCCGGCGTGAGGGCGATCTCGAGGCTTGCCTCGGCGTCGTTCTGCGGCTCTGCATAGATGCGCAGTCCGGCCCCCTGGACCTCGGCCGTCTCGACGATTCCCTTGATGGCGGTGACGGCGTCCGTGGTGATCGTAAGCACGATCAACCAGCTCCTTCGTCAAATCGAAAACGGATTAATTTCCCTCCATACCCTTGGCTGCCGGGAGAAAACGTCCTAAGACCGACTATCGGGCCGCGTCGGCCGGTGAAGGGCGTGCGATTTTGGTGCTGAGCGTGTACAGGTGCGTCCGAGCGAAAGCCCGACGTCGGTATTGTGCGATCACACGGTGTTCATGAGATGGAGACAGTAATGAGCCACGCGAATCGTTACGACGCGATCGTGGTCGGAGGCGGTCACAACGGCCTCGTTGCGGCCGCCTATCTGGCGCGCGGGGGTGCGCGCACCGTCGTGCTCGAGGCGCGGGACAACGTGGGCGGGGCCGCGACCACCGAACGTCCCTGGGGGCCGGAGTTCAGCGTCAGCGCGCTGTCCTACGTCGTCAGCCTCATGCCGCCGCAGCTCACCAGAGATCTCAAGCTCGAGCAGTTCGGCTACGAGGTCTATCCGCAGGAGGGCTATTTCATGCCGCGTTCCGACGGCGACGCGCTCGTCATGGGCGGCAAGACCCCCGCCGAGAAGAAGGCGGAGGTCGCCCGCTATTCCAAGCGCGACGCGGATGCTCTCGCGAAGTGGGACGAGTGGATCGGCGCGCTCGGCGCGGTCATGGCGCCGTTGCTACTGCAACCGGCCCCCGCAGTGGGTTCGCTTCGGCCCCGGGATCTCGCCGCGCAGGCCGGGATCGGCTGGAAGCTGCGCAACCTCGGCGTTCGGGGGGTGGCCGACATCACCCGGCTTATGACGATGAGCATCTCGGACCTGCTCGACGACTGGTTCGAGTCCGAGCAGGTCAAGGCGATGCTTGCGGTGAGCGGGGTGATCGGCACCTGGGCGGGGCCGGCCGAGCCGGGGACCGCGTACGTCATGCTGCACCATCACATCGGGGATCTCGGGGACGGGCAGGTCGGGCAATGGGGCTTCGCTCGAGGTGGGATGGGCGCGGTTGCGAACGCGCTTGCGGCCTCGGCGCGCAGCTTCGGTGCGGAGGTTCGCACCCGTGCATCTGTTGCCCGGATCCTGACGCGCGGCGGCCGGGCGACCGGCGTCTGTTTGAACGACGGCGAGGAGCTGTCCGCCGACATCGTCGTCACCGCCACGCATCCGAAGATCGCGTTCCTTCAGCATCTCGATCGCTCGGAGTTGCCCGATGACTTCGTGACCGAGATCGAGCGCTGGAACAGTCGCAGCGGTGTGGTCAAGGTCAACCTGGCGCTCGCGGAGCTACCCGAGTTCAGCGCGGCTCCGGGGGCCGCCCCCCACATCCAGGGCGGCACGATCGCGTTCGCGCAGAGCGTCGAGCACATCGAGGCGGCGTTCCAAGACGCCCGTTCGGGCCGGCCCGCCGAGCTCCCCTTCGCGGACATGTGCATTCCGAGCTTCTTCGACCCGACCCTCGCTCCCGAGGGCCGCCACGTCATGTCGATGTTCACCCAGTGGGTCCCACACACGTGGGCCGACGAACCGGACCAGCACGCGCTTGACGCGTACGCCGATCGTCTGATCGATGCCGTCGGTGAGCTGTCGCCGAACCTCAAGGGTTCGATTCTCCACCGTCAGGTCATCGGCCCCCACGAGATGCAGGAGGACTACGGCCTCATCGGGGGCAACATCTTCCACGGCGAGCTCAGTCCCGAGCAGCTCTTCCACCTGCGTCCCGCGGCCGGTTACGCCGACTACCGGACCCCGATCAAGGGCCTCTACCAGGCGAGCTCGGCGACGCACGGGGGCGGAGGAGTGACGGGCATCCCCGGCCTCAACGCGGTCCGACAGATCCGCAAGGACCGGTCGGTTCTGCGCTCCGGCCTCACGCGGGCCCGGCGCTGATCTCGGCACGCAGCTCTTGCACCCTGCTCGGCTCGACGAGCCCGGCGGCGAAGGTTTCGCAGCCGGCCGCGCCCATGGCCGTGCCGAAGAGGACCGCCTCGTCGAGCGACGCATCGTCCGCCAGGTGCATGGCCACGCCGGCGATGAAGCAATCGCCTGCCCCCACGGGATTGAGGACCTTCACTTGCGGCGCCGCGACAACCTGCGTCCGGCTCTCCGTTGTGTAGACGAGCCCGGCGGCTCCCACCGTGACTATGACGGTGAGCGGACCCTGCTCGAGCAGCCCCCGCGCCGCATCCTCGGCCCGGTCCAGCGCGTCGGACGAGAAGTCGACCGTCTCGTCGTTGTCTTGACCCAACAGCGCGAGGGCCTCATGAAGGTTCGGCTTGATGATGGCGGGTTGCGCGGCGAGAGCGGCCCCGAGATAAGGATGCGAGGTGTCGCAGATCGTCGCGCAGCCGCGCTCGCGCGCTCCGGTAACCAGCCCCGCCGCCGCCGTCCGGGGCGCTCCGAGCGGAAGGCTTCCCGAGAACACGAAGATGTCCCCGGCGCGCAGGTTGTCGAGCACGGATTGTTCGTAGCGCGACCACACCTCGTCGTCGATCGATGGGCCCGATTCGTTGAACACCGTCGGGGACTCCTCGGAGAGGACCGTGAGGCAAGAACGAGTCTCCCCGGGCGCGTCGACGGCGACCACTTCGACTCCCTCGTCCTCGAGGAGACCGAGGACCGCGTCTCCTGTGCGTCCCGCCGAGATGCCCGTTACGAGCGAGTGGCGCTCCATGCACTTCAGTGCTCGTGCGACGTTGACGCCCTTGCCACCTCCGCGCACGTCGGATGCGATCGAGCGATGCACCTTGCCGAGGGCCGCCGCTTCGACCTTTATGGTTCGGTCCAAAGACAGGTTCGGACACGCGATCACGATGCGGGAGTGGGCGTTCACGAGGCCAGACCCTATCCTGCAGGCGGATTCGTCAGGAGGCCAGGTGACCCACAAGTTCGATCTCGACACGACGCTCGAGCGGAAGGACATGAAACGTGGCTCGGCGCGACCAACCCAGACTGGTGGGTCGAACGAGGACCGCACGTGCGGCGCTGGCCCACGCGTGGCTCTTCGTGGCTCAGGCGCGCCAGCTCGGCGTGCTCATGGGTCGTTAACGGCACCCGCGTCGCGTCCCCGGTCGCGCGTCGAATCTGAGGGACGGCTCGGAACGCCGTGTGCGCGGCAGTGCGCTTCGTAGCCGTTCGGTGTGACCTGAACGAACAGCCTCTTGCCGCAGGTGGGGCAGAAACGGGGTGGGTCGAGTGGGCGACGACAGGCGCCGTCACACTCACCGACCTCCCGGCCGCACCCGAGGCAGAACACGAGTCTCTCTAGATCACCTTGCCGAGCGCGCCGATGGGCATGCGAAGGTCGGTGATCATCTGAAGGTCGGCCTGAGGTTGCCGGCCCAAAGTCGTCAGGTAGTTGCCGACGATCAGCGCGTTGATGCCCGAAGTCATGCCCATCGCCTGCAACTCACGCAGGGTCACCTCTCGTCCTCCGGCATAACGGAGGATCACCTCGGGAAGTGCGAGCCGGAAGAGAGCGATCCACTTGATGGCTTCGAGCGGTTCCACGAGAGCGCGCTCGCCGAGCGGAGTGCCGGGACGCGGATTGAGGAAGTTGATGGGGACCTCGGCCGGCTTCGCATCCCGCAGTTGCATCAGCAACTCGACGCGCTGGTCGTCGCTCTCGCCCATCCCGAGCAACGCCCCGCAGCACAACTCCATACCGAACTCGTGGACGTACTCGCAGGTCTGAAAGCGCTCCTCCCAGGTGTGAGTCGACACGATGCTCGGGAAGAATGAGCGGGCGGTCTCGAGGTTATGGTTGTAGCGGTGGACTCGGCCCTCGGCGAGTGTTTGCGCTTGAGCGCGCGTCAGGATGCCGAGACTGGCGGCGACGCTGAGCCCCGTCTCGCGCATGACGAGCTCTGTCGCCTCGAGCACGCGGTCGATGAGCCGCTGGTCCGGCCCCCTCACCGCGCACACGATGCAGAACTCACTCGCCCCCAGCTCCTTGGTCTCGCGCGCCGCCGCCAAGATCTCGTCGAGGTCGAGGATCGGGCCGGGGCGAACGGGCGAGTCGGCGAAGCGCGACGACTGCGAGCAGAAGTGGCAGTCCTCGGGACACCCACCCGTCTTGGCCGACAAGATGCCCTCGACCTCGACGGTCGGTCCACAGCGCTCGAGTCGAACCTCATGCGCCAGCGCGGCGAGCGACGGAGTTGCTTGCGGATCCAGAGTCGCAAGTGCGGTTAGCTCGCCGGCGGTGAGATCGCGGCGCTCGTCGAGCAGCGCGTGCTCTGCGGTGGCAAGGGTGGGGCGCGTCATCGAACCTCCATGCTCAGGCGGGTCGTCAGCTCGTCCGGATCGGTGGCAACGTCTAGTCCGTCGTTCTCGACCAGCCAGCGTCTGTTTGCAGCGTGCAGGGTATCCGCGGAGTCGAAGCGGTTGAGGAACACGATCACTTTGTGGCGACGGAACGCTTCGACGCCGAGGCGCGTCGCGCTGATCGTGCCGAGCCCCGCCGACGCAACCAGGATGATCCGCTCTGCCTCCAGCGCCCGGGCGAGTGCGACGGTGTCACCGTCGTGAGCCAGGGGCGACCGGGGACCGCCCACGCCCTCGATGAGAGCCGTGCCGGTTGCCGGAAGTCGCAGCTCGCCGAGCAGCTCGTCGAGCTTGAACGGTGGACTCCCCAGTGCGTCGGCCGCCATGGGGGGCGCCATGGGGAGCGGGTAGCGGCGGTGCCCGGGACAGACGTCGAGAGGATCCTCGCCGCTCGCCTCGGACAGCACCTCGGCGTCGGTGGTCCTGTCGCCCGGATCGAACGACTGCACCGGCTTGCGAATCGTCACGTCATGACCGCGCTCTTGCAAGATCAGCGCCAGCTCAACGGTCACCCATGTCTTTCCTACTCCTGTGTCCGTACCGCTGACCACGACGATCCGATCAGGCACCGTTAACGACCTCGTCCAGCGCGCGCCGAAGTGCCTCGGCTTGTTCGTCGCTGTGGGCCGCGGACAGCGTCACTCTCAAGCGCGACGTCCCCGGTGCGACCGAGGGGGGCCGGATGGCGGGAACGAGCATGCCGCGCTCGAGCAGCGCGGCCGACGCCTTCAGCGCGTGGCGTTCGTCTCCGATGACGATCGACAGAATGGGGGAGAGGTGGCCGGGCGCGACCCGTTCGATCAGAGTGCGAAGACGCGCCCTGAGTCGCTGGCCCTCGTCGGAGCACAACACGCGCAGCGCCGCCAGGGCGGCTGCCGCGTCGGCGGGCGACGACGCGGTCGTGAAGATGAACGGTCGCGCCCTGTTGGTCAGTAGCTCGATGAGCGATCGCGGACCGGCCACGAAGCCACCCATGGCGCCGAGGAACTTGCCGAGCGTGCCGACCCGCAAACAATTGACCCCGCCGAGATCAACGTGGGGGCCGAGCACCGCGTGGGCCTCGTCCAGGACCAGCAACGCGTGGTGACGGCGGCATGCAGCGGCGAGGCGTTCCACGTCGGCGACATCGCCGTCCATCGAAAACACGCTGTCGCTGACCACGATGGCACGCCCGACGTGACCGAGCATGTGACCGAGGGAGTCGTAATCGAGATGGCCAAATACTTTCACCTGGGCCCGCGCCAGCCTGCAGCCCTCGATGATGCTGGCGTGGTTGCGTTCGTCGGAGAAGATTGTGACGTCCGCCCCCCCCAAGGTCGCGAGGACACTGAGGTTGGCCGCAAAGCCGTTCGGGAACAACAGCGCGGCTTCTGCTCCCTTCCAGCGCGCGAGCGCAGCCTCGAGCTCCGAGTGGATGGGCCGAGACCCCACGATTAGCCGGGCCGAGCCAGAGCCCGCGCCCCAGCGCGCGAGCGCGTCTGCAGCGCCGGCGAGGACCTCGGGGTGAGCACTGAGCCCGAGATAGTCGTTCGAGGCGAAGGACACGACGCGTCGCCCTTCGAGCGTTCCGTTCGGACCCAGCGCGTCGAAGTCACGGAGCGCACGCCAGCGTCCCTCGGCTCGGATCGAATCGTTGGTGCTCTCGGCCCAGGACTCCCAGCTCATCCCGGCGCCACCTCCTGGATCGCCTCGCTCACGACCGCGACGATTCTCCCGAGCTCGCCTGCCGTGATCGTGAGTGGCGGCATGATGATCACGACGTCGCCGAGCGGACGCAGCAGTACCCCTCGCTCGACTGCGGCGGCGCAGACCGCACGGCCACGCCGGCGTCCGGGTACGAGCTCGACTCCGCACATGAGGCCCCTCAGCCGAACCTCATTCACGGCGCCGAGCGGCGCGACATGCTCGTCGAGGAGCGCCCCGAGCTGTGCCGATCGCTCGGCGACGTTGTTCATCACGTTGCCCTCGTTGAGCAAGGCCAGATGCTCGAGTGCAACGGCAGCGCAGAGCGCGTTGCCCGAGTAGGAGTGCCCGTGATACAGCGTCTTCGGTCCGAGGTCCTCACCGAGGAAAGCGTCGTAGACGCGCCGGTTCGCAGCGGTTGCAGCCATGGGTAGATACCCGCCCGTCAGGCCCTTTCCGAGCGCCATGAGGTCGGGCTCGATGCCGCATTGCTCGCTCGCGAACAAGGTGCCCGTGCGTCCGAAGCCGGTGGCGACCTCGTCGCAGATGAGCAGCACTCCCGCTTCGATGCACGCGTCGGAGAGCATCGAGAAGTCCTCAGGCGGCGCCATCTTCATGCCCGCTGCACCCTGAACGAGGGGTTCCACCACGACCGCGGCGAGGTCGTTCGCATGTTCGAAGATCATCTTCGTAGCCGTGCTCATGCATGCAGGGTCGTCGAAGCCGGGCGCCCGTAGGACGGGGAACCGCAGCGGCTCGAAGATCTCCGATCCGAAGCCGCCGCCTCCGACCGAAAGGCTCCCGATGGTGTCTCCGTGATAGGCATCGCCGAACGAGAGGTAGGTGTCGCGCCCGGCCTCGCCGATGTTCCTCCAGTACTGAAAGGCGATCTTGATGGCTTGTTCGACTGCGGCCGCGCCGTCGGACGCGAACAGAAAGTGTGGATGGTCGAGCGGCACGACGGACGCCAGCGCCTCGGCCAACTCGATGGTCACGCGATTTCCGTGGCCGAGCATGGTGGAATGAGCTACTCGGCCGACTTGGTCCTCGATGGCGCGGTCGAGCTCGGGAACCCTGTGCCCCAGCGTTGTCACCCAGAGGGAGGAGATGGCATCGAGGTAGCGGCGACCTTCGACGTCGATGAGCTCGCGCCCCTCGGCGCGCTCCACGATCACGGGAGCGTTGTCGGCGAAGGTGGCCATCTGCGTGAACCCGTGCCACACCACCGCCGTGTCGCGCTCGACCCAGTTGCTCATATGCCCGAGACCCTAAGACACCACTAAGCGATGGACTTTCTGTTCGACCTGGCGGGTCCGGTCGCCATCCTGCTCGTGTTCGCCTTCGCCGTCGCAGAGGGGGGTCTCCTCATCGGACTCTTTCTGCCCGGAGAAGCGCCTCTGATCATCGCCGGAGTGCTTGCCTATCAGGGGAGGGTGTCGTTCGTCGTGGTGTTGGTGGCGGCGTGCCTCGGAGCGGTTGTGGGAGACTCCCTCGGCTACTGGATCGGGCGTCGATACGGACGGCGACTCGAGGTTACGAAGTTGGGCCGAAAGGTCGGCCGGGAGCGGTGGGAGAAATCCAGGACCTACGTGCGCGAACGTGGGGGCAAGGCGGTTTTCATCGGCCGTTTCGTGAGCATCTTCCGCACCTTGGCTCCGCCCGTGGCCGGATCCGCGCACATGCCCTACCGGCGTTTCCTGGCGTGGAATGTACCCGCGGCCCTCATCTTCGCGTCCGGGCTCGTACTTGGCGGCTACCTCGCGGGTTCGAGCTGGCACCTGCTCGAGGGTTACCTCGGACAGGCAAGCCTCGTGATCTTGATCGTCCTCATTGCCCTCGCGGTATTCGTCGCTGCCGCAAGGTGGGTCGCGGGCAACTACGCGCGGCTCCACGCGCGCGTCGAGCGGTTCTTGGCGCGGCCGCGCGTAAGAGCGCTGCGGGAGCGCTACGACAAGCAGATCGCCTGGCTCGGACGCCGCTTCGATCCCGGCGCTCGCTTCGGGCTGTCGCTGACGATCGGCGTGTCCGTCGTGCTAATCATCGGCTTCGTATTCGGGGAGATCTTTGACGAGGTCGCCGAGCGGGACACCGGCTTCATCGACTACCCGCTGCTGTCCTTCTTCGTGGACCATCGCTCGCCGGAAGTCACAGCCGCCATGAAGGTGATCACCTTCTTTGGCGGCTCAGTGGTTGCGCTGGTGATCCTGTCGACTGTGGTGGCGCTGTCCTACGTCAGAACCAAGGACCTTCGCTACCCGGCCTTCCTTGCGTTCTGCGTGGTCGGGGCGCTGGGACTCTCTCCGTTGATCAAGATCGCGATCCAGCGTCCTCGGCCCCAGTTCTCACAGGTCTTCGAGATCGGCGGCTTCGCCTTTCCGAGCGGCCATGCCACAACATCCACGATCGTGTGCGCTAGCCTGGCCTACGTTCTGAGCCGTAGCGAGAGTTGGAGGGTCGCGGTGTGGATCTGGGCGGCGTCGGGCTTCGCCGCTTTTCTCATCGGCTTCTCTCGGCTGTATCTGGGTGTGCACTGGCCGACCGACGTCATCGGTGGATGGGTGCTCGGACTCCTGTGGGTCGCCACCGGGGTCGTCATCACGAATCTTGCCTGGGAGGTGACGGAGGTCCGGCGCGACCGGACCCCCACCTCCTCACTCGACGAGCGAGACCGCGCTACGAGTAAGCGATAACCCTGCAGGGTCCGCCCGACCCGTCTTCCCACGGCACCACGCCAACGAACGCGGTCGAGCCCTTCGGTCGCAGCTTGCCGAGGTTGGCGAGACTCTCGAGCCCGTAGCGATCGGCGCCGAGCCACGTCACGTGGACGTCGAAGGTCGTCGACTCGCCGTTGTCGAGGCTCAGCGTGTCGACGCCGATGGCTGTGACGTCACGTTTTTCGAGCAGCCACTCGACGGCCTTGATCCCGAAGCCCGGGAAGTGAAACTGGCCGGAGGAGTCGGCGTTCTTGAAGGCGTCTCCGTCGGGGAGACGCTCCTCCCAGCCGGAGTACATGAACACGGCCGCATCTCTCGGAATGCGCCCGTAGCGCCGCTCGTAGGCGACGAGATCGGCGGGCGTCACGATTGCGTCGGGATTCCTCTTTGCCTTCTTCGAGATGTCCACGACGGCGACCGGCACCAGCAGTTCCCGAGGGGTGATCTCGGGTGTAAACCGCCCCCCCGCCACGAAGTGACCGGGAGCGTCCATGTGCGTGGCGGAGTGCTCCGCAATGGTCCACTGCTGGGCGTAGAAGCCGTTGTCCTCGATCGTCACGAGGGTCTTTCGCTTCGGCTCGTTGCCCGTATAGACAGGAAAGCCCGCGGTGAAAGTATGCGTGAGGTCGACGGCCCGCTTCGCCTGGATCCTGCGCGCCACGGCCGGGGCCGGGAGAAGCGTCGCGCTCGCGCCAACGGCTCCGGCGGCGCCCGCCGCCGCGAGAAAGGAACGGCGGCTGACGCCTTGCTCGCTCGTCTGAGCGGCGACTGCCTCGACGGTACCTGGAAGACACATCTCGGAACCCCCCTGTGCTCGATTTCCGGCTGCGTGGGGCTACGCTAAACGCGGAGCGGGCTGCGAACAAGGTGGTTCACGCGTACCGTGCCGCGTTCGTCCGGGAATGTCCCGCCCTCCCAAGCGGCTACAGTTGAAGTTCGTCCGGCGGCGTGGCCGAGTGGTTTAGGCAAGGGCCTGCAAAGCCCTGTACAGCGGTTCGATTCCGCTCGCCGCCTCTGGTCCGCGAAGCGCCGAGGTCAGTGCTGCGTGTGGGCACGGAGCGCGCTTTTCGCATCACTCACCCCATCAGTCAGAACCCGGCCCCGCCTCGCCGAGGGTCGGTGCTGCGTTCGGGGCACGGAGCGCGCCACTCGCATCACTCACCCGCCCGTCAGAACATGGGCTCGCCCTTCGGTAGAATGGCGGACCTCTGGGGCGATTAGCTCAGTTGGCTAGAGCACCGCCTCGACAAGGCGGGGGTCACTGGTTCGAGTCCAGTATCGCCCACGAGCATAAGTGCAGGTCACGAGGCGTTTCCTGTTTCAGAGGCCTCTGGGCCGATGATGTCCAGGCCGCGTACAGGCCGCGGGAGCAGCGTGCGTGCATTTCCACAACACGGCTGGCGACGTTGACCTGCTAACCAGCGATGAGCTACGCGGCAAATTGCAGGAGGTTCATGACAGTGCCTCCAGTTCGGATGACACTGCCGTGGCATCATCCGCCCGAGCCATGCTCGAGACCTACACGCAGACAGGTAACAGTGCCGTGTTCAATGAAGCGGTGAGAAACATGAGTGACGCTTGCGATCCCTACCGCGGGTAGGTCTCACCGTTTCCTAATCCCGAACAGCAGCCCCCGCACGTCGCCCTTGTCGGCTACGAACGCATCTTCGAGTCCCACGCCATACGCTGCCACGCCACCAAGGCGCGCGAGGTAGCGCGCGAGGTGCCCTCGGCCTCCTTGGCCTGACACTCGTCGCGATGCAGTCCGCAAACTCGGGACACCGTTCGTCTTTGTCCTCGATGAAGGCGAGCACCGCGAGGGTGTCGTCCTCTAACCACTCCGGTTCGTGGGGTGCTGGTTTGCGCCCTACGGAAGACGGAGTGGGGGATGCCGAGGCGGATCGAGCAAGCGGCTCGGACACTGGGCAGAGGTGCCCCTAGATCTCGCTGCTCTCGATTTCGTTTGTATGCTCCGAGACTGGCGTCGAACTCAAGCTGGCGGGCAAGGTCGAGATAGGCATCAATCTGATCGGGTGCAAGGGAGTTGCGCCCCGTCTTGGTCTCGACAATTGCGGCCCAGGTCTTGTTGCCCCTGGTGACAGCGATGACGCCCGTCGGGCCTGATGGCCCTGGTGTCCAGCTTGAAGGGGACCTCGATGAAGGTCTCGATGCGTCCCGCCGGGGCCCCTAATGGCTTGAGCATGACCCTGCCGAACTCATCCACGGCGCTCATGACCGCCAACAGAGCCGAGGTCACCTTTCGCTCTTGTGCTTCGATTCCAGATGCAGTCGAAATCGGGATGAGCCGAGCAACCGGCCATTGCTCGTCCTTCAGCACTGACACCCTCCCCCCATTGTTCACCTTCTCTTACAGGGCAGAGTGTCCCAGTTCGAGCACATAACGACAAGGGACTTGAGGCATCCAGACCCTCTCGGTGTTGCGCCTGTCGGCCCGCCTGTCGGCCCGTGTTTTTGGCCGTTGCTCATGACGCATGTTTGACAAGTCTTTAGCACTTGCGTCTGTTTCGTTGTCACCGCAGGCCGCAAGTACGACTAGAGCAAGCAGCACAGCCACCCATCTCATTTCCCCATTGTGAAGAAGTCCCGCCATTACTGCAAAGCCCTTTCATGACAGATCGGACAGTCCGAGTCCGGCTAGAGACTCGTCCGGGTGATAAATGGAGGGCGAGGATGAGGCCGTCGACAAAGCACTCAAGGGCGGCTTCAGGTAGGTGGCCACAAAGCTCAAGGCGGCCGCCCCCTCGTACCTGGAAGACGAGGAGCTGCTCGATCGCCTGAACCGGCTCCTCGACAACGCCGTAAGACGCTTGGCTTGCCGATCGGTCCGAGCATCGTTACGACGGGGACGTCCAAGAGGACCCAAAGAGCGCGCGACAGCCAGCCGCGGAGGTACTTCCTTCGCTCAGGCGAGGAGTTCGTTGTCCTGATGGACGAAGCTGCGAACCGCTGCGACTGGCCCACTCTAGGGTTAGCCATACTGCTTTTTCTTGTGAGCTATGGATGAAGCTTGTCCTCCGGAACGCGGCGCTTCGCAACGAATACTCGGTTCTCGATCATCGAATTAAAAAGGGATACGCGTAGCTCGTCCATCTCGTCTATGTTGGAACCGTCGGGAATAACCGCCCAATTACGAAGCGCCGCCTTATTAGAGAAGAACGGGGATATTTCCCGGCTTCTCCACTTGCCCTGGTTGTTCTTGAACCGCTCGACAAAGGCGAGCGAGTCGACCATATTTGGCCCGGCATCAAGGTCGTTCCAGCGCAGCGATCCCCAGTCCCAGTGCGAGTTCTCCGGAATCTCAACATGCCCATACCAGCCGGGGACATTCGGGAACTTCGAGTGACGCCGGTGGTAGCTCTCAACCGCGATTGTTCCGCCATCCTGTTTGTCTGGCCAGACGTGTTTTCGTGGAACTCCCAGCTTGTCGAAGGCCAGCTCTTTGATCGCAGCGAGTGCCTCTCGCTGGAACGACGAACTCGGAAGCCACGACTCCTGGCTTGATAACCCGACGAGCTCGAACTGGATCCGGATGAACCTATTCGTTTCCGGGACCCCGCCCGCGTCGTTCTGCAGCGTGCCGCACGACTTTTCCAGGCCCCTGTGCTGCCAGACGTTTTGCTCGCCGATCGTGAACGTCGGTGCGTTTGTCTGGCCCACCCCGTAGGACGGGAGTCCTGACGTCTCTGTCGTATGCCCACAACCCTTCGGTGGACTGTCGAGGTTGACGTCGCCCCATTGCTTCTCCGCCGGCCGGTGGATGACCTCGATTCCCCCCGGAAGCTTGTTGATGAACCCGGTCGCCATGGGACCTCCCCCCTTGCGAGGACCAGTCGGCTCGTCCCCGGCGGCATACAACGTCCTTGGTACAGGGTCTAAGCAGAACAACCGGCTGGCGCATCGTCAAGGGAGTTTGGGGGTGAATTTCTACACAACACCGCGGGGACTGCCAGGCTTGGCTCGGCGACGTTGAAAACCGACTAAAGAAGACAGCGCATCAACGCCCCTATGCGGATTGTTTCTGGCGAAGGTCGCTTGCTTGGTAGCGGTTGCCTGCAACCTAGGTTGTCAGCACGAAGGGGCGGCGCGCGTGGTTGTGGCATTTGACGTTCACAGACTTGCACTAGCCTGCGACAGGCCGCGGCCAGGCCGCGAGAGCCTGAGAAACAACCGGAAACAGTAAGAACTACAGAGAAAGGAAAACGGCAGGTCAGCGGCCCTTTTTGGGCATCTTCGCAGGTCAGCGAATCAGGCCGCACCGCCTCGACAAGGCGGGGGTCACTGGTTCGAGTCCAGTATCGCCCACGGGTCACTTCGAAGTAGAAGCGGACAGAACCATCCCTGGCCGGGAGGGGTGGGGACTCTCGTTGAGCTCGGCCCCGCGAATCACCACATCCTCGAGGGAACCACGAATCGGTTGTGCTTTGATGTCAACCGGAAGTCGCTCGGGGGACTTGAAAGAGCATGACCGCGAATTTCGATGGGTTTTGCAAGGCCGAGTACGCGAGCGTTTATCGCGCGGCCTTCGCCTTTACGGGGGACAAGGACGCGGCGCTCGACGCTACCCAGGAGGCGTTCAGCAGAGCCTTCGCTCGCTGGGCCCGGCTGAGCCGCGAACCTTGGGCCGGCGGATGGGTGATGACGACCGCCCTTAACCTCTGCAGGGGCTCCTGGTCGCGCGGTGGGGCTGTAGGTGGGTTCGACAAGGCCGGTCCCGACGCAGTCGACCCGGATCTGCACGTCGACCTCGAGTCGGCGCTGCGAACGCTGCCGCTGCGGCAACGACAAGCCCTCCTGCTTCATTACCTCGCCGACCTTCCGGTCGCCGCCGTCGCGGACCTGACGGGTGCGTCGGAGGGAACCGTAAAGACGCATCTGTCGCGCGGCCGGCAGTCATTGTCCCGTCTACTCGCGCCAAGTGAAGGAGAGAGCCGGCTGTGAACGATGACCTCAAACGAGAGCTCGAACGGAGAGTGGCCGACTCGGAGATCCCACCCCTGCCACTGAACGACATCAAGGAACGTGGCCGTCGTCTCCTATGGCGACGTCGAGCTGCGTTCGCAGCCTCGGGTGTGATGGGTGTGCTGGTTCTGGTTGTGGCCGCAGTGGTGTTCATCGACGGTGATCAACCGGCGTCAACTCGGTCGGCCGCTCCTCCAACGACCGAGGGTTCCGACGGCAGCCCCGAACGTGACCCCGTGGTGTCATTGGAGCCGGATCGTGTGCGCGCGGGCGCTAGCGCCGACCTGCAAGTCCACCCGTCTCCGGGGGTATATGGCCTGGAGTGGACTCTCGAACGTGAAGAGGGCTCGTCGTGGGAATGGGCCGGTTATCTAAAGGCAGGACCGGGGAAGCGATGGGAGGGGGAGTTCTTTCTTCCTCCACTCTCAGGGGGTGGCATCGAGGACATCGGTTTCAGAGGGCCGGCTGTGATGGCTCTTGAGATTCCCGAACTCGAGCCCGGCATATATCGACTCGGTCAGGATTTCTTTAGGAAAGGGCGCGGGTCGCAGGAAGTTCGGATTCAGTGGCACTACGCCGAGTTCGAGGTGCTCGAGCCCGATCAGCAGGCTCCACCCCCAACGGTGCAAGAGGACGATGCGCCAGGCGCGGTCTCGCTGGATCCAAATCGCGCGCGCGTGGGCGACCGCGCCAAGCTCCGGGTGAACCGTTCTCGGGGGATCTGGGGTGCCGGGTGGATGCTCGAGCAGCACGATGGATCTGCATGGCGCGCGATCGGCCTTCTCATAGCGGGGCCGAGGAAGCCGTGGGAGCCGAAGTTCTACCTCGGTCCCGATTGGACCAGCATCGGCGTGGACGACATCGGATTCAGAGGATCCGAATCGATGGCTCTCGAGATTCCCGAACTCGAGCCCGGCATATATCGACTCGGCCAGGATTTCTTTAGGAACGGGCGCGGGTCGCAGGAAGTTCGGATTCAGTGGCACTACGCCGAGTTCGAGGTGCTCGAGTAGAGACCTTGCGTGTCCTACAGGAGCTACCTCCTGCCCCCCGGCTTCAAAGACGTTTCGCTATGGCCGGCAGGTCCAACTGACCATCGGCCCGGATACTTAACTTGGAGTTCCTTGAAGTTTCTTGCAGATTCTCCTGACTTAATTTGCGACTCGCAATAATGTGCTCACTAGTCGCCAGCGAGGCCAGATCGGCGTCGACGACGAAAGGGGGCAGGAGGAGGGACGCCGAGGCTCAGTCGCCGTGCGACCGGAATGGAGCATCGGAAACAGGGTGGTGTAGGGGGAAGAGTGACAGATATTCTCAACTCGATCGACCGGGCGGTGGAGGGTCAGTTTCGGGACCAACCCGCCCACAGCAGGCGCAAGTTCGTTGGGCTGGCAGCGGCCACGCTGGGAAGCCTCGGACTCATAGGAGCAACACCTAAGAAGGCGTTGGCCAAGCACGACGGCACCCAGAAGATCCTCAACGTCGCAGCAACGGCCGAGGTTCTGGCCACGATCGTCAACACCGTGGGCTGGAAGAAGGGCCTCGGGGTCGACGCAGTGACGCAGCGCAACCTCGCCGCGGCGGCGCGCGAGGAATTGATCCACTTCAACGTGCTGAAGAACTTCGGCGGGGTGCCCGCGTCGAAGAAGATCTGGGTGCCGGACGCGGTGTTCGCCAGCAGGGAAAACCTGCTCAACACGCTTCAGGTCGGAGACCAGATCTTCGTCAACGCCTATCTGATCGCGACCCACGCGTTCGGGGCGCGCCGGCAGGAGGATCTCGCCACGATCGCCGCGGAGTTCATGGGCGTCGAAGCGGTGCACAGGGCTCTCGCTCGCCAGTCGCTCGGTCAGTTGGGCAACGACCGCGTATTCATGAAGTTCAACCAGGCGGAGCAGGCTCCCGGAGCTCCCAACATGGGACAACGAGGGTTCAGCCACATAGGTGGCGCTGCTAAGCAACTCATCGCCGCCGGCTTCGGCATCGGTGCGAAGGGTGCAGAGCCTGGTCGGTTCTACGAGTTCGCGCAGGTTCGCAAGGACACACCGGACGATCCCGACCTCAACACCT
>JALZIB010000008.1 GCA_030860505.1 Actinomycetota bacterium
TTCGCGACACCCTCTTTCTTCCTCGCGCTCATATTGCAGATCACGTTCACCAATATCTTTCTTGCCACGGACACTCGTATCTTCTATACGAGTGGTCTTTCCTCTGCGGGCGCCGACAACTTTCTCATCGACCGTCTGCAGCACCTCGCACTTCCTGTGATCAGTCTGGCGGTCCTCGGCATCGCCCAGTTTTCGCGTTACGTGCGAGCGTCGATGCTCGAGGTCGTGAACTCGGACTACGTGAGGACGGCGCGAGCCAAGGGCGTGAAGCAACGCACCGTCGTGATGAAGCACGCGCTGAGAAACGCCATGATTCCGTTCGTCACGGCCATCGCGCTGGATTTCGGCGCTCTCTTCGGCGGCGCCATCGTGACCGAGACGGTCTTCAGCATCGACGGCATGGGTCGCTACTTGGTCGACAACCTGGGCTCACGCGACGTCTATCCGGTCATGGCGTGGCTGATGGTCACCTCGGTGATCGTTATCGTCTTCAACCTGGTGGCCGATGTCATCTACGGCTATCTCGACCCGAGGATCAGATATGACTGACCCCAACCTCAGTGCTTCTCAGCCGCTTCCACAGAAACCGAAGAAGACCGAGAGTTCGATCTCGCAACGAGAGAAGTCCGAGGGCGCCGATCCTGTGGGGACGCAGGCCGCGGAACTGAGCACGGTCTACGAGGAAGGCCTCGAGGTCAAGGCCCGCAGTCAGTGGCAGCTCGCGTTCCGGCGCTTTCTGCGACACAAACTGGCCGTGGCCAGCCTCATTCTGCTACTGCTTATCTTCGCCGCCGGCATCTTTGCCGGACAGATCGCCCCCTATTCCTTCCGGGAGCAGGTTCCGCTCGACGCCAGACTGGCCCCCACGCTCGAGGGCCAGCACTACTTCGGCACCGACGTGCTCGGACGCGACTACTTCAGCCGCACCTTGTTCGGGATCCAGACCTCGATTCGGGTCGCGCTGCTCGTGGCTCTGCTGTCCACGCTGATCGGCACCGTCATCGGGTCCATTTCCGGTTACTTCGGGGGCTGGATCGACAACCTCTTGATGCGCTTCGTGGACCTTATCCTCACGCTGCCCATTCTCGCCGTTCTGCTCGTGATTGCCGCGCTTGCGGGCCAGGGGTCACCTACGCGCGTTGCGATCATCCTCGCTTTATTCTTTTGGACCACCCTCGCGCGCATAATTCGGGGAAACTTTCTGTCGCTGCGTGAGAAGGAGTATGTCGAGGCCGCGAAAGCATCGGGTGCGAGCGATATGCGCATCATCTTCCGCCACATGCTCCCCAACTCGTTCGGCCCGATCATCGTCAATGCAACCCTTGTCGTCGCTACTGCGATCCTGGTCGAGGCAACGCTGTCGTTCCTTGGCTTCGGTGTGCAACCCCCAACCCCCGCTCTGGGCAAGCTCATCGACGACAACAGAGGGTTCATGAGCAGCCTCCCGTGGCTGGTCATCGCACCGGGGGCGACGATCGTCGCGATGGTGTTGTGTATCAACTTCGTTGGCGACGGTCTGCGCGACGCTCTCGACCCCACCCAGCGGAGGCTCCGTGCCTGAGCCCGTTCTGTCCATACGCGACCTCGTCGTGGATTTCGGCACCGAGGACGGCGTCGTTCATGCGGTCGACGGAGTGAGTTACGACATCCATCCGGGTGAGACCCTGGGCGTGGTCGGAGAGTCAGGTTCGGGAAAGAGCGTCACGGTGATGTCGATCCTCGGGCTGATCCCGCAACCCCCTGGTCGCATCGTGCGCGGGGAGGCCTTCTTCAAAGGGGTCGACCTGCTGAAGGTCAACAAGCGCGAGTTAAGAGAGATACGTGGCAAGGACATCGCGATGATCTTCCAGGATCCGATGACCTCGCTCAACCCGGTGTTCACAGTGGGCGACCAGATCGCCGAGGCGATGGAGGTTCACGACTCCAGTCTGAACGACGACCGCCTGCGCGCAAAGGCGATCGAGCTCCTAGAGCTGGTCGGCGTGCCCAACGCCCAGCGGCGAGTCGATCAGTATCCGCACGAGTACTCGGGTGGCATGCGACAACGAGCGATGATCGCGATGTCGATCGCCAACCAGCCGTCCCTCCTCATAGCCGACGAGCCAACAACAGCGCTCGACGTCACGATTCAGGCCCAGATCCTCGAGGTGATGAAGACGGCTCAACGCGAGACCAACGCGGCCACGATCATGATCACCCACGACCTCGGCATCATCGCCGAGATGGCGGACCGTGTGGTCGTCATGTACGCAGGCCATGTTGTCGAGGTCGGCGACGTGGACACCATCTTTCACCGCCCGCGTCACCCTTACACGCTCGGTCTGATGAATAGTCTGCCCCGGCTCGAGGTGGACGAGCGCTGGCTCAAGCCGATTCCCGGTCAGCCGCCGAGCATGATCAACCTCCCACCCGGTTGCCCCTTTCACCCGCGCTGCGAGCTCTTCCAGGGCCGAGAGGCGTGTCGCACTGAGCGCCCGCCGCTCGACCCAATCGAGTCCCAACATCACAGAGCCGCATGCCACTTCAAGCACGAATTGAAGAACGAAACCTCGAAGTTCGCCCAGGAAGGGGCGGCGTCTTGAACGCACAGCAGGCGCCGCACCAAGAGACTTCGACCGAGACGCTTCACGCTCGCGCCCCGCTTGGAACGGAGCTCCTCCGGATCGAGGGCCTGCGCAAGTATTTCCCGATAAAGGCCGGTCTGATTCGTCGCGAGGTGGGCCAGATCAAAGCCGTCGACGGGGTCGACCTCACGTTGAACGCGGGAGAGACGCTCGGGGTGGTGGGGGAATCGGGCTGCGGAAAGTCCACGATGGCTCGAAGCGTCGCCCGTCTGCTGGACCCCACAGGCGGAAAGGTCACCTTTAGAGGACACGACATCACGTTGAGCAGCCGCCGCGAGCTGCGTGAGTTCCGCCGCGAGATTCAGTTCGTCTTCCAGGACCCTTACGCGTCGCTGAACCCTCGTATGACGGTGCGCGAGATCGTGGCCGAGCCACTGCGCGTGCATGGCCGCTACAAGAACGGTGGCAAGGATCACGTCGACCAGCTCATGGAGACGGTCGGGTTGAAATCCGAACACGGAAACAGATTCCCTCACGAGTTCTCGGGCGGGCAGCGCCAGCGCATCGGAGTGGCGCGCGCCCTGGCGCTGAACCCTCAGTTGCTGATGCTCGACGAGCCCGTATCCGCGCTGGATGTCTCTATCCAGGCGCAGGTGATCAACTTGCTCGAGCGTCTGCAAGATGAGTTTCATCTCAGCTACGTGTTCATCGCACACGATCTCTCCGTCGTCCGGCACATCTCGGATCGAGTCGCGGTCATGTATCTCGGCAAGATCATGGAGACCGGCACGAAGGCCGAGATCTACGACCGCCCCTCACACCCCTACACGCAGGCTCTGCTATCGGCGGCGCCGATCCCGGACCCCGCCAAGCGGGGAAAGCGCGAGCGCATCGTGTTGAAGGGCGATGTGCCGTCCCCCGCGGATCCTCCCTCCGGCTGCGTGTTTCGAACGCGCTGTTGGAAAGCTGAGGACATCTGCGCAGAGGAAGTTCCCCAACTCATCGACCGGGGGCAGGGTCACCCCGTCGCCTGTCACTTCGCGGAGGCGGACAGCAAGGTCCTCGCCTAGAGGGCCTCTCGAATGTCCGAGCCGATGAGTCGCACCATGTCGAGATCGGTGTGGTTCAGGTGTTGCAGCATGACTCGCTCGACGCCGGCTTCCGCGTAGCTCTTGAGCCTCTCGACGACCTGCTCGGTGGTGCCCACGATCCTGTTCTGAGACGACTCGGCGATGTAATCGTCGACGTCTGCGTCGTTGTCTGTTCGTTCGAGCACGTCGTGTACGCGCCGTCGCAGTTCGTCTTCGTCTCTGCCGACGATGCATGTGGTCATCAGCGAGAAAATACAGTCGGCCGGCGCCCGACCGGCGGAGCTCAACGCCTCGTCCAACGCCGAACGCCTGGTCCGCGCGTCCTCGAGGGAGGGAAAAACGGTGTTGTACTCGTTGGCCCAGCGAGCGGCCAGTGCGATGCTCTTCGGCCCCCCCGAGCCCCCGATAATGAGAGGGGGATGCGGCCGCTGCACGGGCCTGGGTAGAGCGTGCAACCCTTCGAGGGAGTAATGGGCGCCGTCGAAACTGAACTTCTCGGTGGTCCATTCGCCGTGCACGATCTCGATCTGCTCGGCGAGGATGGCCATGCGTTCGCTCGTGGCGGGGAAATCGAAACCGTAGGTCGAGTGTTCCTTGTCGAACCATCCGGCCCCCATTCCCAACTCGACTCGACCTCCACTGATGTGATCGGCGCTGGTCACGACCTTCGCAAGCTGGGACGGATGCCTGAAGGTGGCGGGCGACACCATGGTTCCCAACCTGATGCGCTCGGTCAACGCGGCAAGACCGCAGATCGTCGCCCATGCGTCAAGAGATCCAAGCGTTGTCTCGTTGATGGTCGAGACGTAGTGGTCTGAGCGAAAGAGGCCCTCGAGTCCTGACTCTTCGCAGGCGTGGGCGAGCCGCACCCAGTCGTCCCAGGTGACACCCTCTTGACCCTCGACCATCAAACAGATGCGCATCTGCAACAGGGTACAGTCAGCGCGTGGCCACGTACCCCGCGCACCGCGAGGTGGATGTCGCACTTCGAGACGGGTCGACGATTCGCGTCCGGCCGGTGCGCGAAGCCGACCGCGCCGCAATGCGCTCCTTCTTCGATGGCCTCACGCCCGAGAGTCAGTACTTTCGGTTCTTTTCGGGAACCAAGAACTTCGAACCCGCGGTCGAGTGGGCGACGAAGGTCGACTACGTGAATCGGTATGGTCTCGTCGCAACTACCGGACCCGATGAGCAGGTGGTTGCTCATGCTGCTTGGCAACGCGCTGATGCCGGCAGTGAATCGGCCGAGGTCGCCTTCGTCAACGCCGACGAGTACCAGGGTCGTGGTCTCGGCACGATTCTGCTTGCTCACCTCGCCGAGGCCGCCGAGGATAACGGCGTGTCGCTGTTCGAGGCGGAGGTGCTGCCCGAGAACCACAGGATGATCGAGGTCTTCAGGCAATCCGGTTTTCAGGTCCACATGGCCCTCGAGCCGGGCGTCATCAAGGTGCGATTCCCGACATCGTTATCGACGGCAGCTATCGAGCGTTTCGAGCACCGCGAGCAGACATCGGCAATCGCGGCGATGCGCAACTTCTTCAATCCGCGTTCGGTCGCGGTCATCGGAGCGAGTCGCTCGACCGGGACCATCGGGTCGGCGGTCTTCCGGAACCTGATCGCCAAGGGATTCCACGGTCCCGTCTATCCGGTCAATCCCAAAGCCGACGTCGTCCACAGCGTCGCCGCTTATCCATCCGTTCTGGATGTACCGGGGCCTGTGGATCTTGCGGTCATCGTCGTCCCCGCGCGCCTCGTCATCGAGGTTGCGCGCGGCTGTGGCGAGAAGGGCGTCAAAGCACTTGTGATCATTTCCGCCGGATTCGCCGAGACGGGCGAGGAGGGGATCGCACGCCAGAGAGAGCTCATGGACGTGTGCAGGAACACCGGCATGCGACTGATCGGGCCCAACTGTATGGGCATCATGAACACCGATCCCAACGTCATGCTGGACGCTAGCTTCGCGCCGCTATTCCCGCCTCGAGGGAGGGTCGGCTTCTCGTCTCAGAGCGGTGCGCTCGGGCTTGCGGTGATCGATTACGCGCGCCAGTTGGGTCTGGGCATGTCGACGTTCGTCAGCGTCGGCAACAAGGCCGATATCTCGGGCAACGATCTCATCAACTACTGGGCCATGGATCCCGACACGGACTTGATCCTTCTCTATCTCGAGAGCTTCGGGAACCCTCGCAAGTTCTCTCGCATCTGCCGTCGCGTCGCCAAGACCAAGCCCATCGTCGCCGTGAAGAGCGGGCGTTCCTCGGCCGGGGCGAGGGCGACCTCGTCGCACACCGGAGCGCTCATCGCGGCGTCCGACGCGACCGTCGACGCGCTGTTCACTCAGGCCGGAGTCATCCGCACCGACACACTGAACGAGCTCTTCGACGTGGCCTCGTTGTTGGCCAATCAGCCGCCCCCCCGCGGGCGGCGAGTGGCGATCGTGACCAACGCCGGTGGGCCCGGAATCCTCTGCGCGGACGCGTGTGAGGCCGCGGGCCTAACCGTGGGTCCGCTGCCCGACGACGTTCGCACCAAGCTCGAGGAGTTCCTGCCCGCCGAGGCCTCGACGCTGAACCCCGTCGACATGATCGCGAGCGCATCGGCCGGAGATTACAAGCGGGCCATCCAGACCGTCGCCGCAAGCGAGGACATCGACGCGCTCATCGTGATTTTCATTCCACCCCTGGTTACACGTCCCGAGGACGTCGCCGATGCCATCAGCGAGGCAACGGCCCACTTGGCGCGCGAAGTCCCACTCCTCACGGTGTTCATGTCTTCGCGTGGCGTCCCCGACGAATTGTCGCGCCACGGCGTTCGAATCCCGAGCTATGCCTTTCCCGAGGATGCGGCACGGGCACTGGCGCGCGCCACCGACTACGGGATCTGGCGCCGGAGACCCGATGGCTCAGTTCCCGACTTCGAGGGCTGTCGGCGAGACGAGGGTGCGGCGATCATCGCAGAGGCCCTTGGAGATGAGCCCGTGTGGCTCTCGCCCGAACAGACCGCTCGTCTGTTCGACTGTTACGGCCTTCCGCTCGTCGAACAGCGCCTCGCCGGATCGGCGGAGGAAGCGGCGCGTGTCGCAGGAGAGATGGGGCGTTCGGTGGCGCTGAAGGCCGTGGCCCCCGGACTCGTTCATAAGACCGAGGCAGGCGGAGTGAGGCTCGGGCTGATAGGTCGGGATGAGGTCGGAGCGGCCGCCGTCGCCATGCAGGAATCGGTGCGCGCTGCCGGACACGAGGTGGACGAGTTCCTCGTCCAACCGATGGTGGACGACGGCGTCGAGATGATCGTAGGCGTGGCCCACGATCCCAGCTTCGGGCCCGTCGTCGCCTGCGGAGCGGGGGGAACGGCCGTCGAACTGCTGAAGGATGTCGGCGTCCGCATCACGCCGCTCACCGACGACGACGCATCCGCCATGGTCCGAGCTCTGGCCACCTATCCGTTGCTCGAGGGCTACAGGGGATCTCCGCCGACGGACATCAGGGGCCTCGAGGACCTTCTTCTTCGAGTCAGCACCATGGTCGAAGCCCACCCCGAGGTGCTCGAGATGGACTGCAACCCCGTCAAGGTGGCGCCGCGGGCCGTGTCGATAGTGGACGCCAGGGTACGGGTCGCGCCTGTTGAGCCGGCTCTGCCCCTGTCCGCTCGCCGCAAGCCCTAGTGGTCTGTCGCCTCAAGAGGCCTCCTCGGCGCGCCGATTCTCACGGATGAGCAGCGCGCGCATACCCGGGTCTTCGGCCTATGAGATGTCGAGGGTTCTGGACGGCCTGGCCGGCGACATCGTGGTCGTGCACGACCAGGACATCGGCAGACGAGGGGCCCACATCGATCACATCGTGGTGGGCTCTTTCGGCGTGCTCTGCCTCACCGCCCGTGCTCAGCGCGGCCACGTGTTGGTGACCGACAAGGACTGCTTCGTGGCGGGGCAAGGACTTGATCTCTTTTCGAGAGCCCGGCGCGACGCCGCCACGGTGGCCGTTCGACTCCAGTCGGCGACCGGTCTCGCCTGTTTCGCTCGAGCGGTGGTCGTGATGGTGGGGGCCCAGCTCACCGTGCAAGCTCAGCCCGACGGCGTCACCGTCGTCACCGGCGAGGCCCTGCCGCTATGGTTGAGATCGCTGCCACAGGCCCTTGACGAGGTGCAGCAGAGAGCCTTTTCGCTCGCGCTGGGAAACGCCGCGACCTGGGTCCAGAAGTCTCGTGTCCCTCGTGTTCGTCCGTCTCCACTCGCGCCGGCGGTGGGTCCCGCCCGTACTCCGGTACGAGCGTCGGCGAGAGATTGGGCCCTCTTCGAGACCTGGGCCATCAGCGGCGAGCACCGCTTCTACGTTCACGACCCGGACGGCAAGTGCCTCGCCTTCTACGACGTCGTCAGCGGTGAACTGGTCCTGGTCAACGACGCGGTGCGGAACTTCGCCGAGGCCATGCTTGGCCCCCACATGAAGAAGTCTCCTCGGGTGCGCACCGACTCGAGCATCACGAGCCGCAGCCGCCGCGTCTGATTCTGGGTGCTCATGCGCGCTCGACGAGCGCCAGTCCCCACAATCACCTGGGGCTCGCCCTCCCGGACCGAATCCGGGCCGGAACCTGCTTCGCCGCTAGATCCGGCAGGTCGATAGGCCCCGCTTCTCGAGGTACTGCTGGTGATAGTCCTCGGCCTCCCACAGGCTCTCGGCCGGAACCACCTGAGTTGCTATGGGCCTGTCGAGAGAGTCCTTCAGCGAGTCGCGCGACGCTAGCGCCGACTTTTCCTGCTCCGGGGAGTGAAAGAACACTACGGTCCGGTACTGGGTTCCGACGTCGGGGCCCTGACGGTTGACCTGAGTTGGATCGTGGTTCGCCCAGAAAACGTCGAGCAGTTCTTCATAGGAGACCCTCGCCGGATCGAAGGTCACCTCGACGACCTCGGCGTGGTTGGTTGTGCCGCTGCAGACGTCCTTGTAGGTGGGGTTTTCGGTGTCGCCACCTGCGTAACCGACGCGCGTCGACTTGACGCCTTGAATCTGACGGTAGGCGGCCTCGACGCCCCAGAAGCACCCGGCTCCGAAGGTCGCGGTTTCGTAACCTTGTTGTTCCATGAGCTACCTCCCAAAAATGTGCGGTGTGAGTAGGGCCCAGAGTACGGAATCGCAGGGCTTATGCACGCCCCTCGTTCAACGCCCGCTCGCCGGACACGCCCCCACGAAGCGCTGAGCGACCGGCGGTCATCTTCTTTTTTCGAAAGCTCTGGCAATGCGGCGAGGGCGCGGATCGTTCACGAGCTTCTCGAGTGGAATCGGAAGCGGGAGCGACCAGTTCGGACGCTCGTCGATTGTGCCCGGTTGATTCGGACGCTGCTCGACCCCGAGCGCGTCCTCGAGGGTCGCGATCAACAGACGGCTGGGGGCGCGTGCAAGCAACTCATAGGTGCGCGCGACGACCTCCTCGACGGGCGCATCATCGGCGACGCCGATCCGCTCCTTGAGTCGAGCCCTCGTCGCGCGAATTCCCTCGACGTTGGGCCGCAGTTCCAAATCCTGCTGCATGCGCAGGTCGGCTGCGCTCCACAACCCGGCGACGGTCTGGAGGTCATGGTTGGTCACCGCCGCCATGGCGAGCTCCGGATAGCGCTCCGGCTCATCGTCCTCGAACCACAGCAGCCGGTAGCTCATGATGTTGCGTCGCGCCATCTCCTCGCGCACCAACGGCTCGACCGTGCCGAGATCCTCGCCGACGACGTAAGCGCCGGCCCGCACACTTTCGAGGGCGAGGATGTTGAGCAGGTCCCCGTAGGGATAGCGGACGTAGGCGCCGTGACCGGCTCCGAGCTCCTGAGGGATCCAAAAGAGCCTGAAGAGCCCCATGATGTGATCGAAGCGGAGCCCGGCCCCCGCAACCATGCTCGAGCGGACCGTTTGAACGAACGCCTCGTAGCTCGAGTCGCGCAGCTTCCAGGGATCGAACGGTGGTAGCCCCCAGTCCTGTCCCAGCGCGTTGAACTCGTCTGGGGGCGCACCGACATTGATGCCCGGAGCTATGACATCCTGCCAGATCCACGCGTCGGCCCCTTCGGCGTCCACTCCGATGGCGAGATCGTGGACGAGGTCGATTTCCTCCCGCGCGCTCTGCAACTGAACCTCGAGGAGCCACTGAACCCATGCGTGAAAACGGATCCGGTCGCGGTTGCTAGAACGCCAACGGCTTACGGCCGCTGCGTCAGGGCGCTCGAATCCAGGAGGGAAAGCCGAGCTCCCGCCGCCGTGGCGCTCGGCCAGCGCGACGTAGGTCGCGTAGTCTTCGAGAAGGCGGCCACCCTCGACGAGGTAGCGCTCGAAGTCTTCGGAGTCAGGCCGACGCCGGTAGATGCGTTCAAGGGCCGCGATCTTCAACGCGTAGGCGCCGTCCCGGTCGATCACGGCCTCGACGTTCAGCGCCCGCCCTTGAGCGATCAGGTCCTCGAGGTCGACTCCCGTTTCGCTCGCACCGGGAACCTCCTCGAGTCGCAGGTAGAGGGGGTTGCGGAAGCGTCTGCTCGAAGGGGTGTAGGGACTTCTCTGCTGCACCGCGGTCGGCAGAGTCGCGTGAAGCGGATTGAGGAGCAGCACCCCGGCCCCCAGAGAGCGCGCCCAGCGTGCGAGCCCCCGCAGATCCCCGAAGTCGCCGAGACCCCAACTGTCGGACGAGCGGATCGAGTAGAGCTGGGCCCCCCAACCCCATGTGCGGAGATCGTCCGGGAGGAAGCACGCGCCGGGAGAGACGATGAGCGGGTGCTCGCGCCCGTCGGGATGGACGAGCGTGTGGTAGCCGAGCGGCGTGTCCGGCGGCATGTCCCCGCGAGCCCGCACCTCGCCCCCGGCTTCCAGCCTGATGGTCACGTCGTCACCGAGACGCACGGGCCTGTCGTTGCTCACCACCCACGCCCTGGGATCGGGCGGCGGCGCGGAGTCTGCTCCCATGGCGTCGAGGAGGGCGTCGACGGACTCGTCCGACGACCGCCGCCACTCTCCGCGATAGTCCTCGTAGCCCGAGTCGATCCCCCACGCGCCAGCGTCGGGCCCCGCGCCGAGTGTTCTATTTTTCAGAGCGCTCGCTCTGCTCGGTCTCTTCCTGGTCGCCCTGCCGGTCGGCGCCC
>JALZIB010000038.1 GCA_030860505.1 Actinomycetota bacterium
GTTCTGGTGACTCCTCAGCATCGAGATCGCATCCTCGAAGTGCTGTTCGCGGAAACCTCGACCCTTGGGGCGCGCATCGTCCCGGTCGAAAAGGCCACTCTCAAGCGCGACTTCGTCACGGTCGAGATCCAGGGTCAGGTCGTGCGCGTGAAACAGGGACGCCACGCCGGGCGGGTGGTCAACCGGGCCCCCGAGTACGAGGACGCGCGCGCCGCCGCCGAGGCCCTCGACCTCCCCCTCAAAGAGATCTACGCCCTCGCCCTCGAGGCCGCCCGGACCCAGAGTTCGCCTCGCTGAGGGCTTTCTCGAACTTTCTTGAGATCCCGGAAGGATTCCAGTGACTCGACCTCGAAACCACCCCCAACGCTTTTGCCCTTCCGAAGAACGCTTTGCCCCCCAAGGCGCGAGAAGGCCCCCGCTTCCACCCGGCGGGGGCCTTCTCGTGTCCTGCCTCTTGCCGTCGGGCGCTACGCGAGCGTGGCATCCGCCGAGATGTCTACGTTGCCGGCGAGCGCCTTGCTCACCGGGCATCCATCCTTAGCCTTGGCGACGGCCTCGGCGAAGCCCGAGGCGTCGAGATTCGGGACGCTGCCGGTCACGTCGAGATGGACCGTGGTGATGCGGGGACCGGCGTCGTCCACCTCGAAGCCCACCGTGGCCGTTGTCTCGAGATTGTCGGCGGGAGTGTCGCCCTGCGCCAGGACGTTGGACAGCGCCATCGAGAAGCACCCGGCGTGCGCCGAGGCGATGAGCTCCTCGGGAGAGGTCGAACCTTCCGGGCGGTCGGTCCTGCCCTCCCAGGTGAGCGGAAGCTCTCCGAACACTCCGCTGGAGGGCGTGACGCTGCCCCCGCCCTCGAACAAAGTTCCCTTCCACTGCGCGGTCGCACGACTTTCAGCCATCTAGATCCTCCTGCTCGCGGTCTCTTCGTCGATGAATCCGTAGGGGTATTCGGGCCGGCCGGGGTCGCTGGCCTGGTCGAGCGCGGCGGTTTCGTCCTCGTTGAGCCGCCAGTCGGCCGAGGCGAGGTTGTCCTCGAGTTGCTCGAGCGTCCGGACGCCGAGGATCGTCGAACTCACGCCGGGTCGGTCCGTGACCCAGTTGAGCGCCACCTGACTGTGGCTGACGTCCCCCCTGTCGGCCACGATCTTGTCCATGGCGTCGAGCACCGTCCAGGTGCGCTCCGTGTTCCGCTTGTCGTAGGCCTCGACGCCGCGCTCGGGATCGTCCCCGAGGCGCGTGTCGCCGGTCGGGCGCTCCTCGCGCTTGTACTTGCCCGTGAGCCAACCGCCACCGAGCGGAGACCAGGGCAGCATCCCGATGCCCTCATCGAGACAGAGCTCGACGAGCTCCCATTCGATCTCGCGCGCCAGCAGGTTGTACTGGGGCTGGAGCGTCACCACTGGGGCCCGGCCGTTGATCTGCGCCAGCAGGGCGGCTCTTTGCAGTTGCCAGCCGGTGAAGTTGCTGACGCCGATGTAGCGCACCTTGCCCGCGGTGACGAGGTCGTCGAACGCGGCAAGCGTCTCCTCGAGGGGCGTGAGCGGATCCCAACAGTGGGCCTGGTAGAGATCGATGTAGTCGCTGTTCAGCCGGCGGAGACTGTTCTCGACTTCCTTGACGATCCAGCGGCGCGAGAGACCGGCGTCGTTGGGATCGTCGCCCATGGGGAAGCGCACCTTCGTGGCGATCACGAGATCATCACGCCGGCCCCGCTTGATCAGCCAGCGGCCGATGAACGTCTCGCTGACGCCCTCCTGATAGACGTCGGCGGTATCGATGAAGTTGCCGCCCTCGTCGACGTAGCGATCGAGGATGGCGTGAGCGTCGTCCTCGTCCGTTTCCTTGCCGAAGGTCATGGTGCCGAGGCAGAGCGATGTCACCTGAGTCCCGGTCATACCGAGTGGTCTGTAGTCCATCGAGCAACCGTACCCAGTCGCGGAAATTGAACGCCTTCCGTAAGTGAGTCGGTTCGCTCCCCATCGGCTTCAGACTCATCCCGAGTTGGTCAGGCGCTGTGTGCCGGGACTTCTCCGGAATCGTGCATGGTGATCTTGCCCGTCTTGATCTCCTCGGCATAGTGGCACGCCGCGAGATGGCCGTCAGAGAGCAGTCGAAGTTCGGGAACCTCGGTGTCACATCTCTCGGGCTGGCGGAAGGGACAGCGGGTGTGGAAGCGGCAACCCGGCGGCGGGTTGGCGGGCGAGGGAAGGTCGCCCTTCAGAAGGATACGCTCGCGCGAGCTCTCGATCTCGGGATCGGGAATCGGCACCGCGGACAGAAGAGCGATGGTGTAGGGGTGTCGCGGCGACGCGTAGAGCTCGTCTGCGGACGCGACCTCGACGATCCTGCCGAGATACATGACGGCGATGCGGTCGGAAATGTGTCGCACGACGGCGAGATCGTGAGCGATGAACAGGTAGGTCAGGTCGAACTCCTCCTGCAGCTCCTCGAGAAGGTTGACCATCTGGGCCTGGATGGAGACGTCCAGGGCGGACACGGGCTCGTCGGCGACGATGAGGTCGGGATTCAACGCAAGCGCCCTGGCAAGTCCGATGCGTTGTCGCTGGCCGCCCGAGAACTCGTGCGGGTATCTGGCGGTCGACGCTTTGGGCAGTCCGACGATGTCGAGTAGCTCCTCCGCTCGCCTGCGCCCATCGTCCCCCGATGCGATGCCGTGAATCTTTAGAGGCTCGGCGATCAAGTTGCCGACGTTCTGACGCGGGTTGAGCGATGAGTACGGATCCTGAAAGACCATCTGCATCCGGCCCCGCAGCTTGCGCATCTCTCTCTGAGCCAGCCGGGCGATGTCGTTGCCCTCGAAGATGATACGTCCCTCGGTCGGGTCGTAGAGGCGCAGAATCGTGCGGCCGACAGTGGTCTTCCCGCAGCCGGACTCGCCGACGAGTCCCAGGGTCTCACCCCTCGTGATGTCGAAGGTGACGCCGTCAACGGCCTTGACGTCGCCGACGTGACGATCGATCACGAGACCCGACTTGATGGGGAAGTAAACCTTGAGATCCTCGACCCTGAGCAGTTCGCTCGCTCCGCCGCCGGTCATCGAGCCGTCCTGTCCTCGCCCTGAGTGGCGACCACCTCGACGTGCGGCAGGTCCTCGTCGGGAACCGGGTTCCAACAGGCAACCAGGTGATCGTCGCTGTCGATCCGAGTCAGCTCGGGCGTCTCTGCGCGCGACTTGTCCGTCGCGTAGATGCAGCGCGGGGCGAACGCGCACCCTTCGAGGTCCTGCGTCATGCTCAGCGGCGTACCGCCGATCGGCTCAAGCTTCTCCTTTCGGGCTGCGTCCAGTCGCGGCACCGACTTGAGCAATCCCAGCGTGTAGGGGTGGCGGGGCCGAGCGAACAACGAGCTCGTCGTGGCGCTCTCGACAAAACGGCCCGCGTACATGACGTTGGTGCGCTCACAGGTGCCGGCGACGACCCCGAGGTCGTGCGTGATGAGTATGAGCGCCATGTTCTCCTCGGCGACGAGGTGCTTGAGTAGATCGAGGATCTGGGCCTGAATCGTGACGTCGAGCGCGGTGGTGGGCTCGTCGGCGATCAGAATCTTCGGTCGACACGAGATCGCCATCGCGATCATGACCCGTTGTCTCATTCCGCCGGAGAACTGGTGGGGGAAGTCCTTGATGCGATCCTCGGCCGCCGGAATACCGACCCGTCCGAGCAGCGAGACCGCTTCCTTCTTGGCTTCGTCCTTGGACATGTCGAGGTGCTTGCGCAGGGACTCTGTGATCTGCCGCCCGATCGTCAGCACCGGGTTCAGCGACGTCATGGGGTCCTGGAAGATCATCGCGATGTCTTTGCCGCGTACCTGACGAAGCTGCGAGTCGGGAAGCTTGAGGAGGTCGACGCCGTCGAAGTCGACCTCGCCGCGCGTCACCCTGCCTGCCGGCTTCGGAAGGATCCCCAGCATCGCCAGAGAGCTGACGCTTTTGCCGCATCCGGACTCCCCCACGATGCCGAGCGTGGCCCCGGCCTCGAGATCGAAGGAGATGCCGTTGACCGCTCGCACGGTTGCCTTGCGCGTGACGAACTGGACCGCGAGGTCTCTGACCGAGAGAAGCGCCACGGCTACGACCTCAGCTTCGGGTCGATGGATTCTCTCAGACCATCGCCGATCAGGTTGAGCCCGAGCACGCTGATCACGACGGCGGCTCCGGGAAAGATGACCAGATGAGCAGCGCGCTCGAGCCTGCTCGCGTTGTCGGCGAGCATCTTCCCCCACTCGGGGAAGCTCGGGTCCGCAGGACCTAGTCCGAGGAAGCTCAGACCGGCGACGTCGATAATCGCAGTCGCCATCGCGAGGGTCGCCTGCACGATCACGGGCGCGAGCGCGTTGGGCAAGATGTGAATCATCAGAAGGCGGCCGCCGGGCACTCCAACCGAACGAGCCGCGAGAACGTAGTCGGACTCGCGCTGCGCCAGGATCGCACCGCGCAGCAGGCGCGCAAAGATCGGAATCGTCGTGATTCCGACCGCGCACATGATCTGGATGAGCCCGCGGCCCAGGAGAGTGACGAGTCCGATCGCCAGTAAGAGGCCTGGGATCGACAGCATGATGTCCATGATCCGCATGATCGCGGTGTCGATCCACCCTCCGAAATAGCCGGCCAGAGCGCCGAGAATCAACCCGAAGGTAAGCCCGAAGGTAACGGACACGAGGCCGACGAGCAACGAGAGTCGCGCGCCGTAGACGACGCGCGAGAACTCGTCACGCCCTTGTTCGTCCAGACCCATGAGGTGCTCCGAGCTGGGTCCCTCGGGGTCGGAGCTGTCCAGCGCTCCGACCTGCTGGCGGGGCCCGTACGGAGCGATCAAGGGAGCAAAGATGGCGACTAGAACGAGCAACAGGATTACGGCCACGCCCACCAAGGCCGCCTTGTTGTGGCGGAAGCGCTCGAGCGCGTCCCGTCCCAGACTCGACGGCTGCTCGAGACGCAGTTCTCTTGATTCGGCCTCTGCGACGCTCACCGGTATCGAATCCTCGGGTTCAAGAACGCATAGGAGAGATCGACGAGAAGATTCACGAACACGATCAGTACCGCGAAGAAGAGAATCCCGCCCTGCAACACAGCGTAGTCGCGGAACCTGATGGCCTCGAGCATCCAGCTCCCAACTCCGGGCCAGGCAAAGACGGTCTCGGTCAGGATCGCTCCCGTCAACAGAAGTCCCGTCTGCAGGCCGATGATCGTGATCACGGGCAGCAGGGCGTTCTTGAGGACATGACGTCGATCGATTACACGCGGATCGAGGCCCTTGGCACGCGCCGTTCGCACGTAGTCCTCGCTGGTCACATCCAGAACGGCTGCGCGCGTGATGCGGGCGACGATTGCCAGAGGAATGGTCCCCAGGGCCACCGCCGGGAGAACGAGATGCCTCAGCGAGTCGCCGAGAGCCGCCGTGTCCCCCGCGATGATCGAATCGAGCACGTAGAAGTTGGTGGGATGCTCGAGTGAGCGCGTGATATCGAGACGACCGATCGTCGGCAGCAGACCCAACTTGATCGAGAAGATGTATTTGAGCAAGAGTGCGAGAAAGAAGACGGGAAAGCTGATGCCGATGAGCGACAACACAAGGCTGGTGTTATCCAGCACTCCCTGGTAACGCTTCGCGGCGACGAACCCCAGTGGCACACCGATCAAGATCGCAAAGAACATGGCGGCGATCGACAACTCGAAGGTGGCCGGGAACTTGAGCTTCAACTCTTCGACGATGGGTTGACGGGTGCGCGTGCTCGTGCCGAGGTCGCCCGACAGAACGTTGCTCATGTAGCGCCCGTACTGGACGTACACGGGCTGATCGAGTCCGAGTTCCTCCTCGATCTGTTGCTCTTGCTCCTCGGTCCCTCGCTCACCCAGAAGGGCGATGGCGGGACCCCCGGGGAGCGCGCGAACGAAAGCGAAGACGATGATCGACAGCCCCAGCAGGATGGGGATCGTCAGGATCACGCGACGCAGGGCGTAGTTCAGCATTGAGTCTGAAGGCTAACCGAGCGATACGGAAGAGGAGCGGGGCACAGTGATCGCGCCCCGCTCCTCTACTCGGTCAGTTGCTTAGTTCTCTTCGACCGTCACTACGTTGAACGGCTCGAGGCTGACCGGGCTCGGCTCGTAACCGGTCACGTTGGCCGCGAAGGCCAGGCCCGGCTCGGTGTGGACGTACGGCAGACCGGGGAGGAACTCCATGATGAGGTTGTTCGCCTCTTCGTACATCCCGACCCTGGTGTCCTCGTCCGTCTCGGCCTCGGCCTCGTCCAGAGCGTCGAAGATCTCCTGGTTGTCGAAGCCCCACGCCGGCTGCTCCGTCTGGAAGAAGGTCCCGATGAAGTTGTCTGGGTCACCGAAGTCACCCGTCCAACCGAGCAGATAGAGCCCGTAGCGACCGTTGTCGACGTTGTCGAGGTAGTCCGGGCTCCAGGTGGCCGACTTGGTCTCGACCTCGAAGCAGCAGTCCTCGAGGTCGGCGACCATCGCCTCGAAGTTCGCCTGCGGGTCCGGCATGTAGGGACGTTCGACGTCCGTCGGGTACGCGAAGTCGATCTGGAGGGGCACCTCGTAGCCCGCGTCCTCGAGGAGTTGAGTCGCGCCCTCGGGGTCGAACTCATAAGTGGGCACGTCCTCGGAGTAGCCGAACAGCTCAGGCGGCATGAACTGCGTCGCCACCTCGCCCTGGCCGGCGTAGAAGCCGTCGACGATCTCTTGACGGTCGACCGCCAGCGCGATCGCCTCGCGCACGGCGGGGTCGTCGAGCGGCTCGACGGCCTGATTGAAGCCGATGTAGCCGACGTTGAAGGCGGGACGGTTCAGAAGCTGGAGTTGGTCGTCGTCTTCGATCGTCGGATAGTCCTGGGGGTCGACGAGGTCGAAGCCCTGGAGCTCGCCCGACTGCAACGCCTGCAGCCGCGCGGCCGGGTCGGCGATCGGCTGGAAGATCAGCTCCTGGATGTTGCCCGGAGACTCACCCCAGTAATCCTCGTTGCGGGTCATGATGAGGCGGTCGCCTCGGATCCACTCCTCGAACATGAAGGGACCGGTTCCGGTCGGGTGCTCCGTGGCATAGTCACCGGAGGGGGAGAAGATGCCTTCCGCGTCGACCTTGCCCTCATCGGCGTCGAACTCCTCGAGCGCATCCGGGCTCGCGATGGTGAAGTTCGTCAGCGCCAGCGCCGGAAGGATCGATGCCGACGGCTTGGTCAAGTTGAGGGTCACGACGAGCTCTTCCTCGGCCTCGCAACTCTCGTACAGAGAATCTGTCTTGCCGTCGCTGAAGCCTCCGAAGACCGTCTGCCAATAGTAGCTGGCCGCCGGGTTCTGGAAGCTGCCCTCGAAGTTGTACCAGCGGTCGAAGTTGAAGCAGACCGCCTCGGCGTTGAAGTCGGTATCGTCGTGGAAGGTCACGCCCTCGCGCAGATTGAAGGTGTAGGAGAGTCCGTCGTCGGAGACCTCCCACTCCTCGGCGAGGCCGGGAACGACCTCGGTGCCGCCCGCCTCGAGCGTGACGAGACCCTCGAACATCTGGTCGATGGCGCGCAGTGATTCGCCGTCGGAGACCAGAGCGCCGTCGAGCACGACGGGGTCGGCCGAGGTTCCGAACGCCAGCGTTGCGGTCGCCTCTCCTTCCTCAGCATCGTCGCCGGCCCCGGTACCGCTCTCCTCGGCGCTACACGCACCTGCCAGGAGGCCGAGCGCGACCAACAGCGCCAGCATGCCCAGCTTCCCTCGTTTGACTGATCGCATGAACAGTCCTCCCCCTTGTGTGTGCGGACCTCTCGGTCCGTCTCTCCTAAGCGCCGTCCCCAATAGCGATGAGGCCGGGCCCCGACCGTAGTGCAGGCCCGGAGCCCAACGACCCTACTACTCTAGTAGCAAAGGCGCTCCCATGAACAGACGCGGCTCGAGGCAGGGGCCGATCGGATCCTGAGAAAGGCCCCAGTGGATTGCGGGTCGTGGTGCGCGCTGGGCGCGCTTCCTGCCCCAGAATCGGGCGGCCGGCTCGGGGTCGAGTGGATTGTGCTCCGCGACATCCGTCCACGATGCCCCGCGAGGTCACACCAAGTGGGCGAGGGGGGATTTGAACCCCCACACTCTTGCGAGCACAGACACCTGAAGCCTGCGTGTCTACCGTTCCACCACTCGCCCGTGGCTAGCTCTGAGGTTAGCGGTAAAGGGTGGGACCACCAAACGCGGGCATAATCGCATTTCGCATGGGTGTAGCGAGGGATATCGAAAAGCGGCTCGAGGGCTTGATGGAAGGCTTCTTCACGAAGGTCTTCCGTTCCGGCCTGCAGCCGGTCGAAGTCGGCCGGCGCATTCTGCGCGAGATGGAGGAGAATCGCACGGTCTCGGTTAACCGCACCTACGCTCCGAACGACTTTCAGATCTTCATTGGGCCCGACGACCGCGAGCATTTCGGCCCGATGGAGTCGGGGCTCGAGCGCGAGTTCACGGAACTCGTCATAGACAAGGCCAAAGAGCGCCGCTTCAACCTCATGGGGCTGCCGAGGATCGCCTTCAGCACCGAAGAGAAGCTCGGCCGGGGCGAGTTTCGCGTCGAGGCCTCGCTCGCAGCAGACCCGGATCGCCGGGCGCCGCAGGTGGCGACGCGTGAGCCGAAATCGGCCGACGACGCCGGCTCGACTCGGGCGATCAGCAGCCACACCGCCGAGCGCATGGGGATCGCCAGGACGTCTGGGCCAGAGTTGCTCGTCCTGGACGACTCGGGCAAGCCTCGTGAACGCATCTCGGTGACCCGCACTCCCATCACGATCGGACGTCTCTCGACCAACGATGTCGTCATCAGCGACTCGAACGTCAGCAGGCGTCACGCCGAGTTACGCAAGGACGGGGCGAAGTGGACCTTGGTGGACCTAGGATCGACCAATGGGACGGTCGTCAACGGCAAGCTCGGCAAAGAGCACTCGATCGCGAGCGGAGACCGGATCTCTTTCGGGACGAGCGAGCTCGAGTTTCGCTCCGGAGAGGGTGGCTAGGTAAATGCCGGCTCTCGTACTCGAGCTTCTCAAGTACGTCTTTCTCATCGTCCTCTACATCTTTCTCGCAGGCGCCGTGAAAGCCGTCTATCGAGAGCTGCGCCCGGCCCCCGCTCGTTCCGGCTCCCGAGGACCCGCTCCGGCACCCCGGGCACCCTCGAAGCGCTCCAAGCGGGCGCCCCGCAAACTGTCGGTGGTCGAGGGTCCGCTCAAAGGCAAGAGTTACGAGCTCGGCGACGAACTAACCGTGGGACGGGCCGAGAAGTGTCACATCGTGGTCGACGACACCTACATCTCTCAGGTTCACGCTCGCTTCTTCGCAGACGGAGAGACTTTTGTCGTCGAAGACCTCGGCTCCACCAACGGGACGTACTTGAATCGAAGAAGGATCACATCACCCGCGGAGCTCTCGAGGGGCGACCGGGTCAAGATCGGAAAGACGGTGCTGGAGATGCGTAAGTGAACGTCAAGATCGGAGCCAAGACAGACGTCGGCCGCGTGCGCGAGGTGAACGAGGATTCTTATCTCGTGCACGAGCCACTGTTCGTCGTTGCGGACGGCATGGGCGGCCACACCGCCGGGGACGTCGCGTCGTCGACCGCGATCGACACCATTAAGGGGCGATCGTCGACGGCCAACCCGGAAGACATGGAAACGCTCGCCGAGCTCGTCCGCGGCGCCAACGCGCAGATATGGGAGAAGGCGAACAGCGACCCAACGCTTAGGGGAATGGGCACCACGTGCACGCTGCTGCTGCTCGACGGAGCCAAGGCGCATTTCGCCCACGTCGGCGACTCCCGCGCCTATCTGTTGCGGGAAGGCGAGCTCACGCAGTTGACCGAGGACCACACGCTGGTCGGTCGCATGGTCAAAGAGGGCCGGCTTACTGCCGAGGAGGCCGAGAACCACCCGCAACGAAGCGTCATCACGCGGGCGCTGGGCGTTGACTCCGAAGTCGAAGTCGACCTCCTCTCGGTCGAGGTCGCCGCCGGCGACCGGCTGCTCATCTGCTCGGACGGGCTCTCTTCGATGATCGATTCGGAGGCCATCACGAAGGCCCTCACCGAGGAGTCGAAACCACAGAGCGCGGCCGAGCGGCTGATCGAGTTCGCCAACGAGGCCGGAGGCGAAGACAACATCACCGTGGTCGTTCTCGACTTCGACGGCGACGGAGGAGCAAAGGCGGCTGCTTGGAAACGGGAGGACACGCTCGACGGTCCGCCGCCCACAGCCCCAAAGGGGGGCGCGTCGGCTCCCTCGAGCAGCGAGATGACGCCGGCGCCCGGAAGCGTCGGGGCCACCGACGCAGGCGGTCATGAACGATCCGCAGACACAACGTCCTCGAGCCACGACGAGGGCCACGACGAGCGTCCGGCGCGCACTTGGCCCCGGAAACTGGTCGCAGCCCTCGTCGTCCTGGCGCTGCTGGCGGCGGCACTCTTCTTCGGGGGCCGCTACCTCTTGAGCAACTCCTGGTACGTGGGAGTGAACGAAGATGGATTCGTGACCGTCTACGAGGGGATTCCGGAGGAGGTCGCCGGACTGAGTCTGCGCGTCGAGCGTGATGTGACCGACATCAGGGTTAACGACCTGCCCGACTTCTTGGTGGCAAACGTCTCCGACGGCATCAAGAAGGATTCTCTCGAGGACGCCGAGCAGCAGATCTCGGACTTCGAGCAGCAGGTCGATGCAGGGGAACAACGGCGCGAGCGTGAACGCCAACGCAACACCGGCGACACGAAGGACTGACGATGGCGGTGCAGACATCCGTTCGCCGCAACCGCGAACTAACACTCTTGATCCTCGCGCTGCTGGTCGGCAGCGGTGCGATGGCGCTGGTAGCCCTGGCGCGCGACGTCGAAGGCCTCAGAATTGCCGCTCCGCTCATCGCTACGACCGCAGTGGGCTACTTCGCCGTTCACTTCTTCGTGCGGCGATTCGCCCGTCAGTCCGATCCGTTGATTCTGCCCCTGATCGCCGTACTCAACGCCATCGGCCTCGCGGCCGTATACCGGCTTGACCCTGCCGCCGATGGCTTCGGTCCGGCTCAGGTCTTGTGGACCACGGTCGGGTTGGTGTGCTTCGTCGGCACACTGCTGATCGTCAGGGACTACCGGATCCTGTCGCGCTACAAGTACATCCTCGGCTTTGCCGGAGTGGTGTTGTTGCTCCTGCCCATCACTCCGCTCGGCACGACCATCAACGGCGCTCGTCTATGGCTGCGACTTGGCCCCTATAGCTTCCAGCCGGGCGAGATTGCGAAGATCTGCCTGGTCATCTTCTTTGCGGCTTACCTGGCCGAGCGCAAAGAGTTGCTCTCGATCGCCAGTCGCAAGCTCGGACCCATACACATCCCGGATCCCAAGCACTTTGGTCCCCTGCTCCTTATGTGGGGGGTTTCGTTGCTGACCATGTTCTTTCTCAAGGACCTCGGCTCGAGCTTGTTGTTCTTCTCCATCTTCCTCGTGATGATCTACGTTGCAACTGCTCGCATCGTCTACATGGTCTTCGGCGGTCTCTTGTTCGGAGCTGGTGCGGCTATGGGTTACTCGTTCTTCAGCCACGTACAGGTGCGAGTTCAGACGTGGCTCGATCCCTTCAATCCAGAGTTCATCCAGGGAGACTCGTTCCAACTGACCCAGTCGCTGTTCGCGTTTGCAACCGGGGGGCTATTCGGGACGGGCTGGGGGCAGGGGCGGCCCGACATCATTCCCGAAGCACAGACCGACTTCATCTTCGCAGTCATCGGCGAAGAATTGGGCTTGATGGGTACCGCTGCGGTCATCGTGATGTTCCTGCTGCTGATCGCACGTGGATTTCGCGTCGCGCTCAACTCACGTAACGACTTCGGGCAGCTTCTTGCATGTGGATTGACCGCCATCTTTGCACTTCAAACCTTCATCATCCTCGGCGGAGTGACGCGTGTGCTTCCGTTGACCGGCATCACGCTGCCGTTCATGTCCTTCGGGGGGTCGAGCATCCTGTCGAACTTCATTCTGTGGGCGATCCTGATTCGGATCAGCGATCAGAACGCGTCCGAGCCCGACCCGGCCAGGACGGGCGAAATCCTCATCGGGGGCCGCTAGATGCAACGCCAGATCACTCGAGTGGGCATCACCATCATGGTGATGCTCCTGATTGTGTTCGCCCAGCTCAACTACCTCCAGATCTTCGCCGCGGACAGCATCGCGTCGAACCCAGCCAACTCTCGGAGACTGCTGCAGGAATACTCGATCAAACGCGGCAACATCATCACGTCGGACAACGTGACCATCGCAGAGAGCACCGATACCGGCGGCAGATTCAGGTTCGAACGAAGCTATCCCGAGGAGGATCTCTTCGGACACACGACCGGCTTCTATTCGATCTTGTTCGGCAACTCCGGAATCGAGAGCGCTTATGGCGACGAGCTCTTGGGTGAGTCCAACGTCATCTCGATGCAGGACATCGAGGACAGTCTCTTCGGTTCCGGTGAACAGGGTGACAATGTGCGCGTCACCATCAACTCCGAGATGCAGCAGGTCGCGCGCGACGCCCTCGGCGAGCAGCGGGGATCGGTCGTTGCCATGGACCCCCGCAGCGGCCAGATCCTCGCCATGTGGAACAACCCCAGCTTCGATCCCACCCCTCTTGCCTCGCACGAATCCGAGGTCCAACGTCAGGGGCGCGCCGCCCTCGACCCACAATCGGGTACGTCTCCTCTGGTCAACCTGGCGACTCAGCGAGGGTACCCGCCGGGCTCGACCTTCAAGGTCGTGACCGCAGCCGCTGCGCTCGAATCGGGTGAGTTCAATCCCGGCTCGACCTTCGACGATCCCGTGTCCTTCGACCTGCCGCAGACCGATGACACGATCAGCAACTTCTCGGGCGGAGCTTGCACCGGCGGGGGGCAGATAACGCTCGAGCAAGCACTGACCGTGTCGTGCAACACCACCTTTGCCGAGATCGGTCAGGAGATTCCGGACGAGATCGCCGCCACCTCAGAGGCTTTCGGATTCAACTCGGCGCTTCCCTTCGACCTCCGTACCGAACAGAGCACTTTCCAGGAGGCCGACGAGGACAACCTCCCGCGTCGCTCCCTCAGCGCGATCGGACAGGGCGACGTCGTGGCAACTCCACTCCAGATGCTGCTCGTCGTCGCCGCGATCGCGAACGATGGACAGGTTCCGAGGCCTCGGCTCGCGCAGGAGATCGTCGATCCGACAGGTGGGGTCGTCGAGAGTTTCAGCCCCGAGACCCTCGGTGAGGCCATGTCGACCTCGACCTCCAACACGCTCGGCGGAATGATGCGCAACGTGGTCGAGAACGGGTCGGGCACCGCGGCCCAGATTCCCGGCGTCGTCGTGGCCGGCAAGACGGGCACAGCCCAAACCACCGAAGGCGCGGACCCGCACGCGTGGTTCATCTCTTTCGCGGGACCCGACGGCGACGATCCTCAAATAGCGGTTGCCGTCATAGTCGAGAACGGTGGCTCGCTCGGATCCGAAGCCACCGGTGGACAGGTCGCCGCTCCGATCGCCAAGGCCTTGATCGAAACCGACAAAGCAATTCGCGGCTGGTGAGCGAGACCAAGCTTGCGGGACGCTACGTCCTCGTCGAGAAGATCGCCGCCGGAGGTATGGGGGCCGTCCACAAGGCGACGGATGAGCGGCTCGGCCGAACCGTGGCGGTGAAGATGCTGCGCGCCGATCTCGCCGGGGATCCCCGTTTTGTCGAACGCTTCCGCCGCGAGGCGCGCGCCGTAGCTGCGCTCTCGCATCCGAACATCGCCGGAGTCTTCGACTACGGCGAAGGCGAGGACGATTACTTCATCGTGATGGAGTACGTCGATGGCAAGGACCTCGCCGAACTGATGCGCAGTGAGGGTCCTTTGGGCCCAGAGCGATCGGCCGCCATAGCCGCCGGAACGCTGGACGCTCTTCAACACGCGCACTCTTCCGGTGTCGTTCATCGTGACGTCAAGCCGGGCAACATCATGGTCACGGCCCCGGATCGTGGGCGGAGCTCGAGCCGGACCGATACGGAAAAGGTCAAGGTCACCGACTTCGGCATCGCGCGCGCGGTTGGTGACTCGACACTCACAGCGACGGGGTCGGTGCTGGGAACGGCGCACTACCTTTCGCCGGAACAGGCCTCGGGTGGAACGATCGGACCGGCCACCGACCAGTACGCAACCGGAATCGTGCTCTTCGAGATGTTGGTTGGGACGGTGCCGTTTACCGGTGACTCTCCCGTTGCGATCGCGATGCGGCACATGTCCGACGAGCTTCCAGCGCCCAGCTCCTTGAACCCGGATGTGTCGCCAGAACTCGACGCGATAGTGCGGCGGGCCACCAACAAAGAGCCGCCCAAGAGGTTCCCCGACGCGGCCGCCATGGCCGATGCCCTGAGAGCGGTGGGCGACCTCACTGCGGACGGGGGCGTAGCCGGCGCCGTGCCTCTTGGAGGGACCACGTCCGTGCTCGGTGGTGGAGGCGATACCGCAGTACTTAGTGGGGCGGGTTCTGGAACCGCAACGGGGCCGGCCGGTGCCCGCTGGGACCCCCAGCGAATTGGCCGGGCCGTACTGTTGACCTTTGCGGCGCTCATCGCCATCGCCCTTCTGTTGTTGTTCTTCCGTTTAGTCACCTCGGAAGACGAAGATCCGACCCGGTCGGAGCGCAGACGGGATCAAGGCGCAGAAGCGCCCGCCGGTGCGGAGACCGAAGCGGCCGAGGACCCCGGACAGGAAGAGGAGGAGGAGTCCGTCACGATCCCGAGCGACATCGTCGGTAAGACGTTCGACGACGCCGAGGCCGAGCTGACCGACGATCTCGGACTGGTGGTCGAATCATCCCCTGCCCCCAGTAACGACTTCGCTCCCGACATCGTTATCGACTCCAGTCCGGGGCCGGGCTCCACCGTTACTCGAGGCGACACCGTTACCCTGACGGTCAGCACGGGTCCTGAAGAGAGCGACGACGACGATGAAGAAGAAGAAGAAGAAGAAGATGACGAGGAGGACGACAAACCGGGTCCTCCTCCGGGCAAAGGACCGAAAGAATCCAAGGGCAAGGGACCGAAGGATAAGGATTGAACACCCCGGCTGACGAGCTCTACGGCAATCGCTATCGCGTTACCGGCCTTCTCGGCACGGGTGGCATGGCGCGCGTCTATCGCGCGAGCGATGAACTACTCGGCCGCGAGGTGGCACTCAAGGTACTCAACGAGCGACTGTCCAGCGACCGCAGTTTCGTCGAGCGTTTCCGGCGCGAGGCACAGAACGCCGCCAGCCTGAACCATCCCAACATCGTCGCCCTATATGACTACGGTGACGAAGACGACCGCTACTTCATAGTCATGGAGCTCATCGAGGGACGCTCGCTCAACGAAGTCATCACCGAGGATGGCGCCCTCATGCCCGAGCGAGCCGCCGAGATCGCGAGGGACACCGCCAAGGGACTCGGCCGGGCGCACGAGGCCGGCATCGTCCACCGTGACATCAAACCGCACAACATCATGATCACCGGTAACGGCCAGACCAAGGTCACGGACTTCGGCATCGCGCGCGCCCTGGGAGGAAACGGCGAGGCGACCATGACGCAGACGGGCATGGTCATCGGCACCGCCGCTTACCTCTCTCCCGAGCAGGCACAGGGCAATCCCGTCGACGCACGCAGCGACGTCTACTCGCTGGGCTGCGTACTTCACGAGGCGCTTACCGGCGACGCTCCGTTCGCGGGCGATACTCCGCTTTCAATCGCGTACAAGCACGTGCGCGAGAACCCCGAACGAGCTTCCGCCGTCAACTCCGACGTCCCCGACGCGCTCGATGCCATCGTCATGAAGGCGATGAGCAAGAACCCCGACAACCGTTACGCCGACGCGGGTGAGCTCGCGGACGATCTCGATCGCTACCTCGCGGGCCAGCGGGTCGACGCCACGCCGTTCCTCGGCGCGACCAGTGTCATGGGAGCCGGTGCGGGGACGCAGGTCATGCGCGAGACCGAGGTCTACGAGGACTACCCCGACGAGGAGCCGCCTAAGAGCAACACCGCCAAGTACATCCTCATCGCTCTTCTGCTGCTGGGTCTGCTTGCACTGGGGGCCTTCCTGCTGTCCGGTCTTCTCGAGGCTGAGCCCGAAGTCGTCGACGTCGAGGTTCCCGACGTCACCGGGCTCAGCGAGCAGGAGGCCACCGAGCAACTCGAGGACGCAGGACTGGAGGTGCGGTCGCGCAATCGCTCGAATCCAGACGTCGACGAGGGCGACGTCTTCAACCAGAACCCAGAGGCCGGAGCGACGGTCGAGGAAGGCGACGAGGTCACGATCACCGTCTCGAGCGGACCGGGTGAGGTCACCGTTCCAAATCTGATCGGACTATCTGAAGCCGACGCCGAAGCGACGCTGCAAGACGCCGGCCTCGAGCTCGGCCGCGCCGGATCGGTCGAATCGGAACAGGCCGAAGGAACGGTTGTCGATCAGAACCCCGGGTCCGGCGAGCAGCTCAACGAGGGCGAAGAGGTCGACATCGCCTTGTCCTCGGGCATCACGGTCATAGAAGTGCCCGGCGTGATCGGGCTCAGCGAGGCCGACGCCGTCGCCACCATCCAAGACGCGGGGCTGACCGCCGAGGTTGTGACCGAGCCGAGCGAGGAGGAGGAGGGCACGGTCATCGCGCAGGAACCCGAGGAGGGGGCCGAGGCACAGGAGGGGGACACCGTCCGCATCTCCGTGGCGGAGGAACCGCAGTTCGAGATGCCGGACGTCCGGGGCGAAAACGCCGACGCCGCCGAGGACTTCCTCGAGGAGGAGTTGGATCTCGATGTCTCCCAGGAGGGCACGCCCGAACCCTGTCCGCAGGCCCCGGACACCGTCTGCGACCAAAGCGTGGCGCCCGGCGACGCCGTTAGTCCCGGCGACGAGGTAACGCTCTTCGTCCAAGAGATCGATCCCTAGCGCAAGCGGCGGGACGGTTCGGACGTCTGCAGAGAGCGCCCTTAACGCCTTCAACCTCGAGAGCGAGCCTTCGCATTCGCCTGAGCGGACGCGCAATCTAGGATAAAGAGGGCCTACATGGGAACTTCGACGTGGAACGAGGATGACTCCAACGTCTATCGCCGTCTTGCGCCGGTGGCCGTGCCGGAGCGCGCCCGCCAGCTCGCCACTCTGGCAACGCTGCTCCCCTACAGCCCAGATGAGGCCTTCACTTGCGTCGAGCTTGGGAGCGGCGAGGGTCTGCTCAGCCACACGGTCGCACTCGCGTTTCCGAACGCGCGCGTCATCGCTCTCGATGGCTCCGAGTCCATGCGCTCTGCTACCGGTTCCCGGCTCGCCGGCTTCGGCGCGCGCGCGGAGGTCGCCTCGTTCGACCTCGACGACGACACATGGCTCGGTCGCGTCGACGAAGCCGACGTGGTCGTGTCGTCGCTGGCGATTCATCACCTCGATGACCGGTCCAAGCAGCGCCTTTACTCCGAGATAGGCCGCCGTAGCTCAGAGCGCGCCTGTCTGCTGATCGCAGACCTCGTCGAGCCCGCCACTCCTCAAGTCACCGACCTCTTTGCTGCGACCTGGGACGAGTCGGTCGGTCGCGCGGCTGAGGGTCTGGGCGACGACTCGCTCTTCAGGCTGTTCCAAGACACGAAGTGGAACCACTTTCGGTGGCCGGATCCGGTCGATCAACCCTCTCGCCTGGCGGCGCAACTTCGCTGGCTGGAGTCCGCCGGCTTCGGCGTCGCCGACTGCTTCTGGTTGGAGGCGGGCCACGCCATCTATGGTGGCTACAAGCGGATCGCCGATTCAGGGATTCCGTTCTCCGACGCCGTCCGGGTCGTGTCTCACGTCCTTGCGACTTAGCGCAGGCCCTCGACGACGTTTGCAAGGAGCTGCGGGCCCTCCGCGCTTAGCACCGACTCCGGATGGAACTGCACTCCCTCGACCGCCAGCGTCTTGTGGCGCAACCCCATGATGATGCCGTCGTCGGCTCGGGCGGTGATCTCGAGCTCATCGGGAAGATCGGACTCTCGCACGCACAACGAGTGATAGCGGGTAGCCACCATCGGCTTCGATAAGCCCTTGAACACACCGGCGTCGGTGTGTTCAATACGCGACGTCTTGCCGTGCACGGGGCCGACCTCGGAGCGTACAACTCGGCCCCCGTAGACCTCACCTATGCACTGGTGTCCAAGACACACTCCGAACACGGGGACCCGGCCGGCAAAGTGCCTGATCGCATCCATCGACACACCCGCATCGGCGGGCGCACCGGGCCCGGGCGACACGACCACTGCATCGGGGTTCGTAGCTTCGAGATCCGCCACCGAAGCGTCGTTGCGAACCACCAGCGGGTCTGCCCCCAAAGCCCCAAAAGCCTGGGCGAGGTTGTAGACGAAGGAGTCGAAGTTGTCGACGAGTAGAAGACGCACGCACTCAGCGTAGCGGGTGAGCGTCGCGACCTATTCTCCGTTTCATGGCGCGACCGAGTTTCTCCATGAGCTGCTGAAGGTCAACAGCACGAACCGGGTTCAAGGGGGGGTATCGACAATGGCGGAAGCTGTAAGACTCGCCGCGCCCCCTAGAAGCGCAACCCGCGACTCCGGGAGCGACCCCTTAGTGGTTGCGCAGCACCTTTATCAGGTCGTCTTTGTTCATGTCCGAGCGGCCCTCGATGCCGATCTCACCCGCCCTCTTCTGCAGGTCATCGACATTCCAGTCGTCGTAGCTTCCCGACTCGCCCCCGCGCTCTCCGACCTTTGAGCGGGACTCGTTGCTCGAGGCGTTCGCGATCCGCGCCGCCTTCTCCTTTGTCTCTCCCTGCTTACGAAGCGCCTCGTACTGCTCGTCGTCCTTGACGCTCGGTCCGTGATCCTTGGCCACGACGCCTCCTTCGATAGGACTACTCGTGGCTTCTTCTTTCCGCTTGAGCGAGCGTGAAACGAAAGCCACTAGAAGTTGGTCGGGAGGAGACGCTCCGTGAGCGAAATGAGAATCAAGGCCGTAGCGATCGCAACCGCGGCCCACAGCAGAAACTCCAGGAGGCGCGACTTCCGCGACCGCTTGGCGGGGGGTGGGGAAGTCTCGTCGCGCTCGGACGGAGCGTCCTCGCGTTGCGAGCTCATGTCGATGACGTCGCCAGCTCGGCCGAAACGATGAGTCGCTGCGCGGCGGAAAAGCGTGGGTGGCAGGTCGTAAGCACGAGCTCAGGCTTGTTGCTTGTCGGCGTTGCGATGTCACGTGAGTTCGGGAGCACGATCTCGCTGCCCGTGACCTCATAGGTGAAATCTCCCCATTTCGTCTCCAGCCGGATGGAGTCGCCTCTCTCGAGCCGATCGAGCGCTCCGAACTCCGCTCCATAGGTCGTCCGATGGCCGGAAAGGATGACGCGTCCGACCTCGCCCGGCCAGACCTCGTCCTGGTTCGTGCAGAGGGGCTTGCTAAATCCCCGCCGGCAGTTCGGATAGTGCCCGGGGCCCTTCCTGAGCTCCTCGGTGTCGACGCCCTCGACGACCATGTGGCGCTCGCCGAGCTTGGGGATCACAATGCGAAAGACGGGGTCTCCCGGGCGCGGCTTGAAGGAGGGATCGACCTCGATGCCGTCGAGGTCGCCGGAGCGTGACGTCACCTCGATCGGCGAGATGCCCTCGAACTCGGACTCGAGGTCGTCCTGTGCCATGCTCGTCGAGATGCCCGTGCCCCAGAGCGTCCACGCGACGAACAGCAGGACGCCGACGCCCATGGAAATAAGCAGCTTTCCCAGTGTTCGGAGAACTTTCATCGCGTGATGCAGGATATTCCCTCGGCTACTATTCACCTCTATGCCAAAGAGCAAGTCGAAGCGCAAGCAGTTTCAGCAGCAGCCACCGCCGAAGCCGAAGCCCAAGACCTCGCCGCCCTGGGTGGCCTGGCTCTTCTTCGCGCTCATGGGCATCGGGGTGGGGCTCATCCTCGCCTACTATGTCGCCTTCGAGGGCAGTGGGCCCTGGCTCTTCGTCGGGCTCGGATTGATAACCGCCTCCTTCGTGGTCGCCACACAGTGGCACTGACGACGGGGCCGAGCGTCAACCGAGTCTGAATCACAAGCATGTATTTTTCCCCAGCTGTGGATAGAGCTGTGGAAACCGTACTGTCGTGGTCGCCGACCACCCGAGGTGAGAGATCTCCGTTGCGCAGAGCTCGCATAGTCATCCTGGTCCTCGCCCTCGTCGCGGTCGTGGGCCTGGGCGAGATCTACGGCTACTTTCGCTCGGTCACGGGCGTGGCGATGTTCGTCGGGATCCTTGTCTTCGGCGTTCGCTACGTCCAGACCATGGGCGAGATCCCACCCGAGCCTGAGATCACCGACGTGAGCGACTACGGTCTCAAATACGTCTGCGGAAACTGCGGCCTGGAGTTGAAGGTCGAAAAGGCGGCTCGGGACAAGGCCCCCACCCACTGCATGGAGCCGATGAAGCTCGTGCGCGAGGGGGGCAAGCCGCCGCTGCGGCCCGTCTGAGGCGTTGGAGTCGATTCTGGGGCGAGAGGCGCGCTGAGCGCGTCCCGATCCCAACAATCACCCCTCCGGGATCAGCCCAGGCGCTCGAGCAACGTCGCGTTGGCCAGGCCCCCGCCCTCGCACATGGTCTGGAGCAGGTAGCGGCCCGCCCGCTGCTCGAGCGCGTTCAGCCCGGTGGTCATCAGCCGGGCCCCCGAAGCCCCCAGGGGATGGCCGAGAGCGATGGCCCCACCGTGGACGTTGACGTGCTCGTCGAACCAGTCATCGTCCAGTTCGAGCTCCTTCTTCCAGGCGAGGACCACGCTGGCGAAGGCCTCGTTGATCTCGACGACGTCGATGTCGTCCATCGAGAGGCCGGTCTTGGCAAGGATCTTGCGGGTCGCGGGAATGGGCCCGGTGAGCATCGTCACCGGATCGGTACCGGCAAGCGCGAAGCTCACGAAGCGAGCCCGCGGCGCCAACCCCATGTCCTTCGCCTTCTCGGGGGTGGTGATGAGCAGAGCCGAAGCCCCGTCTGTGATCTGAGAGGAGTTGCCGGCCGTGACGATGCCGTCGTTCTTGAATACGGTCGGCAACGTCGCCATCTTGTCGAGGTTGGGCGAGCGTATGCCCTCGTCTCTGTCGAACAGCTCGTCCTCGACCTTGACGGGGTGGATCTCGTTCTTGAAGGCGCCGGTCTCCGTGGCCCTGAGAGCTCGCCCATGACTGCGCGCGCCGAGCTCGTCGGCCGCCGCGCGGGTCACGCCCCACCGCTCGGAGATGATCTCGGCCGAGATGCCCTGCGGAACCAGCCCACCCTCGTAGCGACCCATCAGGCTCTCGGTGAAGGGGAATCCCTGCGTCTGCGCGCTCGAACCCATGGGGACCCGGCTCATGGACTCGACCCCGCAGGCGATCGCCACGTCGTAGGCGCCGGCGATGACGCCTTGTGCGGCGAAGTGGGCCGACTGCTGGCTCGATCCGCACTGCCGGTCGATCGTCGTGGCGGGTACCTCCTCGGGGAGGCCTGCCGCTAGCCACGCATTGCGTGCGATATTTAGGGACTGCTCGCCGATCTGACTGACGCACCCGCAGATGACGTCGTCGACTTCCGCCGCGTCCATGTTCGAGCGGGCCACGGTCTCGTTTAGCACCTCCGCCAGCAGGTCCACCGGATGGCGGCCGCTCAGCCGGCCGTTGCGCTTGCCGAGTGGGGTCCGCACTGCCTCCACGATCACGGCGTCACGAGCCAT
>JALZIB010000067.1 GCA_030860505.1 Actinomycetota bacterium
ACTATGGTCCCTGCGCAGCTACCTCTACCCCCCAGCCCGTCCTCGTTCCGCCCGCACCTCACCGCCCTCACCCCTATTGTCCGGCATCCCCGAACCCGGCGTCATAAACCCCCGTTCCGGTGGGCCAAAACCGCAGAGTTTGCGTTATCTTGTGTTCGCAGCCCGCAGGGTAAGTAGGTTTCGGCCGAACGCTCACTGCGGGTTGTTTAGGTCCGAAGGCCGCAAGCCGAGTTCCAACTCGGCCTGTCCCAGGAGCCTCCGCAACCGAGCGATCAACGAAGCCCCCTCCCGCCGCATGCCCCGTCGGGTGAGACGGAGCACCTGCCAGCCGGCATCGACGTAGAAGTTGCTGCGCGCAACGTCGGCTTCCATGGCGCTGAAGCCTTCATGCCACCTGCGGCTGTCGACTTCGATGCCGATCTTCAACTCCGGCCACGCGAAGTCGAGGCGTCGACGCTCGCCGTGTGAATTGCTCACCCAATACTGGCGCTCGGCGGGGTGGATTCCGTTTCGGCTCAAGAATTTCTCGGCCTCGACCTCGAGCGGCGAATCCGTCGGCCTGCCACCTGTGGCTCGTTCCACCACGAGTGCGCGTAGAACGGAGATGCCCTTGCGGCCCTGAGTGTTTGTTTCGTCCAGGCACCGTAGGAGCAACTTCGGATAGGTCCGGCGCTGTCTCAGGGCCGAGTCCAAAGCCGCCTGCAGAGTGATGTCATCGACGACTCCGGCGAGATTGATCAGGGTGCGCGTCGGATCGGTCACGCAGAAGCCCTTGTAACGCATGATTCTCAGGTCTTCCTCGGCCCCCACGCGATTGACGAGCACGCCGGGGACCGATTCACGGCACGTCGTGGTGGTGATCTCGATGACTCGATCGTTCACGCCCTCGAGGCCCCACAACAGCGCGGCGGAGCGGTGCGAGACCGCGCCTTCCGCCCACAAGCACGCGGCCATCAGCATGCCGTGCCAGGTCAACCGGGTACCCTTGAGGCAGTAGACGCCGGGCAGCACTCGCACCCAGCGACCGGAGCTCAGCCGCCCATCGATCATGCGTTTCGTGACGCCGAAGGCCAGGACCTGGGCTCGCTGGAAGACGCCGTGCTGCCTGTCGCCGGCCGCTTCGCACCGTTGCTCGGGGCTCAAGGTCCGCATCATGGAACTAGGACACCCGCTGAGCGGGCTTCACACAGTGACGCAGGTCACACCTATGCGGTTTGACCCACCGGAACGGGGGTTTATGACGCCGAGTTCGGTCGAGACCTGTTGGCCGACCCTGGTCGGCGTGGCCCACGTCAAACTCTGCGGTCTTGACCCACCGAAATGGGGGCTGAGGACGCCGAGTTCGGAGGCGAGCAGTTAGTCGACCCGCCCTGAGGTCCACGTCAAACTCTGCGGTTTTGACCCACCGAAACGGGGGCTGAAGACGCCGAGTTCGGGTAGTGCGGGGCTTGGCTAGGGCTACGCTTTTTGGGCGGCCAGGAAGGCTTGCAGGGCCGCGTTGTAGGCCGCCATCTCTTCGATCATGCAGCCGTGGCCGGTGGCGAGGGTCACGAGCTCGGCCCCCGGGATCGCCGCTGCGATCTCCTCGGCCCCGAAGTAGGGGGCGATCATGTCGTTGCGCGCTCCGATCACGAGGGTCGGAACGTCGATCTCTTCCAGCCGTCCCAGGACGTCGTGCTTGTCGACCGCATCCATCTGCGCCAGCAGAACCTCGGGCGAGGGGAGGTCGGGGCCGGTCTCGGCTATGAGCGCCCTGACCATCTGGTCGAGGACCTCGGCCCCCACCTCGAAGAAGGCCGGCGTGAACATGCGCACCAATGAGGACTCCACCAACAGCGCCGGCCCGCCCGACTCGATCAGCGCGCGGGCGAGCGTGTGCTGCCGCAGCATGAACTCGATCGGGCGAGCCCAAGTGGCAGCGAGGACGAGCGCCGAGACCCGCTCGGGATGCTCAAGAGCCAGGTGCTGGGCAATCGCTCCTCCCATCGAGATGCCGTAGACGACACAGGACTCGATGGCGAGATGGTCAAGCAGCCTCGAAGTGTCGTCGGCCATGTCGGCGATCGTCGAGATGAGCGGTGCGCCGTCCCCTGCCGGGGCCGAGCGGCCGATGCCCCTGTTGTCGAAGGTGATGAACTCGTGGGTCTCGGTGACGACCGGAATCTGACTCGCCCAGAAACGCTGGTCGAGACCGAAGCCCATGATCCCGAGCACAGCCTGCGGTCCGGCCGAGCCCGACCCGCGCCGCTGGTAGTGGAGGGTGATGTCTCCGAGATCGGCAAGGGGCATCGTCCCAGGGTAAGGCCGAGCCCGACCCGCCGTCCTGCGGTCCGGCCGAGCCCGTCCCGCCGTCCTGCGGTCCGGCCGAGCCCGTCCCGGCCGTGCATCGTGGCTCGAATCCGCCACTCGGCGGCTTCGTCGTCATAGCGTGTGGCCGTGCGACTCTGCTCGAAGCCGGGATGCAGGCATCCCGCGTCCGCCCTGCTCGGATACGACTACGCCTCTCGACTGGCGATTCTCGACGATGCGCTCGCGGGCGAGGTCCCCCCGCACCTCTACGCCCTCTGCCCCCCCTGCGCCGACAACCTGGTCGCCCCGCGCGGCTGGTTCCTAGACGACCGCCGCGCCGCCCCCCCGCTGTTCCTGAAGGCCGAGTCCTCGCTCGTCTGAGCGCCGCCCGGAATACCCCCATTTCGAGGTAGTCCGAAACGCCTTGATTACGTATTGGGGAATGCACCGGCGCGGCCGATGATCACCTCAGCACCGCATTGGGAGGCGTTCTAGCGGGAGGACCTGAGAAAGCCATGAACTGTCCAGAGTGCCACGGTCGTGACTGCATTCAGATTGCAATCCGGCTGCACGATGCCGACAACGTCCAGTTCCGATCCTGCCGCCGCTGCGAAGCGAAGTGGTGGGAGAACGAGTCGGGACGCGTCGCCCTCGACGAGGTGCTGGGGCTCGCCGCAAAGCGCTGAACCTCCATCCTCAGAGATACCACCTAGAGAAAAGCCGCCCGATTCGGGCGGCTTTGTTAGTGGTGCTGCGGACGCTCGGTGTCGTTGATGCCGCTCGACCGGCAACAGGTGCCAGTTGAGGGGGTCGTGCCGGTCCTACCCTGGCGGCGGGTCTCCCCTACGGCAGGGCAGTCGGAATCAGACCTCCGAGCGTCCGCAAACCTTGCTTTCGTTTCCTCCCTCCAGAGTATTGCTCGCTTCGATTGATCGCGCCAGCCAAAAAATGAGAGCCTCGATGCGCCGGCTCACCCCCATCGGGTGAGGCACAGAACCTCCCGATCGTCATCACACGTTCCCCCCGAGACCTCGAGCCTTCCGACGTTGCGACGAAAGCTGATCGTGAGCTCCGGCTCGAAGCCCCCCTTGGCGACGGCGCGCAGCGAGGCGCGGTTGGACGCCTCGACGGCGACCCACACGCGCCGCAGCCCCTCGGCCCCCGCCCACGCGCAGATGCCTTTGAGAGCATGAGGGTAGATACCTCGGCCCCGTGCGTCCGCGTGCGTGAAGGACTCGTAGACATAACAATCCCCCAAGGGAACTCTGAGATGCCCGCGCAGCTCACGCGTCCACGCCGAATGGGTCTCGACCCAACTCGCGTGAAGGACCTTGTCGCCCTCGCACACGAGAAAGCAGTGGCTCGTGGCCGTCAATCTGGCGGCGAAGGTCGAGGCGGAGTCCGTCCCGACGTCGCGTGCATAGCGGGGTCCGTCCGACGCAGTCGCATGCACCACGGTGACGTCAGCGCGCCCAGGCCGATCTCCACCGGCCTCGCGCGCCAAGACGATGAGCTCCTCGGAGGAGGCTATGAAGTCCCTGGATCGCTGCAGGCCGAGCCCGAGGACCTCCCGCACTCCGCGCGACCTGACACGCGCGACCAGCTTGAGCAGTTGATGTGCGGGCGAGGGTCGGGCGGCGGACACGACCAGCAAGATACGGGGTCGCGCCGGTCGTGGTTACCGCTTGCGGTTGTTGAGGCGGCGGCGCTCGACGTCGGTCATGCCGCCCCAGATGCCGTGTGACTCACGCGCCGAGAGGGCGTATTCGAGGCACTCCCCGCGCACCCTGCAGTCCACGCAGACACTCTTCGCCTGCTCTTCCCGCAGGCGCTTCTCGGCCGGCGCCTCGCTCTCGTCGAAGCCGAAGAACAGGACCGCGGGGAACTGGAGGCACGACGCGTGCTCTCGCCATTCCTGATCCTCCAGCAACGCTTGCTCTCTAATCATGGCTCGCGAAGCCTTGCAGCCCCGGCGTCACCCGTCAATGCCCTCTTTGCACGAGGGTCGAGGACCTGCCCGCGGCCTGCGGTTCCCTCCGGTGGCTGACCCCGACCGCCACCTCGGGCCACTTAGACTCGCCTCGTGAATATCGACCTGAGCGCCATCTTCAAGGCCTACGACGTGCGTGGCCTCTACCCGGATGAGCTCGACGAGGACGTTGCGCGCCGAGTGGGCGCCGCCTTCGCTCGCTTCGTGACCTCCGGCGACTCGAAGAGTGGAGTTCGCCGGGTGGTGACCGGGCGAGACATGCGAACCTCGTCCCCGGCGCTGGCCAGGGCGTTCGCCGAGGGCGTGACGGCCGCCGGTAGCAGCGTTGTGGACGTCGGCGAGGTGAGCACCGATGCGCTCTACTTCGCCTCAGGCAAGCTCGACCTTCCCGGCGTCATGTTCACCGCGTCCCACAACCCCGCTCGCTACAACGGGCTCAAGATGTGCAAAGCGCAGGCCGTTCCCATCGGTTCGGACTCGGGCATGGAGGACATCAAGAAAGGGGCGGCCGAGCCGGTCGCGGTGACGGAGCCGAGCATCGAAGAGATCGACATCCTGGCCGACTACGCCGCCCACTGCCGCTCCTTTGTTGATGCGGGCGCGCTGCGTCCGCTGAAGGTCGCGATCGATGCGGGCAACGGCATGGCGGGAAAGACGGTGCCGATCGTCTTCGAAGAGCTTCCCTTCGAGGTCACCCCGCTGTATTTTGAGCTCGACGGAACCTTTCCCAACCATCCCGCCAACCCCATCGAAGCCGACAACATTCGCGCGCTTCAAGAGGCGGTGACCGAGCACGGTTGTGATGTTGGTATCGCGTTCGATGGGGACGCCGATCGCATGTTCCTCGTGGATGAGAACGCCCGGCAGATCTCGGGCTCACTCACGACCGCGCTGGTCGCCGAAACGATGCTGAAGAAGAATCCCGGCGAGAAGATCATCTACAACTTGATCTGTTCCTGGACCGTGCCGGAGGTCGTTACCGAGAACGGCGGCGAGCCCATCCGAACCCGGGTGGGACACTCGTTCATCAAGAAGGTGATGGCCGACACGGGCGCGATCTTCGGCGGCGAGCACTCCGGTCACTACTACTTTCGCGATAACTTCCGAGCCGACTCGGGGATGATCGCCGCCCTGTTGGTGCTCGAGGCGATGTCGGTCGCGGGCGCTCCTCTTTCGGCCACCCTCGAGCCCTTTCGTCGTTACGAGGCCTCGGGCGAGATCAACACCGAGGTCTCGGACCAGGAGGGGACCATCGAGAAGCTGGCGGAGACCTACGCGAAGGGACGCCAAGACCGCACCGACGGGCTTACCGTGGAGTTCGAACAATGGTGGTTCAACTGCCGGGCTTCGAACACCGAGCCCCTGCTGCGTCTGAACCTCGAGGCCAAGACGAAAGAGCTCATGGAGACCAAGCGCGACGAAGTGCTCGGCGTGATCAAGGAAGAGGCATAAGTGGCACTAGACCAGAAGCTTCTGGACATCCTCGTTTGTCCGAATTGCAGGGGTGAGGTCGAGTACCTCGCCGCCGAGAGCATCATCGTCTGTCGCGGCCGGTGCAAGTATCGCTACCCGGTGCGCGACGACATCCCGGTCATGCTCATCGACGAGGCGGAGAAGCCCGCGGGCGATCACAACGACGGAGACGGCTGATGGATCTCGACGACGTGGGCGCGCTCTCGTCGCTCGATTCCCAGGACGTGCTCGGCGCCGCGGAGCGGTTCGGCGAGCAGTGCCGGGAGGCATGGGCCATCGGGCGCTCGGCGCGCAACCTGCCGAACGCCGACGGCGTCGAGAGCATCGTGGTGCTCGGCATGGGGGGTTCCGGGATCTCCGGCGACGTGGTGCAGGCGGTGATCGAGCCTCGCCTTCCCTTGCCCTTTCGGACCTTCAAGGGTTACGGCCCCCTGCCTGAGTGGATCGGCCGCAACACGTTGGTGTTCGCGGTGTCGCATTCCGGCGAGACCGAGGAGACCCTCGCTGCGTTCGAGGAGACTCACAATCGCGGCGCCAGGGCCGTGGCTGTGTCGTCCGGCGGGACCCTCGCGGAGCTTGCGGGCAGCTACGGCGTCTCTCACATCAAGATCCCAGGGGACCTGCAACCGCGTTCCTCTTTAGGCTTCTTGGCGCTTCCGATCATTGCGGTTCTGATCGAGATCGGGCTCGTCCCCGACTGCTCGGACGACGTCGATGAGGCCGTCGCCACGCTCGCCGACATGGGCAAGCGCTGCGGACGGGACATTCCCACGGAGGAGAACGCCGCCAAGCAACTGGCGCGCTCGTTAGGGGGCCGCGTCCCCGTGATTTACGGAGGCGAGGGACTCGGCGCGGTCGCGGCCTACAGATTCAAGTGCGACCTCAACGAACACGCCAAGACGCTTGCGTTCGCTCACGTTCTTCCGGAGATGAACCACAACGAGATCGAGTCGTGGTCGTCGCTCGCCGAGCTGAGCCAGGCCAACTTCGTCGTCGTGCTGCTGCGTGACTCGGGCGAGCACGAGCGCACCACCGTCCGTTTCGAGCTCACGCGTAGGTTGCTCGAGAGAAACGTCGCAGAGGTCCTCGAGGTTCGCTCCGAGGGGGCCGGTCCGCTCGCGCGACTGCTCTCACTCGTCATGACCGGTCAGATGACCGCCATCTACTCGGGGCTGGCGAACGATGTCGATCCCGGACCCGTTCCGATCATGCAGAAACTGAAGCAGGACCTGACCCATCAGTAGACGGCAAATCGCCGGTCGAGAGACAAGGAGACGGAGCCAATGGGCGTCGAGGGTGACGTAAGGGATCTCAACCTCGCCGATGAGGGCCGCTTGCGAATCGAGTGGGCCGACCGTCAGATGCGGGTGCTACAGCGCATCCGCGAGCGCTTCGAGAAGGAGAAGCCGCTCGACGGCATAACGATTGCGGCGTGCCTCCACGTGACGACCGAGACCGCGAACCTGATGCGGACGCTCAAGGCGGGCGGCGCCGACGTTGCGCTGTGCGCGTCCAATCCTCTGTCCACGCAGGATCCCACCGCGGCCGCCCTCGTGGCGCGCTACGAGATCCCGACCTATGCGATTCGCGGTGTCGACGATGATCTCTACTACAAGCACATCAACGCGGTGCTCGACCGGCGCCCGATGATCTCGATGGACGACGGCGGGGACTTGGTGTTCACACTTCACTCGCAGCGCCAGGATCAACTGGGCGAGATCATCGGTGGCACCGAGGAGACCACGACCGGCGTGATTCGTTTGCGCGCGATGGAGGCCAAGGGTGTGCTCGGGTATCCCGTCGTCTCGATCAACGGGGCGGACACGAAGCATCTCTTCGACAATCGCTACGGCACGGGACAAAGCGCGATGGACGGCGTGATCCGCGCGACGAACGTCCTGATCGCCGGCAAGACCGTGGTCGTGTGCGGCTACGGGCAGTGCGGGCGCGGTGTCGCGAGCAAGGCGCGCGGGCTGGGGGCGAGCGTGATCGTGACGGAGATCGACCCGACCAGGGCGCTCGAGGCCGCTATGGACGGATTCCGGGTCATGAGCGGGCACGAGGCGGCCCGGCATGGAGACATCTTCATCACTGTCACGGGCAACAAGCACGTCATTCGTGACGTCCATTTCGAGGTCATGAAGGACGGGGCGATCCTCGCCAACGCAGGCCACTTCGACATCGAGATCGACCTCAAGGCGCTCAAGGCGATGTCCTCGGGTCAGCGCGAGGTCCGCAGGGAGGTCGTCGAGTTCGCGCTCGAGGGAGACCGCAAGGTCCACGTCCTGAGCGACGGCCGGCTGGTGAACCTCGCAGCGGCGGAGGGACACCCCGCGTCCGTCATGGATATGTCGTTCGCCAACCAATCGCTGTCGTGTGCGTGGCTGGCGGCCAATCACGCATCGCTCGACAACAAGGTCTACGACGTGCCCGACGACATCGACAAGGAGGTCGCTCGCCTCAAGCTCGACACCATGGGAGTGAGGATCGACGAGCTCACCAAGGAGCAGGTCGCCTACCTCGAGGAATGGCAGGAGGGGACCTAGAGCTCGTGCCCGACGACCCCAGGATCGACCCCCCACCGAGCGCGCCGGAAAAGGAGATGCTCGCGGCGTGGCTCGACTATCACCGCGACACTGCGCTCATGAAGTGTGAGGGATTGAGCGACGAGGAGCTGCGTCACCCGATGGTCGTGTCGGGCACGAACATGCTCGGCATCATCAAGCACCTGGCGTATGTCGAACGTTGGTGGTTCCAGGAGGTCTTCGCCGCCCAGGATCCCGAGTTCCCGTGGTCGGACGAGGATCCCGACGCCGAGTTCCGCATTGCAGACGGTGAGACCGCGAGTTCGGTGTTCGACTTCTACAGGAGCGAGTGCTCGAAGAGCCGTGCGATCGCGGCCGAGGCGAACCCCGACGACATCGCGCGTCACTCGAAGTCAGAGCGCAGCCTCCGCTGGATCTCCATGCACATGATCGAGGAGACCGCTCGCCACAACGGCCACCTCGACATTCTGCGCGAGATGATCGACGGCACCACCGGCGAGTAGCCGGGGAGCTAGTGGTCTGTCACACCCACCTTCGTGCCGTTCTCGGCGGCCGTGATCGTGACTTGGTGCGGGAACGGGATCTCGATGCCGTCCTCGTCGAAGGCCGCCTTGATGCGCTCACGCAGGCTTCGTCCGACTTCGAACTGCTTGCCGGGCTTGGTGTCGACGATGACTCGCCATGTGACCTCGTATTCGCCGAGCACCTCGACGCCGAGGATCTCCGGCATCGAGTACATCGCGCGACCCAACTCGGACTCGTCTTTCGTCGAGGCGGCGACGCGCTCCAGGGTGCGACGGACCTTGTCGGAGTCTTCTTTGTAGGCGACGCCGACATCGACCACGGCGCGCGCCCAGTCTTTGGAGCGGTTGGCGATGTGCGTGATCTCTCCGTTGGCGATGTAGTGCATCGTCCCGTCGAGGTCGCGCATGCCCGTCACTCGCAGCGTCAGGGTCTCGACCTTGCCGGACGCAACACCGTTGATGGCGACGATGTCGCCCACGCCGTACTGGTCTTCGAGGAGGATGAAGAAGCCCGTGACCACGTCGCGCACGAGGTTCTGCGCGCCGAAGCCGACCGCCAGGCCGATGATTCCCACGGAGGCGAGCAGGGGAGCCAGGTTGGCGCCAAGCGCGCTCAAGATGTAGAAGGCGCCCATCACCCAGATGACCACGATCCCGGCGGACGACAGCACGCGCGTCAGGGTCTCGGTCCGCTGCAGTGCCCGCATCGGCGTGGTGTCCTGAGAGACCTTGTTCCCGACCTTGGTCGTTATGCGGCGCAACATCCGGATGAGGAAGAAGGCGGCAACGAGCACCAGCGCTATCTGCAGCCCCGTTCCTACCAACCAGATATCGCCCCAGCTGCTGACGGTTTCCCACCACTCCATAGTTCACTCGCCTCCGCGCGTCATTAGGGATGTCTCGGTCGTGTTCATGGATGAGCCGGGCGTAAACGCCTCGCGGCCCAGGTACTTGTCTAACGTCATTCTAGAGGGCGCGCAACCGGGCAGAGCGGCTTTCCGTCACAGGGGACACCTAAGGTCGGACCATGTCGCTCCTCGATCTCGTGGCACTCGGTGCACCGCTTCGCTGCGCAGGGTGCGCGCAGGGCGGTGTGCGCCTGTGCGGCGCGTGCGCCGAGCTCCTGGGGGACGCCGTCCACCCACCGGTGGTTCCCGGCGTCGACCGGCTTCTCGTGGGCATGGCCTACGAGGGGGCAGCGCGCGCCCTGGTGCTCGATCTCAAGCTGCGCGGCGACCGCTCCGCCGCGGCGCCCCTGGTGGACGCGCTCCTGCGGCGGGTCGCCTCCACCGGCATCGGCGCGGACGCCCTCACCTGGGTCCCCGGCAGGCCCAAGGAGAACAGGAGGCGGGGAGTGGATCACGCCGGTGTCCTTGCGGCGGAGCTCGGTCGACGCCTGGGGCTCCCGGTGTGCTCGTTCCTCGAGCGGGCCGGCGAGCGGCTCGATCAGTCGGGCTTGGGGGCCGAGGAACGGTGGGCCAACCTGAGGGGAGCCTTCACCGCGAGTGAGTGCCACGGAAGCATCGCCGTGGTCGACGATCTCGTCACCACCGGCGCCACGGCCGCGGCATGCGCGACGGCTCTGAGGACTGGCGGCGCCGAGCAGGTCGAGGTCCTGGCGGCCTGCTGCGCGTGATTACCGGCCGCCGGCGGGCGCTCGTTGTGCCCACCTGGTTAGTCCTAGTACCAATTGCTTAGGGTTTTTCCCCGATCAGGCCGTACAATCTGGGTAAGACTGGTTACATCGGGCTGGTCGAGCCCACGGGCGGCCCGCCGGACCAGCGAGCGACCGCCTCGGACCAACAAGCGATCGTTTCGACGATTGCGCCGAACAAATGACTCGGTGCAACCGAAGCGCAAAGGGGTTTAGGTGGAACAGCAGGCGCAGACGGAGGGCAGCGAGGCGGTCAGGGTCCTCATCGTGGACGATCACGCGTTGTTCAGGCGCGGCCTCCAGATGGTCCTCGAGGGTGAGCCCGACATCGATGTCGTGGCCGAGGCGTCCGACGGACACGAGGCGCTCGAGAAGGCCGAGGAGACCACTCCCGACGTAGTTCTCATGGACGTTCGCATGCCCAAGCGCTCGGGTATCGAGGCAACCCGCATGATCAAAGAGACGCTGCCTTCGACTCGAATCCTGATGCTGACGATCTCTGACGAGGAAGCCGACCTCTACGACGCCATCAAGGCGGGGGCCTCGGGTTACCTGCTCAAGGAGATTTCGATCGAGGAGGTCGCCAACGCGGTGCGCTCCGTGCACGCGGGCCAGAGCCTCATCTCTCCCTCGATGGCGTCGAAGCTGCTGACCGAGTTCGCCTCCATGGTCAAGCGCCGTGACGAGCGCAACCAGGTTCCGGGCCCCCGGTTGACCGTCAGAGAGCTCGAAGTTCTCAAGCTCGTGGCCAAGGGCATGAACAACCGGGACATCGGCACCGAGCTCTTCATCAGCGAGAACACCGTCAAGAACCACGTCCGCAACATCCTTGAGAAGCTCCACCTGCACTCCCGCATGGAGGCAGTGGTCTACGCCGTGCGCGAAAAGCTCCTCGACATCAAGTAGTCCTCAACGACTACGCAAAGGTCGGGCGGGGGGATAATGAGGCCCTATGAGTATTTTCCAGAAGCTCCTCACCGCGGGTGAGGGCAAGAAGCTAAGGGCCCTCGAGGCCGTCGTGCCGGTCGTCGCCGCCCATGGAGACGACACCAAGGCCCTGAGCGACGAGGAGCTTCGAGCCAAGACACCGGAGTTCCGCACCCGCCTCGACGACGGCGAGGACCTCGACGCGCTGATGGGCGAGGCCTTCGCGGTAGTGCGTGAAGCTGCGACCCGAGCCATCGGCCAGCGACATTTCGATGTCCAGCTCATGGGCGGCGCCGCGCTTCACTACGGCTGGATCGCCGAGATGAAGACCGGTGAGGGAAAGACCTTGACCGCAACGCTTGCGGTCTACCTCAACGCTCTGGTCGGCGAGGGTGTTCACCTCGTGACCGTCAACGACTATCTCGTCAAGCGTGACTCCGAGTGGATGGGTCAGATCTACCGTTACCTCGGGCTCACGACCGGTTTCATCCAGAACTCGATGCCCCCCGAGGAGCGACGCAACTCCTACAACGCCGATGTCACCTACGGAACAAACAACGAGTTCGGCTTCGACTACTTGCGCGACAACATGGTCACTGCAAAGGATCGGCTGGTCCAGCGCGGTCATCACTACGCGATCGTGGACGAGGTCGACTCAATCCTGATCGACGAGGCGCGCACGCCGCTCATCATATCGGGCGCCGTGCAGGAGTCCCAGAAGCTCTACACGACGTTCGCTCGCATCTCGCCCCGACTGACGCGCGACGTGCACTACGAGATCGACGAGAAGAAGCGCACCATCGCCATCAGCGAAGAGGGCATCGCCAAGGTCGAAGAGATCATGGGTGTCGAGAACCTCTATGACCACGTCAACGTCGACATGGTTCACCATCTCGAACAGTCGATTCGCTCGAAGGAGCTCTACAAGCGGGACGTCGAGTACGTCGTCGAGCACGGCGAGGTCAAGATCGTCGACGAGTTCACCGGGCGCATCCTTCCGGGACGCCGCTATTCCGAGGGCTTGCACCAGGCCATCGAGGCCAAAGAGAGCGTGCGGATCAAGGAAGAGAACCAAACGCTGGCAACCATCACGCTGCAGAACTACTTCCGCATGTACGAGAAGCTCGCGGGCATGACGGGAACGGCGCTCACCGAGGCGTCGGAGTTCAACCACATCTATGGGCTTCAGGTCGCGACCGTCCCCACGAACCGGCCGATGATCCGAGGCGACGAGCAAGACCTCATCTACAAGACCGCCGATTCCAAGTGGAGCGCGGTTGCGGACGACCTCAAGGAGCGAAACGAGAAGGGCCAGCCGGTCCTCATCGGTACGGTGTCCGTCGAAAAGTCCGAGACGCTCAGCCGCATTCTCTCCAAGCGAGGCGTTCCGCATTCGGTGCTCAACGCGAAGAACCACGAGAAAGAGGCGGCGATCGTGGCGCAGGCCGGCCGTCTTGGTGGCGTCACGGTCGCGACCAACATGGCCGGGCGAGGCGTCGACATCATCCTCGGCGGGAACCCAGAGGGCATGGCCCAGCAGGAGATGATCGCGCGCGGTTGGGACGTGGACGCCTACATGCTCGATCGGTACTCCGACGAGGAGCGAGTCGACTACGAGGCGGAGTTCAAGCCTCTGTTCGAGAAATTCGTCAAACAGTGCGCCGCGGAGAAAGAGGAAGTCATCAAGACCGGCGGGCTCTACGTGCTCGGGACCGAGCGCCACGACTCCCGACGCATCGACAACCAGCTGCGCGGCCGTTCGGGTCGCCAGGGCGACCCGGGAGAGAGCCGCTTCTATCTCTCGCTCGAAGACGATCTCATGCGGCTGTTCGCGTCAGACCGCATCGCCGGAGTCATGGAACGGCTCAAGATCCCCGACGACATTCCCATCGAGGCCAAGATGGTCTCAAAGGCCATCGAGCGGGCCCAGACCCAGGTCGAGTCCATGAACTTCGAGATCAGAAAGAACGTCCTGAAGTACGACGAGGTCATGGACAAGCAGCGCAAGGTCATCTACGGAGAGCGCCGCAGCATTCTTGAGGGCGACGACTTCCGCGACACCGCCATCGAACTCGTCACAGACGCCGTGGACGGACTCATCGCGCAACACACCAACCCCGATGCTGCACCCGAGGATTGGGATTGGGATCAACTGTTCGTTGCAACGCGCGAGGTCTTCCCGACGACACTGAAGCCCGAGGACTTCGATCAGCATGATGCCGACTACGAGGACGTCCGCGAGCGCTTCTTAACCGATGCGCTCGAGGTCTACGCCAAGCGCGAGGAGACGATTGGCGACGAGCAGATGCGCAACATCGAGCGCCTCGTTCTTCTCAACGTCATCGACAATCGCTGGCGCGAGCATCTCTACGAGATGGATTACCTCCAGGAGGGGATCGGGCTCCGGGCCATGGCTCAGAAGGACCCGCTCGTCGAGTATCAGCGCGAGGGCTACGACATGTTCGGCGGAATGCAGGAGTCGATCAAGAACGATTTCGCCCGCTACATGTTCCACGTCGAGACCGTGAAGCGCGACGAGCAGAGCGAGCGACCAGCGCGCATGCGCCAGGAGCGGCGCCAGATTCCCATCGCCGCGGCCGGGGGGCCGGGTGGGGGAGACGAGGAGGATACCGCCCAGGGAGCCGAGGAGGCCGCCTTCGTCCAGGCCCGCTCGGAGAAGATCCCCCGCAACGCTCCTTGCCCCTGCGGTTCGGGCAAGAAGTACAAGCAATGTCACGGCCGCCCGGGGGCCGAGGCGCTCTAACCCGACCGACCGGGCTCGGCTGGTCCGTTTACGGCCGGTCGCTGCGGGCGGCGCTGCCACTCCGCTCCGTTGTCCTCGCCGTCCCCCGCTGAAGCGGCGGCCGTCTGCGGAACACTCCGCTCCGGGCACCGCGTCCTCGCTCCCTGTTGCGCGCGACCGCAACGACGGCCGACCGCACCGACCGCACCGACCGCACGGAGCTGCCCGACGTCCACACGCCCACAGATCGCGTTATTTGTGGCTGGTGGGTAACTGGACGACTTGCGGGTCGGCGGGCGGCTCGGCGCGGTACCCTCACGGCATATGGACGACGCACGCGCACGACTCATAGCGATCACCAAGAAGCTCGAACAGATCAAGGAGTACCTTTGACGTCGATGCGAAGCGGGCGCGCGCCGACGAGCTGAAGAAGGCGAGCGCGGCCCCCGGCTTCTGGGACGACTCGAGCTCGGCCCAGAAGATCATGGCGGAGATCGCCAGGCTGTCCGAGGATGTCAACTTGTATGAGGACCTGGCGCAACGAACGTCGGATGCGCTCGTGCTGCTCGGGCTGAGCGAATCGGAGTCGGACCCCGATGCACTGTCCGAGGTCGGGCGCGAGGTAGAGGCCATGGAGTCGGCCATCTCGAAACTGGAGATCATCGCTCTGCTCGGCGGCGAGTTCGACGACCATCCCGCCATCTTCGAGGTGCATGCGGGCGAGGGCGGCACCGACTCACAGGACTGGGCCGAGATGCTGCTGCGTACCTATACGCGCTGGTTCGACCGCAGCGGGTTCAAGCACCAGATCGTCGAGCTGACCGCCGGCGAAGAGGCGGGCGTCAAGAGCGCGACCCTCACGGTCGAGGGCCGTCATGCCTACGGGCTGCTCTCCACCGAGCGCGGCGTGCACCGGCTCGTGCGCATCTCGCCCTTCGACTCGGCGAAGCGCCGCCACACCTCGTTCGCGTCGGTGGACGTAACTCCCGAGATCGAAGACGACTTCGACGTCGAGGTGAACCCCGACGAGCTGCGCATCGACACCTACAGGTCGTCGGGGGCCGGCGGCCAGCACGTCAACGTCACCGACTCGGCCGTGCGAATCACACACCTCCCCACCAACATCGTGGTGGCGGTGCAGAACGAGCGCTCGCAGATGCAGAACCGAGATGTGGCCATGCGCATCCTGAAGTCGCGCCTCGTGGCGCGAGCGCGCGAGGAGCGTGAGGCCGAGGTCGCCGCCATCCGGGGTGAGCAGCGAGACATCGGCTTCGGGTCCCAGATCCGCTCCTACGTCCTGCACCCCTACCAGATGGTCAAGGACCACCGCACCTTGCTCGAGAGAGGCAACGTCCAGGCCGTCCTCGACGGCGACCTCGATTCCTTCATACAGGCCGAACTAAGGCGGCGGGCCGGGGCTGCCGAAGACTAAGAGGGGGCCGGCACCGCGATCGAGGGGGCAAACCATCACAAGACTTTTCGAGCCGAAGCTGCCATCATTTTCACCATGCCTCATCATCGCCAAGGGTTCGATAGCGACTCCGCCTTCATGAGCGCCACAGCCGATCGAGTCGAGCGAGCCACCCTCCCCGAGTTGCGGGACGTTCACATCGACGACGTCTACGTCCAGATGGACTTCCTCCTGCAATCGCGGCCGACCCCGCTCGACCTCTACCACCGTTGGGAGAACCAAAACTGGTCTACGCAGAAGCTCGACTTCACCGAGGATCGTGGCGCGACGAATCCCGTCACGTCAACTTCGGCGTGCGCGCCCTCATGGAGGCCGGAGTGAGAGATAGGAGCCATCTCGAGCGCATCGAAGCGACCATCTTTCGCCTGCTGGAGGCCGCCTGTCGAATCGTGGCCGCGCCCGATCGCAAGTACGCGATCGCGCCTGAGGACACGCCGCCCAACCTGCTCATCAATCCCTACGAAGTGGGGACGTTCTCGCTCGTTTCGCTCACAAAACGCCTGCGTACGCTAGGGTTATCAACGCAAGCATGTGAAGAAATATCCAAACGTGGGAACCTGTACTACACGAACGCCTGGAACGAGTACGAGGACATCCACGGCGAAGAACACCCCCGGCGCTTCTTCGATCGTTTCGTGCCGGTCGCGACGTGATCTTCGCTAACCAGAGGGACATACACGCATGATCAAAACAGTCGAAGTCAAGAAGGTTTACAAGGGTGGTACGCACGCGGTCGACAACATCTCGATGGAGATCGAGAAAGGCGAGTTCGTCTTCATCGTGGGGCCCTCGGGCTCCGGAAAATCGACTTTCATCAAGATGCTCAACAAGGAAGAGGAGCCGACCGACGGCAGCATCTACGTCGCCGGCAAGAATCTCGCCAATCTTCCTCGCTGGCGCGTGCCGTACTTGCGACGCAACGTGGGCTGCGTGTTCCAGGACTTCAAGCTGCTGCCCAACAAGACCGTGTTCGAGAACGTCGCTTTCGCCCTCGAAGTCATCGGCCGCCCTCGCACCGTCGTGCGCAGGCAGGTTCCGCAGATTCTCGACTTGGTCGGCCTTGGTGAAAAGCTCGATCGCTTTCCCGACGAGCTCTCGGGCGGCGAGCAGCAGCGCGTCTCGATAGCGCGCGCGTTCGTCAACCGGCCGCTCATCCTCCTGGCCGACGAGCCGACGGGAAACCTCGACCCCGCCACCTCGGTGGGCATCATGCGTTTGCTCGATCGGATCAACCGAACCGGAACCACCGTCGTGATGGCCACTCACGACCACGCCATCGTGGACTCGATGCGCCGGCGTGTGATCGAGCTCGAGGGCGGAAGCGTCGTGCGCGACCAGTCGCGCGGTATCTACGGAGTGGGGACCTAAGTATGAAGTTCGGCTACTTCCTATCGGAAACCGTCCAGAACCTG
>JALZIB010000068.1 GCA_030860505.1 Actinomycetota bacterium
GGCTGGTTCATCATCATGGCGATCATGGCGAGCTGGGTCTCGCGTGGCTCGAGCTTGGCGAGCGCCTGCGCCTGCTTCGCCGAGATGACCTTGCCGGCGAGAATTCCACCCTTGACCTGCAGGACCGGGAACTTCTTGGTGGCCTCGTCGAGCGCCTTTGCGGCCGCCGCGGCGTCGCCCTTGACGTAGGCGATGGCGGTCGGCCCCACGAGCAGATCAACGAGGTCCTCCATGCCGGCTTCCTTAGCGGCAATGCGGGCGAGCGTGTTCTTCGACACCTTGTACTCGGTGTCCTCGTCTGCGGCGCGCAGCGCGGTCCTCACCTCGGCCATCTGCGTGACGCTCAGTCCCCGGTACTCGGTAAGCAGAGCAGCCTCGCTGGCGCTCAGCCTGGCCGAGATCTCTTTGACCGCCGCCGTCTTCTCCGGTCTGGCCATAGGCGTTGCCCTTCCTCTCGTTCCGTTGATTTCGGAAAACAAGAAGCGGTCACCAGACAGGCGACCGCGCAGGGCAAGGTGCGACTCACGAACCTCGAAGAGGTCCGTATCGCTCGCCTGCGCAGGTCTAGAGCATTAAGGGCGAACCCGCCTGCGGTCTGGGGCTGCTTCAGCGTGGAGGATAGCGCATAGCCCACAGAGGAGGACCCATGGAGCTCGCCACGGTCGTTCGCCGCCGCAAGATGATCCGCAGCTACCTCGACGAGCCGGTCGATCCGGCAGCGCTCGAACGCATCATCACCACCGCTCGAACGGCTCCCAGCGCTGGTCACAGCCAGGGCCAGCACCTGGTGGTGGTCACGGATCGGGTCACCCGTGGGCGGATTGCGGAACTCGGCAACGAGCAACACTACGTCGAGGCGGGCATGCCCCCCTGGATGTCGACCGCCCCCGTCCACGTCGTGGTGTGCGTGCGCGAGGACGACTACCACGAGCGCTACCGAGAACCCGACAAGCTGACGAACGAGGGCACCGAGATGGAATGGACCGTTCCCTACTGGTGGGTCGATGCCGGTGCCACGATGATGCTGGTGCTCCTCGCCGCCGTGAACGAGCGGTTGAGCGCCGGCTTCTTCGGCTCGCATCGTCTCGATGGTCTCAAAGAGTTACTCGACATTCCCTCCGACGTCGCGCCGGTCGGCATCGTCACGATCGGCCACGCCGCATCGACCGATACCACCGGTTCGGCGAGACGGGGACGCAAGCCGGCCGCCGCTGTCGTCCATCGCGAGCGCTGGTAAAGCCGGCGTTAGCCCTCGAAGGGATCCCGGCCCTCCGGCCCGCCGCCGGGGAAGGGGCCGGCCCCCGGATCCTGCTGGCTGAAGTAGCGCTGGAACTCCTCGGCCAGCTCCTCGCCGGAGGGAAGATTCTCCCCTCGAGCCGCACCTTCGAGCCTCTCGACGTACTCCTTTGCGTCGGGACGGGCACCGACGACCTCGTCCAGGCGTGCGCGCTCCTCGGTTGCCTGGCGGCGGAGCTCATCGAGGGCAACCTCGACGCCGAGGTGGGAGGCGACGCGACCCACGAGCGTCAGCACACCGTCGTGATAGGGGCCGTTGACGTAGTGCGGAATCTGAGCGAAGAACCCGATCGCATCGATGCCGGCCTCGCCCAGCGCCTTGTCGACGACGCTGATCGCCGCGCTCGGAACGCGCATCCTCGGCGGCAACTCGCTCTTGTCAGCGACCAGATCCTCCCTGGAGGCGGTGGTCAACAGAGGCGTCGGCCTGGTGTGAGCTACTGCGGCGGGCACCGACCCCAGCGTGATGTGAAGACCGACGTTCATCTCCTGTGCCAATGACACCATGGACTCGGAGAAGGCGCGCCAGCGCATGTCCGGCTCGCTGCCGGTGAGGACGAGGATGTCTCGAGATCCAAGCGAGGATTCGCGCAGAATGATCTCGGGCCAGGTGACCTCCGTCAGCGCGCCGTCCTCGATATCGAGGACGGGTCGGTTGGAACGGTAGTCGAACAGCTCATCGCCGTCGAAGGTTGCCACCACGGGGCCGTCGCCCGCGATGTGGTCCGCAGCGTCGGTTGCGGCGCCGGCAGCGTCGACCCAGCCCATGAGTGCAGAGATCATGACGGATCGTTCACCGCTCGCCGCTCTTGTCACGTTGTAAAGGCTCATGTCCGAGTGAGCCTATCGGTCAAAGGTCGAAGCTTCCTCCGGATCGCCAGTAGACGCCGGCCTCGCGTTCCATGAAACCCTCATCCACCAGGTAACGGCGGAGCGCCGCGAAGTCGTCGAAGTAACGACCGAGGGTTTCGTTTATCTCCTTCTCTGAGTAGCGGCGGCCCGGCTCGAAATTCTGAACGAGATAGTCGAGCACCACCTTCCGCTTCGACTGCTGCATGGGGATCGTCGTGAGTCGCCCGGCCCGGATGAAGCGAGTCAGCACGACGGCGCCGGGCACGTCCTCGTCGAACTCGGTCCGCGTGCTACGTCGCTCGCCGATGCGGCGCGCGAGACCGAGTAAGTCTTCGGTGTGGAGCCGGACGACACCGGTCGCCTCGCGCGCGACGAGCTCTCCCGCCACCAAACGACCCAGGGCCTTCTCCACCGTCCGAGCGTCGAGCCCGCTCATCTGGCGGATGTCGGTAGTGGTGGTCGCTCCGAGTGCCAGCGCGCTGAACACGCGCAGCCGGTCGGGCTCAGCGATGAGGCCGAGCATGCGCTCGGCCTCGAGTGATTCCCAGTTGTCTTCGAAGTCTTCCGAAATCGCTAAGCCTCTGCTTCCTCGAGGTGGGCGCTCTCGAGCTCCTTGTAGCGCGTGGGGTCGATTCGCACACCCGGCCCCATCGTCGTGGACACCGTGATGCTCTTGAGGTAACGGCCCTTCGCCGCCGCGGGCTTGGCCCGAACGAGCTCGTCCATGACGGTGATGTAGTTCACGGCGAGGTCACTCTCGTCGAAGCTCTTCTTTCCGATGATCAAATGCAGGTTGCCGTGCCGGTCGGTGCGGTACTCGACGAGGCCACCCTTGAGATCGCTCACCGCCTTGGCCACATCGCCCGTGACCGTGCCGGACTTGGGGTTGGGCATGAGACCACGGGGGCCGAGCACCCGGCCCAGCTTTCCCACGATGGGCATCATGTCGGGCGTGGCGACTGCGGCGTCGAAGTCGAGCCAGCCTCCCTCGATGCGCTCGGCCAGATCCTCCTCGCCGACCACGTCCGCCCCCGCGTCGGTGGCCGCCTTTGCCTGCTCTCCCTTGGCGAACACCGCGATGCGCACGGTCTTTCCTGTGCCGTTGGGAAGGGACACCGCGCCGCGCACCATCTGGTCGGCCTTGCGGGGATCGACGCCGAGACGCAGGTTCAACTCGACCGTCTCGTCGAACTTGGCCGCCGGGAGGGACTTCACAACCTTCAGCGCGTCCCCGGCGGAATGAAGCCGATCGCGATCGACCTTGGACAGAGATTCCTTGAGACGCTTGCCGGTCTTCGGCATGTTGCTACCTCCTCGTGGTCAACGACGGAGTCTCTCCGCCTCCCACTTACTAGGGACTGATTTCGCTACTCGACGTAATCGTCGAGACGATCGCTTACCTGACGTTGATACCCATCGAACGAGCCGTGCCCTCGACGATCTTCATGGCGGCCTCGACGTCGTTCGCGTTGAGGTCGACGAGCTTGGTCTCGGCTATCTCACGCACCTGGTCACGCGTCACGCTGCCGACCTTGGCGCGGTTGGGCTCGGCCGAGCCCTTGTCTATGCCGGCCTTCTGGCGCAGCAGGACCGCGGCCGGAGGGGTCTTGGTTACGAACGAGAAGGTCCGGTCTTCGTAGACGGTGATCTCGACCGGGACGATCGTGCCGGTTTGCTGCTGGGTCGATGCGTTGTACTGCTTGCAGAAGTCCATGATATTGATGCCGGCCTGACCGAGAGCGGGGCCCACGGGCGGTGCGGGCGTCGCCTGCCCGGCGGGAATCTGCAGCTTCAACACCTGCTGGACCTTCTTCTTACGAGCACCCATTGTCGTTGTCTCCTCTGAGAGTTGCTGTGGTTAGAGCTTTGCGACCTGGTCAAAACCAAGCTCGACGGGTGTCTCCCGGCCGAAGATGTTGACCAGGACCTTGAGCTTCGACTGGTCGACGTTGATCTCGCTGATGGTTCCGGTGAAGTTGGCGAAAGGACCGGTGACGACCCGTACGCTCTCCTGCTCTTCGAACTCGAGACGGGGCCTGAGCTTCTTCTTGTCCTCGGGCTTGACCTGAAGGATTTTGTCGATCTCGCGATCCGACAGAGGAGTCGGCTTGGCTCCCGAACCAACGAAGCCGGTGACACCGGGAGTGTTCCGAACGACGTACCAGGAGTCGTCGTCAAGATACATGCGAACCAGCAGGTAACCGGGGAAGACCTTCTTTTGCACGACCTGCTTGCGACCTTGCTTGATCTCCATGACGTCTTCCATGGGGATGATGACCTCGAAGATCTTGTCGTCCACGTTCATGGACTGAATACGGGACATCAGGTTGGTCTTGACCCGGTTCTCGTAACCCGCGTAGGTGTGGATGACGAGCCAGTCACCGGGACGTTCGGTCGGGGGCACGAACGTGGTCTCGTAGTCGTCGACCTCGTCGCCCTCCGCCGGGGCCTCCTCGGCTTTGCCGCCCTTGGCCGCCTTGGCCTTCGTCGTCTTCTTCTTCTCGGTCGGGGCCTCGGTGGCCGCTTCGGCCGTCGTCTCGGTGGGAGCTTCGGCCGTCGTCTCGGTGGGAGCTTCGGCCGCCGTCGTCTCTTCGGCTGCGCTCGCCTCGGTCACGGGCGAGTCGTCGACCTCGGCCGACTGGGCCTCCTGAGCTAGCTGCTCGTCGGCCTCAGCCATGCCGGTAGACGAGGACGCTTCGAGCTTCTGGTCTTCGGTGTTGGTCTCCATCAAATGTCAACTCCAAACAGCGCGAGCACGCCCTTCGTGAACACGAAGTCCAGGCCCGCAATCAGAACGGCGACTACGAGAGCAGCGACGAGAACCACGGTCGAGTACGAGATGACCTCCGCCCGGGTGGGCCAGTTGACCTTTTGCAGTTCCGAGACGACTTCCTTGGCGAACTGCCGGGGCTTCGTGCGTTGCTTCTTCTGCGCAGCCGAAGGGCGAGGGCTCGGCGTCTTCTTCTTGCCCTCCTGCTTTTTCATCTCACGCTTGTACTGCCTGTTCACGCCGGCCCTTTCCTATGGTTCGAATCGTCGAAAACGATCGATTTCTTCCCCCATTGACCGCACGCGCTGGAGAAGGTCCGAGTCAGGAGGGAGTTTTGAACGAGGGCCAAGGTTAGCACGCTGGGGCGGGGCCGAAACTTGGTCGGTCGTCCGTGCCTGGCCGGCCCGGTCGCTGCGGCGAGGGCGCCCGCTCCGTCACGCCCACTCCGCTCCGCTTCGCTGCGCTTCGTTCCTTCCGGCTCGCGGCGCCTTCGGCGGCGCTTCGCCTCCAGAGCGTTCCTCCGGGGCACCCTCGTCCTCGCTCCTCGGGCCGGTTCGGTTCCGCCCTCGCCCCCAGCCCGCTAACCGTCGGGAGGGAGAGGAGGGGGTCAGTGTGCGTCTCTTCTTGCGGTTTCGGCTGGGGTCTGTTCGTGGAGCTCGCCGTCAGTGATGGCCAGGATGCGGTCGACGTACTTGAGCACCTCCTCGTTGTGGGTCGCAACGAGAGAAGTCGTTCCGGCGTCTGCGGCGCGCCGCAGGGTTCTCAGTACTCCTCGGCCCCAGACCGCGTCCTGGTGGCCGGTCGGCTCGTCGGCCAGCAGAAGACGCGGCCCGAGCACCAGGGCTCGAGCCAGGCCCGTTCGCTGTTGCTCGCCCAACGAGATCTCGGTGGGGATCCGGTCTGCGAATTGAGACAGTCCGAGATCGTCCATCAACTGTTGCGCTCTGTCCTCCGCAGGAGCTTTTCGCCCGAGGCGTGCGGGAAGGCGGATGTTCTCTGCGACGCTCAACTCCTCGATGAGACCAAGGCGCTGGGGCACGATCGCGAGCTCGTCCCACAACCTGGCGGCCGGGTGCACGTGCTCGCTGCTCCACTCGAGGGTCCCGCCGTCCGCTTCCTCCCAGCCGACAACCAGGTTCAGAAGGGTCGTCTTGCCGGATCCCGATGGTCCTATGAGAGCCACGACCTCGCCTGGGTAAAGATCGAAAGTCACCCCGGCCAGGGCGCGGACCTCCTCGGGGCCGCGGCGATAGCTCTTGACCAAACCCCGCGCGGACAGCAGGACGGAGGGGTTCACCGCTCGCCTCGCTCCCACACGCCGGGCCCCGGTGGTGTCAGCTTGACCTCGCCGCCTTCGACGGTCATGACGGCGCGCCGGTTGGGGAACAGCTTGAGGAGCTCGGGTGGAAGCTGCACCCGGCCTGCGGCGTCGATCACCGAGAGGTTGCGCGCTTCAGTGGTCTCGGCCTCTACCGCTCCGTGGCGAAGGTAGATCGTCCGCTCGGCGACTTCAACGACCGCGGGATCGTGCGTCGACAAGACCACCCCGATGCCGCGGTGGGCGAGATCCAGAACGTTCTCGAGCAATGAATGACTCGATTCACTGTCGAGTTCCGCAGTCGGTTCATCCGCAACGACCAGGATCGGCTCTCCTATCACCGCTTGAGCAAAGGCGAGACGCTGCTGTTCGCCGCCCGACAACTGGTGAGGCCGGTGATGATCGCGGTTGGCGATTCCCAGTTGCTCAAGAAGCTCGTCGACCTTGCTGGTCTCGCCCAGACCCTTGAGACGCGCACTATGTTCGAGATGCTCGCGCGCCGTGAGGTAAGGGATCAGATTGTCGGACGGACGCTGGAACACGTAGCCGACGTTGTCGCGCCGGAAGCGATGAAGTTTTGCGCCCTTGAGCGCGCTGACCTCCGTGTCGCCGACCATGACCGAACCTGCGGTGGGACGGTCGAGCCCGCAGAGAATGCGCATGAGTGATGACTTACCGCTACCCGAAGGGCCGACGAGTGCGGTGACCTGACCCGCCGAGAACAACGCGTCGACGCCCTTGAGTGCGTGGACTTCGCCGGTTGCGGTCCAATAGATCTTCACGACCCCGAGAGCGCTCGCCGCCATCGACTCAGCTCGCATAGCGCAGGACCTCGGACACCTTGGCCGTATCGGCCTTCCGTTGCACGCGCCACGCCCCGAGCATCGCAGCCAGCGCGATCACGCCAACAAGGACGGCAAACAGCAATGGTGGAACGACGAACAGTGGCTCGGGTGGAATCGTCGGCAGTGGATCCAACCTCGAGTAGACAAGCCAGGATGAGACCAGCGCCAAAGCGGCTCCGATCACCAACGAGATCCCCAGCATCCCGCCGAGCTCGATCGCAACCGCCCATCGGTGGGCGCTCCGACTCAGCCCCATGCGCCGTGCAAGTGCGTACGAAACCTCGCGCGCCTGCTGCCGAGTCTGCAGGTACAAGAGCATTCCCGCGAGCGCGATCGCTCCGGCCATGACGCCAAGCGCCTGGAGATAGCCGAAAGTCCAGGTGAGCGCGAGGAAGGAAGGACTTACGAGAATCTCAGCCGTGCTCAGGACGCTCACCGGGTTGTAGTTGATCCGCTCCGCAAGCAGAGCCTGCTCCACTTCGGCGGCGGGGGCCTCGGCCCAGATCTCGTAGTTCGAGATCAGCTCCTCCGACACCGAGCCATCGGAAGCTGCCGACACCGCGAAGAGCGCGTCGTAGCGCGTGACCAACATCGGTTGATCCGCACTGAGACCCGGCCAGGCAGAGGCGGTGCCCACGATCTCGATGGGGACGTCGTAGCGCGGTGTCACGTACACGGCGCCGTCAGGAACATCATCCTCGGCCGCGACCAGGAGCGCCGTCAGCGCGCCGTCGTCCCAAGGTTCGAGCCTGCTCACCAACTCATCGATGCCCTCCGCTGCAAAGCTCTGATCGAAATATGCGGCGCGGGCGAATGTCTCCGGATCGATGCCCAATGTCTCGACATCCCTATCGCCCGGTTGAATCTCGCCGTCGTCTGTTCGGGTCACGAACGTGTAGGGGAAGTCGAAGGTCGTGCCGAGCAGTTCATTGGGTTGCGAAGTTTGAACCGGCACGGCTACATCACTTCCGACCGAGAGATTCGCCTTCGCCTGTGCAGAGGCCTCGTTCGAGGCCACCAGGATGCCTGCGTAGACGAGCAACCCGAGAGAGATCGACGATGCGGTGATCAACACGAGAGCGATGCGAGAAGCACCCGCAAGTCGGCGGCTCGCCAGATACATGGACGGCGCAGAGCGATCGCCCATCCTCCGCACGGAAGGTAGGAGGCGGCGCAAGCCGCGCGCCGCAACGCCCGCCATGCCGATGATGAAGAGAATGGGAAACAACAGCAACAGGGCATCGACTTTCGAGGCGCCATCCGAAGAGGTGACGATGGGTTCGCCCCGCGTCACGATCTCGTAGTAGGACGCCCCTGCGAGCACGAGCACGAGTGGTTCCCACGGGATACGCATCACGATGCCTCTGAGGCGCGCCGCTCCGACTTCGACTTCACGTCGCGCACTCATCGCGGTAACCACGCCGTAGAGGGCCACCGCCAGGGCACCGGCCCAGAACGCAGAGATAAGGGCCTCTCCCTCGACTCCATCGCTCAACGCGCTCGTCGGACCGATTGCGCGAACGAGGTAGACGGCGATCCCCCAGCCGACCGTAACTCCGAGCACTGCTGGGATGAGACTTTCGACGGACGCTCGTAGACCTTGACTGGCGGGCGACACGCCCTGCGAGGACAGGAGCCGCACTTCGACTCGACGTCTCTGCACCGCGAAGATGCCCGCCGCGGCGAAGACGATCAAGGCCACGGCCCGGCCCCCCAGCGACAGGAGCTCGACGGGCCCTGTGATGGAGGTGACGGTGTCCTCGACTCGTTGCACGAGCCCGGGAAAGCTCGAGTCGAACTCGGCGCCGCCGTAGGCCAGAGCAATGGCGTCGAAAGACCGACCGATGCGGGTTTCTCTGTTACGGACGTCGAGCTCGAGCGACTGCTCCTGCGCGAGCAAACTCTGCGCCTCGGCGAGCGTCATGCGCCCTTCGCCCAGGGAAAGGTCCCATCGGTAACGAAACGATAGCCCCATCGGCTCGGCGCTCTCGAAGAGCGCATCCGAAGGCAGGATCACCAAGGGGGGAGGCTGTGGCTGGTTGGGGCCGAGTGCCAGAATCTCGTAGGTCATCGTTGACCAGTAGTCGTTCAGGGGAGCAGAGGGCAGGTCCTTATAGATGCCCGCGACGGGCTGCGAACTCTCGCCGGGGCCGTACCGAAACTGAACGTCGTCGCCCGCCTCGAGTCCGGCCGTCCGGGCGACGGACTCGGGAACCCAGACACCTTGGACACCCGCCTCGTCGATTATCTCGATGTTCCGCTCGGCGTCCACGCGGTGGATCATGCGAATCTCGAGATCGAAGTCGGGCGACATCTGGGGAGAAACGACGCGGAGGCTGTCGCTCACGACGCGCGCCAGAGGCGGCTCGAGAGGGCTCATCGCCGCTACCCGCTCGGTCAGCAGGCGGTCCGACGCGGCATACTCCGCAGAGTCGGGGGGGCCGTATCCGGTGATCGTGAGCCCCGCCTCGACGGGCGTGAGCTTGATCAATTCCTGCCTCAGTGCCTCGTTACTCGCGGAGGACAGAAACAGCGAGCCAGACGCGGCGGCGACGCCGAGCACCAGAGCAGCGGCGAGCACCGCCGTGAGCACCCCGGGGAAACGGAGCAGCAGAAAAGGCGCCTTGAAGAAGGCGGGGCTGGGAAGCGAAGGTCTCCTCGAGGGACGAAAATGTCCTTCGGCGCCGATGCCAATCCCCCGTTCCTCTCGACGAACCTCCACCACCTTGCCCACTCATATCTACTATGTCAGTAGTACGTGAGTAAAGGTCCCGGGACGCAAGTGTTTGTATTCCTTGGCTGAGGGAACCTCGGAGCCGTGAAGCACGTGGTGGTCATCGTGGTCGCGCTGGCTTCGGTCGGATGCGGGATTCCGCGCGACCCGGAGGGGACCCTCGACCGGGTTCGGGGGGCCACGATGCACGTGGGGGTGACGGACAACCCGCCGTGGGTCGAGCTCGGCGAGGGCGCACCTACGGGCCTCGAGGTCGAGCTCGTCGAGCGCTTCGCCGCCGGCATCGAGGCCGAGATCGAGTGGATCGACGGCTCGGAGGAGGAGCTCTTCGCCGCGCTCGAGGTTCACGAGCTCGATCTCGTCGTGGGAGGCATCACGTCGGTTTCCCCGTGGGCCTCGGTCGCGGCGCTCACGCACCCCTATCTCACGACGGCCTGCCTGGTGGCGGTGCCCGAGGGACATGAGCCCCCGGACGACATCGCGGGACTCGAGGTGGGCGTCGAGTCGAGCTCCGAGCTCGAGGGCCTCCTGCGCAGGACCGACGCGCGCGTCATCGAGGTCGAGGACATCGCCGCTCATGAGGGGGCCGTGGCGATCGACAACTATCTCCTCGACGACCTCGACGTCGTCGACACCGGGGTTCGGCTCGGGGAAACGGACCACGTCTTCGCGGTGCCGATGGGCGAGAACGACTGGATGACGACCATCGAGCGGTTCCTGCTCGAACGCCCGGACGACATCGAGGAGCTTCTTCTCGAGTTCGGCGCACCATGAGGACGAGCACCGCTTTCGAGCTGCCTCCGGACAAGGCGCGCGTCAACCGTCGCGCGATTCGCCTCGAATGGATCACCATCGCTTACCTGGTTACGGCGATCTTCTTCATCTACGTGACGCTGGGTGCGTCGCAGGCGATGAAGGCGGCGTGGATCGAAGACATCCTTAGTCTCGTGCCGCCGATCTCGTTTCTCGTCGCCGCTCGAGTCCGGCGGCGGCCGCCGAGTGAGCGCTTTCCCTTCGGCTATCACCGCGCCGTGAGCGTCGGCTACTTGTGCGCCTCGCTTGCGCTCTTCGTGATGGGTCTCTTCATCCTCTACGACTCCGTCATGAAGCTCATCTCGTTCGAGCATGCGCCCATAGGTCTCGTTCAGCCATGGGGAGAGCCGATCTGGCTGGGTTGGTTCATGATTCCCGCGCTCGTCTACAGCGCGATCCCGGCCGTCATCATTGGCAGGCTGAAGCTGCCCTTGGCGCGCGAACTGCACGACAAGGTGCTGTTCGCGGACGCGCAGATGAACAAGGCGGACTGGCTCACCGCGGTCGCGGCGATGATCGGCGTGATCGGGATCGGGATCGGGTTGTGGTGGCTCGATGCGGCCGCGGCGATCATCATCTCTCTCGACATCACGAAGGATGGGGTGACCAACCTGAAGGCGGCGACGGGTGACCTTATGGACTCGCGGCCCACGGTCACCGACGACTCGCAAGTGGACCCTCTGCCCGAACGACTTCGCTCAGAGGTGGAATCCCTCGAATGGGTGAGCGACTGCGCCGTCCGAGTACGCGAGGAAGGTCACGTCTTCTTCGCCGACGTTCAGGTGGTGCCCTCAACGGACGCGGACCTGGCCGTGAAGATCGAGAGAGCCGTGCACGAGTTGAAAGCGATCGACTGGCGCCTGAACGAACTCGTCATCATGCCGGTCACGAAGCTCGAGCCCCCCGACGAGACAGTCGCCGGTCAGTGATGCCAAACGGCTACTCCGTGCCCCAAACGCAGCAAACGACCGTCCGTCGTGGGCACCGGGGCCGGGACGTGGTGGGCGGGTCGCCGTTGCTGCCGAATGGCTGCTCTCTGTGCCCCAAACGCAGCACTTAGCGTCGAGGAGGCAAAAGCAGGGCGGGAGGGATTCGAACCCCCGGCCACTGGTTTTGGAGACCAGCGCTCTGACCAGACTGAGCTACCGCCCTAAGGGACTAGCAGTTTAGTCGCGCTGCGCCGGCTGTCACATACCGTGCATCAGGCGGCCACGAAACGACCCCAGTTGGTCGTGCGCGCCCGGCCAGAGGAGCGCTCGCGGCTTCGCCACAGAAAGGCTCCGGCCGCCCCGACGACGGCCGCCGCAGCCGCAGCTCCGCCGGCATAGGCGGCGCGGTTGCGGGTCACGTGCGAACGGAAATGGTCGACCCGGGAGGCCTCACTGGGGATCGCGATGAGTTTGGCTGCGAGCCCTGCGGGCGGCGCGATCGTTCTCATCTCGAGCGTAGCCAGGGACGCGACGATGCTCCTGTAGGTCTCGAGCTCGGCCCGGCACGCGACGCACTTGGAGAGATGCCTGCGGACCACGAGCGATGGGTCGCTCTCGCGCGCAAGAGCGGGAAGCATCTCTCTGACCTCTGCACACCTCATGGTCTCCGTCCTTCTGCCGTCCAGCGCATTAGCTAGTTGGTTCCTGAATCAGTTCCTTCAGCTTCTTACGGCCCCTGTGGACCCTCACCTTCGCCGCCGTCTCGGTGATCTTCAACTGCTTGGCGACTTCCTCCATCGACATCTCGTAGACGTCCCGCAGCACGAGCGCCGCTCGATAGTGCTCCGGGAGCAACCTCAACGCCTCCTCGACGGCCTCCAATTCGATCCGGGCCCCGGCCAGCGTCTCGGTCGAAGCCGTCGACGGCAGTTGGGACACCGTCTCGTCATCCGCATCCACTTCGTGCACCCGTCTGCGCTTCCGACCCCGCTGCTTGCTGATGGCCGCATTGGTGGCCACCCGGTACATCCAGGTCGTAAACATCGCATCGCCGCGGAACGAGCCGAGCGCCCGCCACGCCTTGAGGTACGCGTCCTGCGTCGCCTCGGCGGCGTCGTCGGGGTCTCGCAAGATCCGAAGACACAGCGAGTACACCTCTCGGTGGGTAGCCTCCACGAGTTCGGCCCATGCGTACTCGTCGCCCTTCTTGCAGCGCTCGACGAGCTCGAACGAGACAGATTCACGAGGAGCTTCGCTCCCACCGTTTGTAGGACGCTTCACGACTGGGAAGGTTACCGGGCGCGATCGTCGAGACGATCCCTGAAGGTTTACCGGGCGCGATCGTCGAGACGATCGCTGAAGGTTTACCGGGCCGGGCACGCGGGTCCGCTTAGCGGACCTCGAAGAGGGTCTCGAAATGGCTCAGCATCTCGGCCTTGTCGAGTTCGTGCTCACGCTGGTCGGCGAGCTCGGCCTTGGTGCTGGCCAAGACCCTGGTGACCGCATCGCTGAGCTCGGCGGGGTCGAACGGCTTGGTGACGTAGAGATCGGCGCCGAGGCGAAACCCTTCGGCCCAATCGGTCTCGGCACTGCGCGCCGTCACCATGAGCACTTTGACGTTGCCGACACCGGCTTCGGCCATTCCCTTGAGCACGGCGAAGCCGTCCATGTGCGGCATCATGACGTCGAGCATCATGAGGTCCGGCGGGTCGCTCAGAACCGCTTCGAGGGCCCGGCGGCCGTCGGACACAGCGGCAACCTTGTGACCTTCGTCGGTAAGGATGCCGCACAGCAACGCCCTCAAATCGGGATCGTCGTCGGCGACGAGTATGCGAGCAGTATCCACTGTTGTTCGATCCATGTGCTCAGTTGTCTCCTAGAATCGATTCGAGTTGCGACAGCAGCCGGGACCTGTCCAGCTCCCTTTCTCTGCTGGACAACAACTCGACGCTCGAGAGCGCAAGCATGCGTTCGACCTGGACGACGAGCTCTGCAGGATCGAGAGGCTTCGTGATGTACCCATCGGCACCCAGCTCGAAGGCTCTGGTTGCGTTCTGCTCCGAGCCTCGGGCGGTGAGCATCAGAACCCTCGTCCCCTCTCTCCGACCCGAACCGTTCAACTCCTCGAGCACGTCGAAACCATCCCTGCCTGGCAGCAGCGCATCCAGCAGGATCAGGTCGGGCAGGTCCTCGGACAGCACGGCGCACGCCCGATAGCCGTCCGGCACCGCGGCGATCTCATGCCCGTGGTCCACGAGCGAAACGACGAGCATCCGCCGGACCTCGTCATCATCGTCGGCAATCAAGATTCGTGCCATGCGCAGCCAAGCTCCTATGAGCGGTCGGTTCTCTTACCTTCAGTACGAGGAGAATCGGCGGATCGAGGAACTTCCTTGAGTTTCCAGGTCTTCAGCGGCCCGCACCGCAAATACACATCGGACTTTACTTATGGCACGGACCACTCAGCCCCCGGCGACCGCCGGAATGATCGACACCTTCGCCCCGTCTGGCAACTCCGTCTCGAGGCCGTCGAGGAAGCGAACGTCCTCGTCATTCACGTAGAGGTTGACGAAGCGACGCAGAGCACCCGAATCATCCAGCAGCCGCTCTCGCAGACCGGGGTGCCGGCTGTCGAGATCTTCGATGAGCGCGTGAACGTCGCTCCCGGCCCCCGAGATCTCGCCGGATCCGCTCGTCAGGGCTCGAAGTTGAGTCGGGATCTTGACCTTCACACTCATGTCGGCTCTCCTCTCGAGCTAAGAACCGCTACGGCATCCTCGAGCCGTGGCTTGATCGTGTGCGTGGGCGCGCTGTCGCCGAGCGCCTCGATCGTCTTCAGCCCGATGCCGGTGATCAGCGCAACCGTGGCCTGGTCGGGTGAGATAGCGCCACTGCGAACGGCTTGCTCGAGTGCCGCGATGGTCACTCCTCCCGCCGTCTCGGTGAAGATACCCTCGGTGCGGGCGAGCAGCCTCATGCCCTCGACGACCGAGTCCTCGGGCACCAGCTCGACCGTGCCGCCCGAGCCTCTGACTTCGCCGAGGGCGTAGTAGCCGTCGGCCGGGTTGCCGATGGCCAGCGACTTGGCGACTGTCTTCGGCTTGACGGGCCTGACCTCGTCGACACCCTCGGCGAAAGCGGTCGCCACCGGCGCGCAACCCGCGGCCTGGCCCCCGTGAATCTGAAGCGTCGGCTCCTCGTCGAGAAGCCCCACGGCATGGAGCTCGCGCATCCCCTTTCCTATCTTCGTGAGCAGCGAACCGGACGCAACCGGGACGACGACGGCGTCGGGCGGACGCCAGCCGAGCTGCTCGGCCATCTCAAAGGCGAGGGACTTGGACCCTTCCGCGTAATAGGGACGCATGTTGAGGTTGACGAAGGCCCACGGCCTGCTCTCCGAAAGCTCGGCGCAAAGCCGGTTGACATCGTCGTAGCTGCCATCGACCGCGATGACGTCGCCGCCGAAGACGACCGTGCCGGCAACCTTGCCCCGCTCGAGGTCGGAAGGGATGAGCACAACACTTCGCATCCCGCAAGCAGCGGCGTGGGCGGCGACCGCGTTAGCAAGGTTTCCGGTGGAGGCGCAAGCCGCGACCTCGAAGCCGAACGAGCGGGCCACGCTGAGGGCGACCGAGACGACGCGGTCTTTGAACGAGTGCGTCGGATTGCCCGCGTCGGATTTGATCCACAGGGTCTTGAGTCCCAGCTCGGCGGCGAGCCTCGGGGCCGGTCGCATCAGAGTGGCCCCCGCTCCGATATCGATGACGCCTTCCGCGGGAGTCGGCAGCAGCTCGGCGTAGCGCCACAACGAGCGGGGGCCGGCCGAGACCGACTCACGCGACAGCGAGGACGCGATCGCCTCGTAGTCGTAGGCCACCTCGAGGGGGCCGAAGCAGAACTCGCAGACGTGCTGCGGCGCCACCGGGTAGGTCCTACCGCACTCCCTGCAAGCGAGCCCTTCGACGTGCTTCATGTAATCGCCTCATTCCACTCATCTGGAGTTCTCGTATATGACCGCGCTACGGGGTCTTGAACCGCTTAGCCTCGGCGGTGATGGCAAGCGACTTTCAACATCCCGAGGTCTTGGAGTGGTTCGACCGGCGCACCTTCGGGCCGTCGAAGCCGGGACCATTCACACCCGACCCTCAGCTCATCGGCGAGCTCAAGAGGGAGCGAGGGCTGCGGGTAAGCGTATGCCTTCCCGCCCTCAACGAACAAACGACCATCGGGAACATCTGCACGAGCATCCGCTCCGAGCTCATCGAGCGAATCGGCCTGGTCGACGAGCTCGTCGTCGTGGACTCCGGGTCCGAGGATGACACCGTGGCCGTCGCGCGCGCGGCGGGGGCCGATGTCCACCGCGGGGCCGACGTGCTGCCCGAACGGGGCCACGTGCTGGGCAAGGGTGAGGCGTTGTGGAAGAGCCTCGCCGTCAGCAACGGCGACCTGATCTGCTGGTGCGACTCCGACATCCGCAACTTCGATCCCAGTTTCCTCATTGGGCTCCTGACGCCGCTGCTCATCGACGACGACATCAAGATGACCAAGGGCTTCTACCGGCGCCCACTCGATGGCGACCCGACGGGCGGGGGCCGGGTCACCGAACTGGTCGTGCGTCCGCTGCTGCACCTGCTCTACCCGCAGCTGACGGGCCTCATCCAGCCGCTCTCGGGCGAGTACGCGCTCCGGCGGGAGATCGCCTACGAACTGCCGTTCTTCACGCACTACGCGGTCGACCTGGGCCTGCTGATCGACTTCGTCGAGCGCCACGGCCTCAACGCGCTCGCGCAAGTGGATCTCGGGACCCGGCTTCACCGCAACCAGGACACCCTGTCTCTCGGCAAGATGTCGCATCAGATCATGCGGGGCGTTCTGCATCGACTCGACGCTCTCGGTCGCATCAAGCTCACCGAGGATCTCGCCGACTCACTCGTGCAGTTTGTTGTCACGGATAACGGTCCGGCCGCCGTTCGCTTCGATCAGGAGATAATCGAACGACCGGCTATGGCCAACATTCTCCTTCCGACTTGACACACAGCTCCAGACCCGACGCCGACGGCGTCCTCGAACTACTACGGGGACGCGGGCATCGCATGACCGCTCAGCGGCGCGCGATCGTGGACGAGATCATGGCGACGCGCGGTCACATCACCCCAGCCGAGGTCGCGGCGCGCGTCCAGGACCGCGTCTCCGGAGTCAACGCGTCGACCGTCTACCGGACCCTCGAGCTGCTCGAGGAGGTGGGGGTGCTCACGCATGCGCACGTCGACGGGGGTGCCGCGTACCACCACGCGTACGCACACGACCACGTCCATCTCACTTGCTCGAACTGCAGAACCACCCGTTCTGTTCCGATCGAGCAGCTCGATGCGGCGCGCGCAGAGTTCTCGAAGGACACGGGCTTCGTACCCGACTTCACGCACTTCGCGATCTGGGGCCTGTGCGAGAACTGCACCGACTAGGCGCGGACGCGATAGAAGTCAGAACTGAAGCCGTAGGGGAGCTCGAGGCGATTCGCTCGCATCAGGTCCTCGTCGGCGAGGATGGCGCGGGTGGGGCCGTCGGCCGTGATGGCGCCCTCGTTCATGACGATCGAGCGCTCGCACAGCTCCAGCGCGTAGGGAAGATCGTGCGTCACCATCAGCATCGTGAGGTCGAGACCCTCGAGGACCGCGGCGATCTCCCGACGTCCGGCGGGGTCGAGGTTGGACGACGGCTCGTCCAACACCAGGATCTGCGGGTCCATGGCCAGCACGGTGGCGATCGCCACCCTCCGTCGCTGGCCGAAGCTGAGGTGATGCGGTGGGCGGCCGGCGTACGCGGCCATCCCCACCGCATCGAGCGCGCCCATCACGCGCTCGGTGAGCTCGGTGCCCGAGAGCCCGAGGTTGGCCGGACCGAAGGCGACGTCGGCCCGCACGGTCGGCATGAAGAGCTGGTCGTCGGGATCCTGGAACACGATCGCAACTCGCCGGCGTACCTCCTTGAAATTCGCCTTGGCGACCTCGAGCCCGCCCACTCGCACGACGCCCGCGCCACCGCCGAGCACACCGTTGAGATGCAGCACCAGAGTGGTCTTTCCGGCGCCGTTTGGTCCCAGCAGGGCGACGCGCTCGCCCCAGTCGATGTCGAACTCGAGCCCGAAGAGAGCCTGGTGCCCATCCGGATAGGCGAAGGCGAGCCCGCCGACCTCGAGCGCGCTCACAGCCACGCCCACACGCAGACCGCAAGGGCCGCGGCCGGGAGGGTCGCAGCAGCCGCCCAATGTGACAACGAGGCCGCGCGCGGAGTGAACTCGGGCATCGAGCCGGTGAAGGCGCGCGACAGCATTGCGAGATAGACGCGCTCCCCGCGCTCGTAGGACCTGATGAACAGGGTTCCGGCCGATGCCGACAGCGCCTTGGCCTGCCACAACCAGCGAGCGTCGTAGCCGCGCGACTCGCGGCCGACCTTCATGCGCCGCATCTCCGAGACGATGACATCGAAGTAACGCACCATGAAGCCGGCTATCGCCACCATCGCCGGAGGAAGCTTCAGCCGCTGAAGCCCTTCGAGGATCGAGGTGATCGGCGTGGTCGACGCCAGGAGCACCATGGTCCCAGTGCCAAGCGTCGCCTTGGCCAAGATGTTCCATGCCGCCCACAGTCCCTCGATCGAAAGGCCGACCCCCGCCACGTCGACTCGCTCGCCCCCGGCTAGGAAAGGAAGACCGATCACGAACAGCAGGAAGGGCGTCTCGATCACCAACCGGCGCACGAGCGTGCGCACTCCGACCCGCGCCATGGTCGCGAGCACGACCACGAGGCCGGCGTAGACCCCGTAGGCCCACAACGCCTCCCGTGGAGTCGCGACGACGATCAGCACGAACGTCAAGGCGCCGGCGACCTTGCACTCAGGAGCGAGCGCGTGGAGCGGGCTGTCGCCGTGGACGAACAGCCCGTGCCCGTGGGTATGGCCCCCGCTCAGTCGTTCTCCTTCGTGGTCGTCCGATCGCCCCGGCGCGCTCGCAGGGATGCGAAGAGCGCAAGACCGAGCGCGAATGTGGCCAGCACGCCGATGACGCCCGAGAGACCCTTGCTGATGAAGTCGTCGTCCACGCCGCGCACCGCGTAGTCGGCAAGCGGGCCGTCGCCGAAGGTGTGGTCGGTCTCGGCGGCGGCGAAGCCCTTGTCCTCGGCGACCCGGTTGAGTCCATCGGGGTTCGGATTGGCAAAGGGGCTCACCAGCAGCACGAGGGCGAACGACATCAGCAGTCCGGCGATCACGAACAGGCGAGTGGTCGTCATGTTCCTCAAGATGTCCCCCCTGCCGTCCGCATCTGCGGCCTCAGCTCGAGAGGTAGGGCTAGGTCGCGCGCCCCGTAGACGAGATCGGGGCGCACGCCGAGCACTAGTCCAACCGTGGCGGCCGTGATCAGTCCCTCTCCGATGCCGATGACCGTGTGGACGCCCACCATCGCGACCAACACCGATCCCAGAGCGATGTCGACGTTGCCGCCGAGGGCGAACTGTGACCAGAAGGCGATCGAGGACAACACGACGGAGACGCCCGCGGCGAGGCCGGCGGCGACGGTGACGGACGCCTTCGACTTCGGCAGCACGCGGCGCAGTCCGGCGAAGACGGCGTAGCCCCCCAGCGCGGTCACGAGGCCCATGTCGAGGATGTTGAGGCCGAGAGCGGTCACGCCTCCATCGGCGAAGAACGCCTGCACGATGAGGACCACGGCCACGCATAAAGCCCCCGCCCAGGGACCCACGAGTATCGCCGCGAGCGCTCCGCCGAGAAGGTGACCGCTCGTACCGGCGGCGACGGGAAAGTTGAGCATCTGCACGGCGAAGACGAATGCCGCGGTCAGCCCGGCGAGCGGAAGCTGCTTGTCCTCCATGTACTCGGACGTCTTCTTCACGGCCACGCCGACCCCACCGGCGGCGATAACGCCGGCGCCGATCGAGGTGCCTGCGTTGATAAATCCGTCCGGGATATGCATAGGCGTCGTCATCCTCCGGGTCTCGGGCGGCTTATTGCAAGTCGTTGCAGTAGCCTATCCCAACTGCCCGGCGGCGGAAAGGCCAACGAGGTCGGGTCGCTCGGACCTACGAGGGCGTCTTGGCCTCGGTCTGGCTCTCGGTCTCGGTCGTCTCGGTGGGGGGATCGACGATGACGGACGGCGGCGCGGGGCCCCGGCCCCCGGCGCCGAAGGGCGAGACCTCGGCCCCCAGCACGCGCGTCGCCCAGAGATGGCCGAGCACCAGCTTGAAGACCGCGACGGCGGGGACCGCGAGCAGGACCCCCCAGAACCCGGCCAGGGCGCCGCCGGCGAGCAACGACAGCATCACGGTGACGGGATGGATCCGGACCGTGCGCTTCATGACGTTCGGGCTGAGGAAATGATTGTCGATCTGCTGCACGATGATCTCGACCACGGCCGCCTGCACGCCGAGGCCGACTCCTCCGTAGACGGTCCCGATGATGAAGCCGATGCCACCGCCGATGAACGGCCCGACCAGGGGAATGAGGTTGAAGAAGCCTGCAATCGCGCCGATCACGAACCAAAACGGAAGACCGATGATGGCGAAACCGATAGCGGACATCAGACCAACGAGAGTCGCAACCATCAACTGACCCCTGAAGAAACCACCCACGGCGCGGCCCACCTTGCTGCCGACGTCGGCGACCTCTTCCTTGTTAGCGGCCGGCACGAGGTTGAGCATGTCGCGCTGGAGCTGGGGCAGATCCATAAGCAGGTAAAGCCCGATGAGAGGACCGATGACGAACCACAACAGCACCTCGATGACCGAGAAGCCGATCTCGGTCAGACGCGAGGTCTGCGACTCCACCAAGCTGCGGAATCGCTGCGTCGCCCTATCGCACTGCTCGAGCGACGGGCCCCCACCTTCGCCGATCTCCTCGGAACCGAGCAGACAATCGAACTGGGTGGTGCTGAAGTCGGTGCCCAGTCGCTCATTGACGCTCTCGACCGAGTCATCGACAAAGGTGACGAGCCGATCCCTGAAGAGCGGCCAGTCGTCGCCGAAGGTCTCGATCTGTCGCGCCGCCAGAGGTGCAAGGGCGAACCCGAGCGCAGTCACGAAACTCGCGATCACAATGTAGCTGCCGACCGTTCCGATCCCTCGCCGAACTCCCTTCTTCTCGAGCCACGACACGCTTGGGTTGAGCGCGTAAATGATGATCAAGGCGATCACGAGCGGAGGGAAGATGATGCTGACCTTGAACAGCGCCCAGACCGCCGCGACCGCCACGATGAGCAGTCCGATCAGGGCCCACGCGGCCATCCCGGCCCGGCGAAGACGCTCGCCGGCCGGTAACCGCGGAGGCGCGGGAGTCGACACCCTAGGAGTATCCCCCGATCCGAAGGGGGGTCACGGTTCGCGACGGACCACTACGTTCGGAAGAAACGGCGTGGTCCGTCGGAGCCCTCGGTCACGCGCCGGCGGACCAATGCTCGGGTCGTCTCGGTCAGCGCGCCGGCGGCGTCCGCCCACGCCCGGTCGTGTCCCACCACCTCGATCAAGCTCGCCGTGGCGACGATCCCCTCGGCTTTGAGGGAGCGTGGGTCTATGGGAACCTCTCCCGCCACCGCAAAGCAGCGAACGCCCGCATCGCGCGCTATTCGGGCCACGCCCACCGGCGCCTTTCCTGCGAGGCTCTGCTCGTCGAGTCGCCCCTCGCCGGTGACGACCAAGTCTGCCTCCTCGATAGCGTCCCGCAGGTTGGTCGCCTCGGCCACGACCTCGAAACCGTCTCCGAGGACGGCGCCGAAGAACGCGACGAGGCCCGCCCCCGTTCCTCCACCCGCGCCGCTACCAGGAAGCTCCGCCACGTCGATCCCGAGGTCGGAAGAGATTCGTTCGCTCAAGCGCGCCAGGCCCTCCTCGAGCGCTTCGACGTCTTCATCGTTCGCGCCTTTTTGGGGAGCGAAGACGCGCGCCGCGCCGTGTTCGCCGAGCAACGGATTGTCGACGTCACAGGCAGCCGCGATCGTCGCACCCGCGAGCTCGGACGAGACCCCTGAGCCGTCGATGCGCGCGAGACGTCGAAGTGACCCTCCTCCGAGCGGCAGGTCTTTGCCCGCAGCGTCGAGGAAGCGCCAGCCGAGAGCGCGCGCGGCCCCCGTGCCCCCGTCGCTCGACGCACTCCCGCCCACGCCGACGACGATCCTGCGAGAGGTCTCTTGCAACGCCGCGGCTATGAGTTGGCCCAGGCCCTCGCTCGAGGCCGCAAGCGCGTCGCGCCGATCGTCGTCGACCACTGCGAGACCGGCGGCATGCGACATCTCAAGCGCGCAGGATCCGTCGGCGAGATGGGCGAGAGAAGCGTCGACGAACCCTCCGGGCAACGGGCCACTCACTCGCCGGGCGGAGACCCTGCCGCCGTGGGCGAGCAGCAGAGCATCCACGGTTCCCTCGCCGCCGTCGGCCACCGGACGAAGGATGATCGACGCGTGCCTGATTTCGTTGCGCACACCCTTGGCCATGGCGTTGGCGGCCTCGGAGGCGCTGAGGGTCCCCTTGAATTTGTCCGGCGCGATGACGACGTGCACGCCACTACGATAAAGGGCTGATGGACAAGGCAGGCGTCGTGCTCGTTTCCAACCGGGGCCCGGTTTCCTTCAGCGAGAGCGACGCCGGCTTCGACTACAAGAAGGGCGCCGGAGGCCTCGCCGGTGCCATGGATCCCGTCGCACGCGAACTTGGCCAGCAAGCGGTGTGGATCGCGGCCGCCACGTCCGACGCCGACCGCAAGGCGGCGGCCGAGGGTGCCCTCGACGACCTCCCCGACGAGCTTGGCTACCGAGTGCGTTTGCTCGACATCGAACCCGACACTTATGCGCGGTACTACGACGTCGTCTCGAACCGCATGTTGTGGTTCGCCAACCACTGCCTGTGGGACGAGCTCGGGCTGGGCGACTTCGGCGACGAAGAGCTCGAGGCCTGGGAGAGCGCCTATCTGCCCGTCAACGAAGTATTCGCCCGAGCCGTGCTCGAGGAGACGGAGCCCGACGATCTCATACTCTTCCAGGACTACCACCTCACGGTCGCTCCCCAGCTGGTGCGGCGGGAGCGACCGGAGCAGACCATCTTTCACTTCACGCACTCATCGTTCTGCGCGAAAGGCCTCGATCGAGTGCCCGAGCCGGTGCGGCGCGGCGTCGTCGAGGGATTGTTGGGCGCCGATCTGCTCGGCTTCCACGTTGGGCCGTGGGTCGACGCGTTCCTCGAGCTCTGCGAAGCGATGGACCTCGACGTCGACCGGGAGCGCGGCCGTGTGACTCACGGCGACCGCACCACGTGGGTACGGGCCTACCCGATCCCCATCGACGCGGCCGCACTTCAGGAACTCGCGCGCTCCGAAACTGTGCACACCTGGGGGGAGCGCTTTCTCGCCGAGGTCGAAGGGCCGGTCGTGGTGCGCGCGGATCGTACGGAGCCGTCGAAGAACATCGTGCGCGGCTTCGAAGCCTTTGGCGCGCTGCTGGATCGGCGAGCCGACCTGCGTCACGTCACTTTCTTTGCATGTCTCTACGGATCGCGCCAGACCATGGACGAGTACCAGCACTATCTCGTGGACATCGAAAAGACCATTGCCGCCGTCAACGAGCGCCATCCCGATGCGATTCGCATGTTCCTGAAGGACGACTACGAGAGAACACTCGGCGCGTTATCCATTTACGACGTGCTGCTCGTCAACCCCATTATGGACGGCATGAATCTCGTGTCGAAGGAAGGGGTCGCAGTCAACCGGCGCAACGGCGCCCTCGTGCTATCGAAGGGGGCCGGATCCTTTCAAGAGCTCGGCGACTTTGCGGTGAAGATCGAAGACGCTCTCGACGTCGAGGTCACCGCGACGGCAATCGAACGCGCCCTCGAGCTGTCGGTCGACGAACGGCGCGTGGCGCTCGAGTCTGAGCGCGCTGCCGTCGAGGCGACCAAGCCGGAGGACTGGATCTACGCGCAGATCGAAGACCTCGAGGCGATCTCGGACCAGCGCGCACCGGTCACTCGGCCCACCTAGAGCAGAGAGCGCAGCCAGGCGACGGCGCCCTCGGGCGCGTCGACGATGTCGTCGGCCCGCCGGAGAAGCTCTTCGGGCGACTCGTCCGAGCGCACCGCGA
>JALZIB010000070.1 GCA_030860505.1 Actinomycetota bacterium
CCGCCTAAGTGTGCGCACACTCGTGCCCGGAGACTCGGATAACAACCAAGGAGAAACCAATGGAAGAGAACGTCTTGATGAGTGCCGACGGCATCTATAGGTGGAAGGGCCCGAAGTCCAAGTCTACGCTTGCCGCACCAAGCTCGGCAGGCTGATCTTGACCAACCAACGCCTCATGTTCTTGTCGTCGGGCGGCAACGATGCGATTCGCCGCGCAACAGGAGCGGCCGTGTCCGGTCCCGCAGGTGGCCTTCTTGCCGCAGGGAAGACGGACTCTTTGGACCTGTCGGCGCTGGCCAGCGAGGGCAGCCTGTCGATTCCTCTGAACGACCTACAACACTACGAATTCATAAAGAAGATGTTCAGGAACTACCTGTCGATCGGCTTCACGAACTCCGACGGAAACAGCGAGGCCTACGCCTTCATGAATCAACACGGATTGCCGGGCGGACGAGAGTGGCAGGATGCAATCGCAGGAGCGAAGGGCAACCGCAGAGCTGACGGCGTTTCGGTTGGCCGCTTGAAGCGGCCCCATCTATTCACCGGAGACTTGACGTGACCAAACCTATGCAGACATCGGGACTCGAGAAGCTCGTTCGAGCGACGCCACTAGACGATCGCGACGCCCTGCAGGACAGATTCCGGGGAGTCATGTTGGGGATGGCGGTGGGCAACGCACTCGGTCTCCCCGTCGAGGGGCATTCAGCGCACTCGATCCGGCGTCACTTCCCCGAGGGCATAACCGAGGTCAACGCCCAAGAGCGCGAGCGACCCTGGGACGACGATCTCGCTCAGGCTGCGATTCTCGCCGAAGTCCTAGTCGAGTCAGAAGAGCTCGATCCGGAGAGGTTCGCCGCGCGCCTTGCGGCGTGGGCTCAGGAGAACGGGCGCGGCATCGGCGTCCTCACTCAGTCCGTCATCGACGAGCTCGCCAAGGGTCACCCCTCGCACGAGGCGGCTCGACTTGCCTGGGAACGAAACGCAATGAGCAACGCCGGCAACGGCGCGGTCATGCGTTGCCCTCCCGTGGCCCTTCGACACCTTCGCTCCGGAGCAGAGCTGGTTCGTACGGCGCGGGCGAGCGCACTCGTTACTCACTACGACGCTCGCTGTGAGTGGAGCACGGTCGTGACCGCGGTGGCCCTGGCAACCTGCGTGAGCGACGAGCCGGCCTCCAACGAAGATCTGGCCGTCGCCGTCGAGGGCGTGGGCGCCGAGGGGTGGGTGGCCGACTCCTTGGGACAGGTCGCCGAAGCGATTCGTGACGTCGAGGGGACTGCGCTGAAGGACCTGGAGCTGGATGATCCTGTGGACATGGGTTACACGCTCAAGACGATGCAGGTGGCCTTGTGCTGCATGGCAGGGGGCGAGGGCTTCGAGCGGACCGTCGTCGAGGTGGTCAACGCAGGAGGCGACACCGACACCAACGGCGCCCTCGCCGGCGCGGTCATGGGGGCCCGCGACGGCGCCTCGAGCATTCCGAAACGCTGGCTCGACAACATCTCCGACGTAGAGCGCCTGACCGTACTCGCAGACAGTCTCTTCGAAGAGATGAATCGCTCCGGCTAACAAGGGACGCCCTCGCCGGCTTCGCTCAACTGCCCCTGACTTCGACGCGTCCCTCGATCACACGCGTTTCGTAGCTCGGTTGGGGCGCCCGCGCCGGGCCCTGCTCGACGCTTCCGTTCTCGAGCGAGAACACACTTCCGTGCCAGGGACACTTCACCGTCCCGTCCTCGATGGTCCCCTCGCTGAGAGGTCCGCCAGCGTGTGTGCACCGATCGCTCAGCGCGCACACCCGGCCCCCGTGGCGAGTGAGCATGATTGTGGCTCCATCGACCTCGACCTTGGTGAGCTTGCCGTCCTCGAGCTCGGACTCGGGGACAGCGGGGGTCCAGTCCTCGGGCCCGGCTTCATACGCGGTGTGATCCACTCCGACACCCATGTCGAGCGAGAGATGGCCTCCGAGATACGCGCCCGCCGACGCCGCGCCCATCCCGAGCAGGGACAGCGACTTGCCCTTAAGGTTGGAGCCCTTTCGGCGTGCCGTGTAGGACGCTCCGAACAGAGCTAGGGCCGCGACGTTGAAGGCGGCGTGGGTAATACCGACGCGTCGCTCGGCTCCGAAGGTGTCCGCGTAATCGGAGAAGCCGGACATCGCAGTGGGGAGTGAGGCCAGAATCCCCAGACCGATGAGGCGTCGAGCGGCAACCGCCGATTCCTTACCACCGATCAGATCGAGCGCAGTTGCCGACGTCCACGCGCCAATCGGTATGTCCGTCATCACCGGATGAGCAGAGTGCCCGAGCCACGTCCCGCTGAGAGCATCCTTCACGGGTCCGGGGGGCACGACCTTGCCAACGACCTCGGCCACCTTTTCGGCAACAGCGTCAAGTCGCTTCTCGTTCTCCAAGCGTTTCGTCGATTCGTAAAGGCTCACTAGATCTCCTTAGACGGTGTGCCGGACTACTCGTGACTACCCTTGCTCCGGCGCTTTCAACTCGAACCGGCGGCTCAATGGCATCATGAGCGTGACCGTACGACCGTCCGAGGGGTTCCGTGGGCTCGAGCAAGGATGAACAACAAGCACGCGCCGATTTCTCCCAGACGTACGCAACCGAGCGCACGAGCGTGGTCGAGAACATAGAGCGAAGCGTCATAGGCGCTGCCTGGGGAGCGAACGGATTCACAACCGTCGAGCAGGCGGCCCGTCTGGGTGAGGCCGCCGGCCTCGCGCCGGGTAAGCACCTGCTTGATATCGGAACCGGGCAGGGGTGGCCCGGGCTCTATCTCTCGAAGCAGACCGGTTGCCGGGTCACTCTCACCGATATGCCATTCGAGGGGTTAGCCGCCGGACTCCGACGCGGTGAGCGGCAGCGGTTGGACGTCACGGGTGCCGTGGTCGCGTCGGCGAAGGAGCTTCCGTTCGCAAAGGAGTCCTTCGATGCGGTCATCCATACCGACGTCCTCTGTTGAATACGCCCGAAGCTCTCCGTGCTGAGGGCCTGCAGGAGGCTCCTCAAACCGAGAGGGCGGCTGGCCTTCTTCACGATCGTCGCCGCGCCCGGGCTCTCGGAGTCTGAGCACCGGCGAGCCGTTCGCCTCGGCCCCCGGGCAACCGACTCGACTCGTCCGATCGACGAACTGATGGGGGCCGCGCGCTTCGGCTCTGTCGACGTCACCGATGTGACCGAGGGCTTTCTGCGCACGGCGCGTGCGTGGCACAGCGCCTTCGCCCGGCACGAAGCAGAGCTCAGAGACGTCATCGGCCCTCAGTGGGACGAGCGTCAAACCGAACGCGGGGAGATCATTCAGGCGATCGAGGAGGGCTTGCTCCGTCGGATCCTCGTCACTGCTAGCGCGCGCAACTGAAGGCGAGTTCCGTGTCTTGCTCCCGGGGTCACCCCTCCTAGGGGAACGGCCACGGGTTCGGTTCGCACGAACCGACGCCTTTGGTCTGCTGCACCATCACGGGCGCGAGCTCCCCCGCCGCCGGGCACTCGACGTGACCGTGACCGAAGACGTGTCCGACCTCGTGATTGATCATGTACTTCCGGTAACTCTCGAGATCGTCCCCGTAAGCATCCGCACCTTCCATCCAGCGCATGGCGTTGAGTATCGCCGCGGAACCCTGGGCGCAGGAGAAAATCCCGTTCGTCTGTAGCGGCGAGCAGAGCTCGTCGGTCGTCTGCGGACTTGCGAGCAATACCTTGAACGATGCCTGGTTGGAGTTGACTCGCTGGACGCTGAAGCCTCCACCGACACCCCAGCTCCGGGCCGAGCCCAGGACTTTTCCTACCTCCTGCGCGAACGCCGAGGGGTCGATCGGCAGGCCCTTCTCGACCTCGACCGAGAAGGTGCGCACGGGATCGGACCCAGACGGCCCCTCGCTTCCTGGCACGGTGACGAGCACTCCCGTCGGACGGTACGTGAGCGGAGCGATCTCCTCTTCCTCATGAGGTGAGGCTCGCTCACTCGGGCTTTCGGCCGGCGTGGACTCCGGGACCGGGTCGACAACCGACGAATCGTTCGGCGCCGTGTCGGAAGCTGAGGCGTCGTCTACCGTAGTCACGAGAGGTGGCGACGGATCCGCCCCCGAGTCGCCTGCAAAGACGACAGTCGCGCCGGCGAGCAGCGTCGTCACGATCATGGCGATCCCGAGCTCCAGGAGCCACACTCCGGTCGGCCCCCATCTCCGATACAGGGCTGAGGCCATGTCATGGAGAGGTCCCGGTGCTCGCTCGCTACTTCTCATTACCGCCATCCCGAGAACCTACCCGCGGACCCCCGCCTCCTCGACTGCGTGAACGCTCGCCTAGAAGGACGGCTCGACCGGCTCGGTCACGTCCATGTCGCGCTCCCAGCCTTCGTTCTCGAGCTTGATCAGCTCGATCGCCACCCTGCTGCCGTTCGC
>JALZIB010000039.1 GCA_030860505.1 Actinomycetota bacterium
AGCGAGGGCGGCAAGCTCAACCGCGTGGAAGACCGCCGCTCGCTCTGAGATCAGTTCCCGAGAAGCACGGACCACGCGCCGAAGGAGCGTCTCACGGGTCGGCATCGCCATCGAGCCGCTCGATCGCTCCCTCGAGCACGAGCATGGCGTCGAAGGCGTGGCCCCAGAAGGTGTTCGCGCTTCCCTCGCATACCCTTCCTCATAGGAGTCCCGGGTACTCGAGCAATACCTCCTTCTGAGGGCCATTGCCCCAACTCCGGTGTGGGTTCCCCCTAGGTGACGGTCTCTGGCCGCTCCCGTAGTTGCTCATCTTGCAGCGCGACTATGCCTCCATCGATATTCGCGACGACCGACGATTCCTCGAACCAGGTCGCAGGGGCAGCGTGGCCCCAGAAGGTGCCGCGCATGGGGTCGTCGACGCTCCAGCGCAAAGGCTCGAGGTCGGGGTCCCCGGTGTAGTAATCGCTCGTGTAGAGCTCGATGCGGTGCCCGTCCGGATCGCGCAGATAGAGGAAGAACGCGTTCGACAATCCGTGGCGCCCCGGACCCCGTTCGATCGCTCCGGCATGACCTGCTGCGGCCAGGCGGTCGCAAGTGCGGAGCACGCTCATCGGATCGCTCACCCACCATCCGGTGTGATGCAGACGGGGGCCGCGTCCATTCATTAGCGCGACGTCGTGCACGTCGGGTTTACGGAACATCCACGCGGCCCACAGTTTCTCGTCCGCCCCGTCGGTCGATGTGTACTCCGAACAGCGAAAACCCAAGCCCTTGTAATAGTCGAACGCGTCCTTGCAGACGGGGACGTGCAGGTTGAAGTGATCGAGCCGCATGACCTCGGCTCCCCGGTAGAGGTCGTAACGGCGCAGGAGATCGTCCTCCGAGGCCATGTCGTGGAAGAACTCGACCGGAAAGCCGAGCGGGTCCTGCACGCGCAGTGCCGGTCCTTGACCGGGCTCGACATCTTGCGCCCAGCCGGGCCGGCAGCCGATCGACTCGAAGTGCGAGTGGAGGAGGTCGAGACAGGCTGGGGTCCCGACGCGGAAAGCCATGTGTCCGATGTGAGGCGCTTCACCTCTGCGCAGCACGAGCGAGTGGTGGAGCCGTTCCTCGTAGCCGCGCAGATAGATCGCGTCGTCGTCCTCGAAGCTGATCACAAAACCGAGGACGTCAACGTAGAAGGTGCGCGCCCGCCCGAGGTCGGTTACGACATACTCGGCGTGAGCGGCCCTCAGGATGTCGAAGGCGGTGCGCTCATAGTGGAAGTCGAAGCTCATCAGTCCTCGCGCTTCAGGAAGGCCGTGACCCGGTTCATGTATTCCGAGCGGTCGTAGCTTGCGACCAGCAGACCCGCCATGCGAACGGGGTCACCGAAGAAATAGTGCTCGTAGACCTCCTGGCGTCCGGCAAAGCTAGACACGCTGGCGTCCCAGGCGAGGCGAAACAGCTTGACGCGCTCGACTCCATCCATCGACGCGCAGGCGAGGTACTTGTCGACATCATTGCGCGCGTCGCCCGTCGCATCTCCTTCCGTGGGGAGTCCGAACAAGCCAGAAGCGGAGAGCTTCCAGATGGTCTCTATGAACTCCGGGTACTTCTTCGGGAACCAGTTTCGGGCTGCGTTGAGAGGTGCCCACTTCGGAGTCATGACGCCCCATTCGTTCATAGCGGCGTCGACCTCGGAGACGCGCATGAACGACTTCAGGGTCTCGAGCGCAATGATGATCTCGCCGATCTTCTCCTGCACGTGTTGAAACTGCTCGATCTTGATCGCGTCGGCGATGGTCGAGACGAGCCCGAGGACGAACTCGGTCTTGGCGAGGTCCTTCGTCACCACCTGATGCGTCATGTGCACGAGGGCTCCGGTCTCGTTGTAGAGCCTGCCGCGGGTGAGCAGTTCGGGGTGGCGGATCATGAAGCAGCGCTCGTAAGGAACCAGGACGTCGTCGAAGATCGCAACCGCGTCGATCTCGTCGAAGCGGGAGCCGAGAGGGTGGTCGTAGTGACTACGCCCGTAGTCGAAGCTCTCCCGGCAGAGAAAGCGGAGGCCGGGGGTGTCGCAGGGGATGGCGAAGGCGTAGCTGTAGGGCTCGTCCTCCGGGCGGTTCTGGAGCACCGTCGAGGGGAACACCATGATCTCGTCGGCGATCGGTCCGATCGTGGCGAGCATTCGTGCACCGCGTATAACGATGCCCTCGTCGTTTTCGTCGACGATGCCGGCGGCGAGGAACGGATCCGTCTGCTCACTCGGCGGTTTACTGCGGTTGCTCTGAGGATTGATAAGGGTGTGAGTCAGCAGCAGATCGTTCTCGCGCACATGGATGTAGTAGTTGCGGATGTTGTCGGCGAACTGGTTGTCGACTTGGCCGAACCAGTCGGCGGCCGACGCCATGGCCATGATCGAGCTGTTGAGATAGTCGCCGGTGCGGCCGAGTTGGCCGAGGCTGTAGTCCGACCACGTTTTCATCATGGTTCTGCGCCGCTCGAGGTCCTCCACCGTCTTCGGCTCGAGGAACGACATGCCCACGGGGTCCCCGCTGCTGGGGGACTCGTAGGTCATGGTGTCCTTCAACTCAGCGTCGTGCTGCATGTCGAAGAGGCGCGCGTAGTTGCGAACGACGTTGCGGAAGGCGGGATGGTCCGCCACTCCCTTCTCGACGCGCTCGCCGTGCACCTGGATGTCACGGCTCGAGTTGTTCAGCACATCGATGTAGCTCTGTCCCGTGCGTGCCGGCATCAGTGACTACCCCCTTTGGCGGTCCCTCTCGCGGGACCATTGGTTCCGAAACGTGGAATGTGATGGTTGCCGAGTGCGACGTGAATGGTTTCGAGCTCGCAGTAGAACTCGAAACTGTAGTGGCCACCTTCGCGGCCGATGCCCGAATCCTTAACTCCACCGAACGGCATGCGCAGATCCCGCACGTTGTGACTGTTGATCCACACCATGCCGGTCTCCAACGCCTGCGCCACGGAGTGCGCTTTGGTGAGGTCGCCGCTCCAGACGTAGCCCGCCAACCCGTAACGCACGTCGTTGGCGAGCTCGATGGCTTGCTCGGTGGTGGAGAACCTCGAGGCGACTAGCACTGGCCCGAAGATCTCTTCCTGAAAGACGCGAGCCGAGCGGTCGACGTCGGCGAACAAGGTCGCCTGTACGAAGTTGCCCTCCTGAAGACCGGGAGGACGTTCGCCTCCCGCAACCAGGCGAGCCTCCTGCTTGCCCGACTCGACGAAGCCCATGACTCTGTCGAGGTGCTCGGGGTGGATGAGGGGGCCGAGCTCGGTTGCTGCGTCGGTCGGATCCCCGACGCGCACGTTCGCTGCCCGCTCGCCGACCGCGGTGATGAAGTCGTCGTAGATGCCGTCCTCGACGAGCAGTCTCGAACCGGCCGTGCAGCGCTCTCCGTTCAGCGAAAAGACCCCGAACACGGTGGCGTCGACCGCTCGGTCGAAGTCCGCGTCGGCGAACACAACGACCGGTGACTTGCCGCCGAGCTCCATGGAGAACCGCTTTATCGTGTCGGCGCCGGCGCGCATGATGGTCTTGCCCGTGGTCGTCTCTCCGGTGAAGGAGATGAGGTCGACGTCGGGATGGGTGACCAGCGGGGCGCCGGCGGTCTCGCCAAAGCCGTGTACGAGGTTGAAGACGCCGGGCGGTAGGTCGGCCTCGGCGATGATCTCGGCGAGCTTGCTCGCGGTCAAGGGCGACCACTCCGCCGGTTTCAGGATCGCGGTGCAGCCCGACGCGAGGCAGGGCGCGATTTTCCAGGACTCGAGCATCAGAGGTGTGTTCCACGGCGTAATGAGTCCTGCGACGCCTACGGGCTTATGGACGGTGTAGTTGAGGAACTCGTCGCCAACGCGGTGTGCTTCCCCGCCGAGGTCCTGGATCATCCGTGCGAAGAAGCGGAAGTTCTGCGCCGCGCGCGCCGCCTGACTCCTCGCCTGCTTGATCGGGAGACCGGTGTCCATGACCTCGAGGCGAGCGATCTCGCCGCCGCTCGCTTCCAGGGTCTCGGCGATGGTGACGAGATGGCTCGCTCGCTCGACGGCGCTCATGCGCGGCCAGGGACCCTCGTCGAAGGCGCGCCGAGCAGCCGCAACTGCCGCGTCGATGTCGGACGCGCGCCCCTCGGCGACCTGTGTGATGACCTGGTTCGTTGCGGGATTGATGGTTTCGAAGGTGTGTCCCTCGATTCCCGCGCGGAACTCACCGTCGATGAAATGGAGTGGCTGCTTCACGGGATCGGTCATACGCCACTCCAGTCTTCGTAATCGCCGGCCGGTTCTTCGACCACCGGGTTGACGAGCGAGCCGAGCCCGTCGATCTCGAGCCTCATGACGTCACCGGCGTGCACATGGCTCAGACCCTTCGGCGTGCCCGTGAGGATCATGTCGTTGGGTTCGAGCGTCATGAAGCGTGTGATGAACTCGATGATCTCGGGGATCTTCCACATCAGGTCCTTGGTGTTGCCCTGTTGCCGGAGTTCGTCGTTGACGTACGTGCGGATGTCGAGCGAGTTCGGGTCGTCGATCTCGCCCTCAACCAGGAAGGGACCGATGGGACCGAAGCTGTCCCACCCCTTCGCCTTGACTGGTGGGCGGTAGAGGTTGCCGACGAAGTCGCGCACGGTGACGTCGTTGGCGATCGTGTAGCCGCGTATGTACTCGCTTGCATCCTCCGCCCGCACGTTGCGGGCGCGCCGGCCGATGACGACGGCCAACTCGTTCTCGTAGTGCATGTACTCGACGTGGTGAGGGCGCACGACCTCCGCGCGGTGGGCGACCCAGGAGTTCGCCGGCTTGAAGAAGAGCACGGGTTCGTTGGGTTTGTCGAGTCCGAGCTCCTCGGCGTGGTCGGCGTAGTTGAGCGCGAGTCCGAGCACCTTGCGGGGGGCGAGCGGAAGCATGAAGGTGACGTCGTCGACCGAATAGGCGACGCCGGTTTCGGCTCGGAGCACGCCGTCCGATATCAGCTCGCCTTCGTGATAGCGACCCTCGGCGATAAAGCGGGCGCGTTTCGCCACTAGTTCTCCTCCTTAATGAGTCCGTAATCGCTGAGCACGTCCCGGATCCGTTGCTGGTTGGCGGGGGATGGCTCGCACATGGGGAGTCGGAGCGTCGGATTGATTCGCCCCAACTCGCCCAACGCAAACTTAAGGGGACCGGGATTCGTCTCGAAGAAGATCATGTCGTTGACCGGCAGCAGGTAGTAGTGCAGCTCGATGGCCTCGTTCCAGCGCCCTGCCGCAACGTGGTTGTAGATGTCGGCGACCTCGCGCGGGAAGATGTTCGCCGTGGCGCTGATGTGTCCGGCCCCCCCGATCGCGAGCATCGGATAGCAGAGCAGCTCGATGCCGGAGTAGACGTTGAAGTCCCTGCCGCACTGGTGCAGCACCCGGCTCACGTGCTCGAAGTCCTTGTTCGATTCCTTTGCGCCGATGATGCTCGCGTGCTCGCGCCGTAACCGAGCCATCGTCTCTGGTGCCATGTTGACCGCGGTTCGCCCCGGGATGTTGTAGATGATGAGGGGAATCTCGACGCCGCTCGCCAGTTCGGAGAAGTAGCGGTACAGGCCCTCTTGTGAGGGTTTGTTGTAGTAGGGCACGATGACGAGCGCGGCATCGGCGCCCACCGAGTCGGCGTGCCGGGTGAGTCGCAGCGTTTCGTCGAGGTTGTTGGTCCCCGTTCCCGGGATGAAGGGGACGCGCCCGGCGACCGCCTTGGCGGCGGACTCCAGGACGTGCTCGCGCTCGTCGAGTGAGAGCGAGCTCGGCTCGCCGGTGGTGCCGGTGACCGAAACCCCGTGACTCCCGGCATCTATCTGCCATTCGATGAGCTCGACGATTGCACTCTCGTCGAAGGTTCTGTCCTCCCGAAAGGGAGTAACGATGGGGACGATCGAACCGCGTAGCTCCGAAGGCTCTCGTTGTGTCATGTGACCGTCTCCTCTTTCCTGTTCGCGTTCGCCACACGAAAGGCTTCGATCGTCCGAACTTTGTGCTCGCGCGCGGCGGCTTCCACGTCTTCGAAGGGGGCGGAGCGCTCGAGCAGGTCCATGATCGAGGCGTGCTCGGCTACCGACTCGGGGCCCCGCTCGGGTATGCGGGGAAAGACCGTGCGACGGATCGCGTCCATGCGCTGCTGCGTTTCTTCGATGACCTGAACCAAGTAGGCATTGGGGCAGCGCGCGTAGATGGTTCGGTGCCATGCCCGGTTGAGCTTCGAGACCTCGACCATGTCTCCGGTACCTACCGCTGCGTCGATGGCCTCGTTGGTGTGGTGCAGCGCCCGGAAATCGGAGGGCCGGAGGTGAGTGGCGGCGACCGCGGTGGCGTTGCCCTCGAGAATGGCGAGGACTCGCATCTCCTCCACCCAGCGGTCGTCGTCGACGGGAGCAACCTGGGCGCCGATGTTGCGCGTGTAGACGACCCAGCCCTCGGCCTCGAGCCGCCGCAGCGCCTCGCGCACGGGCACCGGACTGATCCCCATCTCGCGCGCCAGCGCATCGAGGATGAGACGGTGGCCGGGTTCGTAGGTGCCGTCGATGATGCGCTGCCTCAAGCGCGCGTAGGTGCGTTCGGACTTATTCATAGGCGTCGTAGGGAAGCTCGAAGGGATCATGCGTGCCGGGTGAGGGCACCACGACCGGCTCGACCAGACGGGTGAACTTGCTGCGGAAGTATCCGAGGGCGTCGCCGTCGTTGTAGCGGAAGTGGACGATACGGCCCAGAAAGAGCGTGTGGTCACCACCGTCGTGCTCGGCATGCGGCTCGCACTGGAAGTGTGCGACCGTGCCTCCGAGGTAGGGGGCGAGCTTGCCCTCTCGCCAGGGAATGTCGAGCTGAGGATCGTGCCTGCCGGCGAAGTTGAGTGCGAGGTGCTCCTGGTCCGAGCCGAGCACGTTCACCGCGAAGGGGTTCTCCCTGAGAAGATCGTGGCTCTTCGCTCGTTTGTTGATCGAGACGAGGATCAGCGGAGGATCGAGCGATACCGAGGTGAAGGCGTTGACGGTGAGCCCGCGCGGGTCGGATGGTCCCCGCACGGTGACGATCGTCACGCCGGTGCCGAAGCATCCGAGGCAGGTGCGTAGCTCGTAGACGTTCAGGACGACACCCCCGTAGGTTCGAGCTTCCTCGCAGACAGAATCGTATACGATTCTGCGGTCCTTCGCCCCCCCGCGCTCAGTGGTGCTCGCCGGCCCCCATCATCCGGGCCGCCTCCACGACTGCGGGGGCCGCGGTGTAGTCGTCATAGGTCACTGAGGCGAAGCACTCGAAGGGAATCCCGATCATTGCGTCCATCGCCTTCGAGCGGTGAAGTTCGGCCAGCGCCTCAATGATGATTGCTTTAGTGGCGTCCTCCAGCGACGCACGCACCACCACTGGTTGTACCGGCCACGGCCCCCACGATTCGATGATGCGGAATCGAGCTGCGGACGAAGGGTGCAGATGTCGCTCGATGGCGAGCACCGTGGAATCAATGGCGGCGGCGTCGACGAGCCCTTCATTGACCAGTCGAAGGGATTCGTGATGCGAGCCCGAGGCAACGGTGGACGAGAAGAACTCGGATCCGCGCCTCATGGTCCGAAGCTGCTCCAGCGCGCAGTGCCAACCGCTTAGGGAACGAGCGTCGTTGTACGCCCAGGTGCGGCCGCGCAGTTGCTCGAAGTGAGTGATGTCGGAATCTCGGTGCACCACCACATCCGAGAAGTAAAGGGGCTTGCCCACAGCCCGCTCATCGGTGAAGACGGGAGCGAGGGGCAGGAGTTCGATGCTGGGCCGCCTCGATTCCCTCAGTAGGACCAGTGAGGGGGCGCACATGAACCCGACATCGGCGTTGTTTATCTCAAAGGGGTCATCTTGGAGGCTCGGGCCGGACACTCGCTCCTCGACCACGAGCTTGGCTCGGGTTCCGAGACGCTCCCCGAGACGCTCCGCGATCGCTTGATAGAACCGTTGCGGGATGCTGGGGGCCAGGTACGTGATGATCCGAAGCGGTCGTTGCAGTGCCATGGGCTCCTGAGTCTGTCACGTTCGACCGCTCGTGATCGTTTGGGCCGAGCCGTCTCAGCTTTCCAGGGCTAGGACCGCGGGGTGCTCAAGAAGCTTCACGACGTCGAGGATGAACTTCGCGGCGGTAAGTCCGTCGAGGATGCGGTGGTCGAACGTGATCGACAGGTTCATCATCAGACGAGCGACGATCTGGCCATCTCTGACCACCGCGCGGTCGGTGGCTTTGTGCACTCCGAGGATCGCGGCCTGAGGATGGAAGACGATGGGCGTTGCCATCACGCCCCCGAACGGTCCCGGACTCGAAACCGTGAACGTCGAGTCACGCAACTCGTCTGGTCTCAGCGTTCCCTCGCGCGCTTCGCGCGCCAGCCGTTCGATGTCTGCCGCGATCTCGCCGACGCGCTTCGCGTCTGCATCTCGAACGACGGGAACCATGAGCCCGGATGGCGTGTCAACAGCCACGCCGATGTCGTAACGATCGTGGATGACGATCTCGCGAGCGTCTTCGTCAAGCGAGGAGTTCAGGACCGGATGGTCCTTGAGACCCGCGACCACCGCCTTGATGATGAACGGCAGCACGGTGAGCTTGAGACCGCTTGGGTTGCGCTCGTTGGCGAGTCTTCGCGTTGCGTCGAGTTCCGTGACGTCGCACTCCTCGACGTGGGTCACCGGAGGTATGACGCGATGAGCCTCGGCCATCCGCTCGGCGATGGTCCGGCGAATCCCGCGCAACGGTTCTCTTCTGCCTCCGATGGGAATCGCCGAGCGGGGTGCCTCAGGTGACGGCGCCGACTCTGATTGCCGTCCCGACGCGCCTGCGAGTGCCTCGACGTCGGCCCGGACGATTCGCCCACCGGGACCCGTGCCGTTCACCTGCGTGATGTCGACGCCGAGATCGCGCGCCAGCCTGCGCACCGGCGGCATCGCCCTCACTCTGCCGTTTCCGGCCCTGGCCTCCGAGCCGCCGGGGGAGGGAGGCGGCGGCCCACTGCCCACGACGGCCGTGACCGGAGTCAGTTGATCTTCTGATCTCGGGGGCGGTGACGGCACTGAAACCGGTGCGTCCTCGCCGATCGTGATGAGCACCGAACCCACTGGGACGACATCTCCCTCCGCGCAGTGGATCTTCGACACGACACCTGCAAACGGAGAGGGGATCTCGGCCGTCGCCTTGTCGGTGATGACCTCGACGATGAGGTCGTCTTCCTCGACGACGTCTCCCTCTTTGACCAGCCATTTGTCGATCTCGCCCTCGGTCACTCCCTCACCGAGGTCCGGTAGTTTGAAATCAGGCACCTTGGTGTCTCCTCAGAAGTCCAGCACCTTCTCGGCGCCGCGCGTGATGCGCTCGACCGAGGGCAGGTAGTCGTCTTCATTGGCGAACTGTGGGAAGGGGACGTCGAAGCCGGTGACGCGCCCGACCGGAGCTTCGAGATCGAGCATGGCCCGCTCGTGGATCAGGCTCGAGACCTCTGCGCCGAGACCGGCTGTGCGCGGCGCTTCGTGGACCACCATGGCGCGCCCACATTCGACCGAGTGCTTGACGATGGCGTCGACGTCGAGTGGATAGAGCGAGCGGAGGTCGATGACGCGCGCGGACCCACGTCCGTCGGCCTGGAGCTTGTCGGCCGCCTCAGCGCTCAACGGCACGGTCGCCCCGTAGGCGAAGATGACGAGGTCGTTGCCGGTGCGCGCGACTCTCGCGGTGGACAGCAACGAGCTCGCGGCACCATTGGTCGTGGTGAGGTCGAAGGGCATGTCGTCGGGAACCTCTTGTCGCCCAGCGCGATAGATCCGTTTGGGCTCCATGAAGATGACCGGGTCGGGATGAGCGATCGCGGCAAGCAGCATCGCGCGCGCGTCGAACGGAGTGGTCGGGCACACGACCTTGAGGCCGGGAGTATGCACGAGCAGCGCCTCCGGCGAGTCCGAGTGCAGTTCCGGGGCGCGCACGCCTCCGCCGAAGGGGATGCGGATGACCATGTTGGCGGGGCATTCGCCGTTCGTGCGCCAACCGTAGCGGGCGACGTGGACGATGATCTGCTCGAGGGCGGGATAGACGAACCCGTCAAACTGGATCTCGACCACGGGCAACAACCCATAGAGGGACAGCCCTACGGCCGAGCCCACGATCCCGGCCTCGCTGAGCGGAGTGTCGATGACGCGCACGCCTCCGTACTCGTTGAGCAGTCCCGCGGTCACGCGAAAGACGCCGCCGGTCTTTGCAACGTCCTCGCCCAGCAGCACGACTCGCTCATCCGTGCTGAAGGCTTCGTGCAGGGCCTTGTTCAAGGCCTCGACCATCGTCAACTCGGCCACGTCACTCACCCTCCGGCAAGGGTTCGGCATCTCCGGTCGACGGCGGAGTCGGGCCCTGAGGGGGCGCGACCTCGGGCTTGCGGGCCACCGAGTTCACCTCTTCGAGTCCCTCGATGAAGGTCCACGGGTTGTCTGAGGCGTAGACGTAGTCGAACATAACCTCGGGTCCGGGCTGCTCTTCCGATTCGAGACCCCGGACTCCCTCGGCGATCATTTCTTTCGCCTCGCGGCGCAGCTCGTCGTCCTTGCCGTCGTTGAGAATGCTCAGTCTCCGCAGGAAGCCGCCCATGCGGGCGACCGGTTCGAGGTGCATCCATTTCTCCGCCTCGGTTTCGTCTCGGTAAAGTGAGGGATCGTCGGCCGTCCCGTGAGGTTTGATGCGGTAGCAGAAGGCCTCGATGAGAGTCGGTCCCTCATCGTTGCGCCCTCGCTCGAGGGCGTCCTTCGTCGCCTTCCAGCAGGCGAGTGGGTCGAAGCCGTCGATGCGGATGCCGGGTATACCGTAGGCGGCCGCCTTCTCCGCGACCGTGCGCGTTGCCATCTGACGGGTTACGGGCGTCGAGATCGCCCACTGGTTGTTCGTGCAGAAGAACACCGTGGCGGTCCGAAACACGCTCGCAAAGTTGAGGCCCTCGTGGAAATCGCCCTCCGACGTCGCGCCGTCGCCGAACCATGCCAGGGATGCGGTCCGGTCGCCCTTGATCTTCGCCGCCCATGCAACGCCGGTGGCGTGCGGCAGATGGGTCGCTATCGGAACGCAGATGGGACCCAGTCGATAGTCGCGCGGGTTGTAGAAACCCGCAGGGCCCCCGTAACCGCGCACCCACCCTAAGACCGTGGCGACCGGCAGACCGCGCAGGATGCCGACCGAGTTTTGTCGGTAAGAAGGAAAGACCCAGTCGGAGTCCTCGCACGCGTACAACGCGCCCGCGGTCGTACCCTCCTCGCCCCAGTACAAGGGATAGGTGCCGACGCGCCCCTGGCGTTGCAACATCACGGCGCGCTCATCGAAGGTGCGCAGGATGATTAGCCAGCGGTAGAGTTCGAGGAGCTCCTTTTCTCCCAAGCCGTCGGGCACTTGATAGTCCGGCAGATCACCCCCGTCGCCGATGATGCGCAGCGGTTCACTCAGCCCCATCAGTGGCCGGCCGTCCCGTACTCCGTCGTGCGCAGGAGCCGAATACGGCTGATCTTGCGAATGCGCTCCTCGGCGTATTCCTCTGCCGCTCTCGCCGTCGAGATACGTCGTTCGCTCGCCAGGGCGAAGATGTTTTGAAGCTGCTTGTAGATGCCCTCGACCCGCTTCATCGCCCGTTCGCGGTCGTAACCGCGCAACTCGTCCTCGACGTTCATGAGTCCGCCCGCGTTGATCACGAAGTCCGGCGCGTACAGGATTCCTAGGTCCCGAAGCTTGTCACCGTGCTCGGGGCGCGCAAGCTGATTGTTGGCGGCCCCGGCGATGATCCTGCAGCGGAACTCGCTGATCGTGTCGTCGTTGATACCGCCGCCGAGAGCACAAGGGGCGAAGATGTCCGCTTCCATTGTGTGGATCTCTCCCAGTGGACGGGTCTCGACTCCGTGCGTCGATACGGCTCGGGCCAGGTTGTCGACGCTGATGTCACCGATGGTGACCTTGGCCCCCTCTTCGACGAGATAGCCGCACAGAGCGAAGCCGACCTTGCCGACTCCCTGAAGCGCGACGGTCTTGTCCTTCAACTCGGCGCTACCAAAGACCTCGAGAACGCAAGCCTTTATGCCCTGCAGAACTCCGTACGCGGTGACGGGGGAAGGGTCGCCCGAGCCTCCGTAGGTGTGAGAGCAACCACACACCCAACGAGTCTCGCGTCGGACCGTGTCCATGTCATCGAGCGCGGTGCCGACGTCCTCCGCCGTGATGTAGCGCCCCCCCAGGGTCTCGATGAAGCGCCCGTAGGCGCGCAGCAACTCCTCGTTCTTGATGCGGGTGTGGTCGCCGATGATTACCGCCTTGCCACCACCGAGATCGAGGCCGGCCGCCGCGGCTTTGTAGGTCATGCCCTTGGCAAGGCGCAGCACATCGACAAGAGCCTCCTCCTCGCTGCGGTAGTCATAAAAACGAGTCCCGCCGAGCGCGGGACCCAATGCCGTGGAATGGATTGCGATAATGGCTCGAAGACCCGACTGGTCGTCCGAGCAAAATACGACCTGCTCGTAGCCATCGCCATTGATGTGCTCGAACACACTCATCTGCCGTGGAGCCCCCTATGAGGTTCGTTGCGGCGTCCTCGACGCAACCGACTTATTCCGTGTACACCGATGCTACCGCCTCATTTGTCGGAGCGACATTCCCAAGCGTGGTTAGCATGGGTCCTGCGAACGGTCTCGCCTAACGGTCTCGACCAATCGCACCGCCTTGCCCGGAGGGGATCGACTCTGTGATCAGGACCGCATACCTACGCATCTACGAGCCGGCAGCGACGTTCACGGAAGACGAGCGTCGCCGCTGGCTTACGGAGCCCGACGACGGCGAGGCCGGCGACCACCAGAGCTACCGCTCCTGGCTGGTGACGGGCCGGCTTCCCCAGGGAGAGCCCGGCTACAGCGCGACGGAGAACGCGTTCGTGCGAGAGGTCGATGGCGACTTCTACATCTGCCCGTGGCGGACCCGGCTTCGGATGCTGGCGGGACTCTTGGCCTTTCGCGACAGCGTGCCCGAGGAAGTGGCGGACGCCTTCGTGCCCGAGAGCGAGGCTCGCCGCGCCGCGAAGGAACTGGCCGCGCTCGACGAGCAGTGGCCCGACATCCGCTCGCACATCCTGCACGCGAACTGGCACGTGCCGCTGCGCTGGTTCGCGGCTTTCGACCCGTCGGAGAGGGTGCTGGTCGAGGACCGCCGGGGATTGCGCATTCGCTACGAGACGCGCATCGCCGAGGCGCTTGCTCGGCTTAGCCACGTCACCACCGTGCTGGAGGAGACCTGGCTCGACGACGGCGTCGTGGCCGCGGTCAAGGAATTGATGGGCTGGCTCGAGGAGTTCTCGCCCGGCGCGTTGCTCGAGCTCGACTACGGGTCCGTCGCCGGCATGTTCGAGCACGAAGAGCTCCTCGAGGACCACTGCGCCGCCGACGTCGCCTCTTGCGTCGAGGCTTTGGGGGCCGGGGACGGGCCACGAGCGACCCAACTCTTCGGTGAGCTCACCGACAAATGGGCGTCGATACGCGCTCATGAGATCGTGAATTAGTCTGACTTTGTCCGCACTTTGGGGTATTCGACTAGTTATTTGTGACTACGACCCCGTAGCCCGGCACGTGCACGGAAAATGACTCTATTGAGCCATACCGCCCAAAGGGTCTAGAGGTCATCATTCTTGACTGAGGAGAGGTCCGGCTTTCCGCAGGTCATGGTTCCTGGGGCAAGGGGTGGTCGGGCTCGGAGGAAATGGAGGCAAGATGGAGGTCCAGAAGGACGACCTTCTGACACCGGCTGAAGTCGCGAAGAGGTTTCGGGTCGATCCGAAGACGGTTACCCGGTGGGCGAAGGCTGGAAAGCTTTCTTCGATCAGGACCCTCGGTGGTCACCGCCGGTATCGCAAGGAAGAGGTCGACAGGTTTCTCGAGGGGAACAGGCAGGTCGGTACCGAAATCCGTTAAGGCTTCAACTGTTCTACCGCGAAACGGACGCCGAACCGGCGTCCGTTTTTCTGTGGGTGGCGAGGGGCAGAATCGAACTGCCGACACCGCGATTTTCAGTCGCGTGCTCTGCCAACTGAGCTACCTCGCCCGGGTGAGCGTCCTGGCGCCCCTGACCAGATTTGAACTGGCGGCCTTCTCCTTGACAGGGAGATGAGCACTCCTGACTGCTCCACAGGGGCTTGCGGGATAGAGAGGCTATCAGAAACGCTCACGCACCCTGGCCGGAAAGCTCGCTTGACGCCCGTTCCTGGAGAGCTCCGACTCCGCCTGCCCCTTTAAGCGGAAGGCGCTGTTTCCTATGCTCCTCATAGGTGCCGTGTCCGCCGGTCGGGAGGTCTGGGATGAGCCAGCGCAGAGGTGTCGATGTGAAGACGGTCGTGGTGGCCGTGGTTGCTTCCGTGATCACTGGGATGACGATTCCGGCGGTGAGCGCGGTAGTGGACGCAGTCAATGCGGACAAGGTCGACGACAGGCACGCCGTCGGCGTCAAAAGCAGCGTCGATAACCGGGCGGGCAAGCTGGTCGCGACCGGCAAGAACGGCCGGCTCCCGAACAACATCATCGCCAAGGCGCCCAATGCAGCGCGCTTGGGCGGCATGAAGGCCTCGGACTTCCTTTCCGACCTCGGTCCCGCGCGCGACTTCATCGCAGGAGGGGGTTGCGATCCCGGCGCAGACACGGACTATGAAACGTGTGCAACCGTGCGGCTTTCAGTTCCGCGCTCCGGGAGGGTCATGTTGACGCTCGATGCATCCTGGCGGACACAGTCGGCCCCCTCTTCGGGACGATGCCGGTTCTTCGGGCCCGGGACCTCGAACGAGCAGGTCGAGTTCGGTGAGCCCACGGACTCGAACACGAGCCACAACTTTGGATTCAACGAGGTCACGAAACGACTCAGCGCGGGCGAGCGAATCTTCGGGTTCGAGTGCCGCGAGTTCGATGGAGACACGATCGTGTTCAGAGACCGAATGATGTCGGCGGTCTTCGTCGGGGGCCTGTGAGGGTCGACTGCTTCCGTACGAGGGCGGCCCGCTCTATCGAACAACTCGGCCGGTGGCCTTATCCTAAGCGCATGGACGCCAACGGCAACGGTGACGGAGAGGTCGTCGAGATCTTCATCGCGGAGCGCGGTGGTCTGCCCCCGCGTCGGATGGACGAGGTCGAGGCCCTCGAGGGCGAAGGTCTAAAGAGCGACCGCTTCCTCGAGGGGACCTCATACTGGAGCGGCATCGACGAATGCCAGGTGACCCTCATCGCGTTCGAGGCCCTCGAAGAGATCGTGACGAAGACCGAGGTCCAGGTCATGAGCGGAGAGCATCGCCGCAACATCGTGACCCGGGGTGTCGACCTCTTGAAGCTGCGGGGAAGCCGCTTCCGAGTCGGCGAGGCGCTCCTGGAGTTCGATCGCCCCCGCCCCCCTTGTCGCTACATCCAATCGGTCTCCGAGAAGGGCATGACCAAAGCACTGGGACGCAATCGCGGAGGCATCTGCGCGCGTGTCGTCGAGGGTGGGCTGATTCGTCCCGGCGATCCGATCGAGGTCGTCGAGAAGCCGAGCCGGCTGCGCTCACTCCTCGGTTGATCGTCCCCGCCCCCGCACCGGCTCATCGACGCTTACAGACGGGTACCCCAAGATCCCGTTCTGATAGAGACCGCTCGGAGGCTGGCGGCAGAGACCGCACCTGACTGGTGAAACGGGACACGGCTCAGGGATTGGTTCGATCCTTCACCGGCTGGTCAGCTGAGGCTGACAGGATCGTTGAGCTGGATCGGGCGCTTCGCTTCGCTCTCGACATCAACTACTGAGTTCTCGGTCGGAGAAGTGGTGAGCTATCGCCGCGTGATGGCTCTTCAAGTCTGCTGAGGAAGGGTGGACGTGAACGATCGCAGAGGTAAGCCGGTGCACGTCGTGAAGGAGGACGTGGTGAGCCTCAACGGCAACCGCGTGCCCTGCGACGACATCCAGAGATCGATCAACACTGATCTGAACCTCCGCGCGAAGTTCGTGGCCAATCCAGCGAACGCGCACATCATCGACGGCCTCCACCCCCGGTGCGGTTGTCAGGGCGCGAGCAATCTCATCGACGAGTTCAGGATCAACTGCGTCCATGAGCCGGTAATAGATGTCGCGCGCGGCGTCCTTCAGGACGAAAAGGATGGCGAAGGTAATGAGCAGACCGACGATCGGGTCGGCCAGTTGCCAACCGGCCGCAACCCCCAAAGCTCCAATTAGGACGGCGAGAGAAGTGAAGCCGTCCGTCCGTGCGTGGAGACCGTCGGCGACCAACGCTGCAGAGCCGATCCTGCGACCCACGCGGATTCGGTAGACGGCGACGAGCTCGTTGCCGATGAAGCCGATAATGGCTGCGGCCACCACGAGACCGAGGTTGCGCACGGGCTGTGGGTTCAGAAGCCGATTGACGGACTCGTAGCCGGCGATCGCTGCGGACACGAGGATGGCGATGACGACGAAAATGCCTGCAAGGTCCTCGAACCTTCCGTAGCCGTAGGTGTAGCGGCGGTTCCGAGGACGACGACCGAGGTTGAAGGCGAGCCACAAAGGCAGTGCTGTGAGAGCGTCACCGAAGTTGTGGAGGGTGTCGCTGAGCAACGCCACGGATCCGGTCAGTGCAACCACCACAAGCTGCAGAATCGCGGTCGCTGCAAGAGCCAGCAACGACAACTTGACCGCTCGCACGCCCTCGGCGCTGGCCTCGAGCTCACGGTCAACGCGCTCGAGATGGTCGTGCTGATGACCGGGCAGCAACGAACGCAGAGTCGCCACCAGACCGCGACTCTGGTCGTGATGTCCGTCGTGGTGCTCGTGGGGGTGCCTACGGTTGTCTTTCATCGAACCTCTCTACCCAGATTGATCGCGAACGTCGACTTGCCCCAGCCCGTCCGGCCACCGCCGGCTTCTTGCCGGCTGTTCTTTCCGGAGGCACACGGTCCATTCCCCGTGAGCACTCGAACGGAGACCGGCGTACCCTCGAGTTTGGTGCTCAGGTTACGGCTATGGCGGCGAGTAAGGCGTGAGCAACTTCCGGGCCGGTGACGTCGCTGTGGTCGCTGATGAAGTCGTCGCTCCTGAGGTTGTACATCCCGCCTCGTTCGAGTGTGTAGCTACCGCTCGACCCAAGTAGGACCGCGTTTACGGCTTCGGGCGTCTTCTGGGCTCCGTTGCGGCCGATGCCGCCATAGCGGTCGTTGGCGTCGCCAAGCCCCGCGGCCACCTGGCGAGCGATGCGCGAGGCCAGTGGGTAGGCGAGTCCCACCGCCCGATCGTTGTCCGTGTGGGTGATCAGCGCCGGCCCCGTCACGGCTTTGCCGGTGATCATGGATCGGAACAGTCCGTCCTTGCCGTCCTCGTAGTCCTCGGCGAAGGCGAGGTGAGAGAAGGCCGCCTGCAACAACACGAGCGAGTCGACCACTACGGCGGGCTTGCCGCTCGGCCCGGTCGCGGCCGCGGCGACGAGCCGACCACCGAAGCTGTGTCCGACGAGGTGGAGCTTGAGCTCCGGCGAAGCGTCGCGCGTCGCGCGCAACACCTCGTACGCGCCTCTCTGGCCCACCGTCCCTGCACGCGATTTCATCTGGTAGTAGGTGGCGAAGTTCAGGAGGTTGCGCGCTCCGTTGCGCGCGCTATTGATCCAGTCTCCGATTCCGGCCGCGCCACCTTCTGGCGGTGCACCCCCGCTCGGCGGGGCGACGGATGCGACGCCGCCGGTGCCCGCGACCGGTGCCGTGCCCGCCGGAACATCGGGGATCGCAAGTCGAGCCATGACCTCGTCACCGGGAAGAGCGAAGAACTCGTCCGAGGCATCCTCATCGTCGGCTTCGTCCTCTCGCAACGCAGACCGGATGAGGTCGACCAACTCCTTCTGTGCTTCCGTGTCCTGCTCCAGTCTCGGGATCAGCGCCTTGGCCTGCTCCAGATAATCGTCGGCGTCGGGATCGTCGAAGGTGCCCTTGAGGTCCTCGAGTCGTTCTACGAGTTCGCTTTCTTCGGGGGGGCCGGCCAGGGAAGCGCCACCCCCGGCGATCATTTCTTCCTCCGCGAACCTCTTGGACGGCCATAACAGCGCAAGCACCGCAAATGACCTGTCGTCGAGTCCGGCTCCGCTCATCCTCTCCCGCACCGAGGCGAGCAAATGCTCGTAGAGGCGACGCGCCTCGGGCATGTCGTTGTTCCACCCGTGCGCCAGCACGATGAGGTCGGTCACCCCGTCCCCGGAGAGGTGCTCCGTGAGCTCGCCGACCTGGCTACGGTCGTCAATTGATCCGTCCTTGGTGAACTCGACCTCGAAGTAGTCGAAGTCGGCGATCTCCTTCATCGTCGTTGCCTCCTTTTCATCCTCTACACCGATTGAATGGCGCGCATCAGATCGACGAGCCCGTGACCTTGAAAGGTCCTGTCGCGCTTTAGGTCGGTGGCGGTGGAGGTGAAGATCTCCTTGACGTCGTCGGAACGCCCGATGAACTCTCGGCGCACCGACAGAAAGGCGGCGATCACTCCCGACACATGGGGAGCAGCCATGCTCGTCCCGCTGTCCTCCGCGTAGACAGGTTCCTTTTGCTGCCGGCCAACGGTGGCCAACTTCTTGCCCGCCGCGCACGAAAGAATCTTCTCGCCCGGGGCGATCAGGTCGGGTTTCGGCCTTCCGTCGCCGGTGGGCCCCTTCGAGGAGAAATAGGACACCCCGTAAACGTGGGGCGAGTCGCGGTGAGTTGATCCCACGGTGATCGCTCGCTGGGCGTTGCCGGGATCGTTGATCGTGAGATCAAGCCCGGCGGAGACGGTTCGGCCCCCCACGTTCTGCCACCCATAGCCCGTGTTACCTGCGGCCACTACAACCACAACTCCGGAGCGCACGAGGTGGTCGACCTCCACGCACAAGGGACTCTGCCCACACGCGAACCACTCGGGTTCGAACTCGTAACCGACGCTCATGTTGACGCCGTGGATCTTCAGCCGCCGGCCGTAGCCGTTGATCTGCTGCACATAGTCGATCGCCCTCATCAGGTTTCTGGTGATGCCGGAGCCGCTGTTGTCCAGGACCTTGAGACTCAACAACTTGGTGTGCGGCGCCATACCGGTGATGCGCTCGATCTCCTGCTCTTGCGTTTGAACCTCGTCGTCTTCGTCCTTGTACTTCCTGATGCCGCTGATCTTCGTGCCCTCCCCCGCGGCGAGGCCGCCCGCGATGATCCCCGCCACGTGGGTACCGTGACCCAAGGGATCCTCGAGCGGGTTGGCGTCCGAGCCGGTGAAGTCCGCGTGGTCGAAGTCCGGTCCTACATCGAGATTGTCGTGCTGCTTGAAGTGCGGGTGTTGCTCGTCGATGCCCGAGTCCATCACCGCCCACACGATGTCGTCACCCAAAGCCGAGAACGAGAGATGCGCCGCGTCGGCCTTGACTGTGCTGACCGATCGGTTCATGTAAGCGCCCTGATCTCGAAGTCGGGCCAAACATGGAAGATGGCTCGTTGTGTCGAGGGGTCGCCCGCTGCCTCCCTATCCATGCGGACGACCGCCTTGATGGCTTGGGCGTCGAGCGTGGCAAAGATGTACTGCGAGCCGGCGTCGCCGCTGGCCCCCCGACCTTCGGACTCGTTAGTGTTCTCGATCGCTTGTTCGATCAAGGTGGTGGCGCGCTTGCGAGCCCCTTCCCGGCCTCCCGGGTAGTTCAGATTGAGATCGATGACGATGTGGTGGAGCCGATCGGGTTCGTTCTTGAGTCGCTCCATGAG
>JALZIB010000076.1 GCA_030860505.1 Actinomycetota bacterium
CGGCGGCGAGAGCATCGAGTTCACCGTAGCCGTCCCCGAGGAACCCGGCGACTACCCGTACGTCTGCGACTACCACCCGACGACGATGACCGGAACCTTGGTCGTCGAGGAGGGCGGCGGCGGAGCAGGCGGTCAGGATGCCGAGGACGACGGCTCAGGAGGAGAGGGCGGGGGCTAGCGCTCTGGTCACCGCGAGCGTGAGGCCGTCGTGCTGACGAGCCGTGTCGGCGAGTTGCTTGCGCACGGCGACGTCGTTCCTCGTCCGCAGGTGTCCTCGGTGCTGGTGGCGTGGCCCTTCGAGCCGTTCGTATGGCTCGGCCTCGGTCTCGCCGCGTGGTGGTATCTGAGGACCTATTCGCGGGTCCCAGCCTTTCCGGCCGTGCGCCGCCTGCACTTCATACTCGGTCTGGCGGTTGCGGCTGTGGCGCTGGCGAGTCCGATCGCGACCTACGAGGGTGCGCTGTTTTGGGTCCACATGGTCCAGCATCTGTTGCTGGTCATGCTCTCTGCTCCGTTGCTGCTTCTCGGCGCGCCGGTAACGCTCGCGTTGCGCGCGGCCTCTCCCACCGGCCGCAGGCGACTCTTGCGCGTGCTGCACTCGAAGATCGTGCGGGTGGCGACTCACCCCGTCGTCGCCTGGAGCGTCTTCGCGCTCGTTATGTGGACGGTCCACTTCACGTCTTCCTACGATCTCGCCCTCGAGAGCGAGGTGGCGCACGTGGCCGAGCACATCCTCTTCCTCTCGGTGGCAGCGCTGTTCTGGTGGCCGGTCATCGGGCTCGACCCGACCGCCGCGCGCCTCGGCTGGCCCGGGCGGATCGCGTACGTCTTTCTCGCCATGCCTCAGCAGTCCTTCCTCGGCCTCGCGATCCATCAGGCAAAGGCTCCGCTCTATCCGCACTACGCCACGATCGAGCGCACCTGGGGGCCGGACCCCCTCGCCGACCAGCAGCTCGCGGGAACGGTCATGTGGGTCGCGGGCGACTTTCTGTTCATCGGCGTGCTGATCTTCGCCGTGCTGGCGTGGATGCGCCACGAGCAACGCGCCACGGCGCGCCTAGACCGCCGCCTCGACGCGGCCGCCCGCGACTAACGATGCGGGTTTGGTTCCGGGCGCCGGTCGAGGCCGGCCTAAAGAATCAAGACGTCCGCGGCGATCGATGCGAACAGTAGCGCCAGGTAGAGGATCGAGAAACGGAACAATCCCCAGGCCGTCTTGGTGTCGGGATTGCGGTAGAGCTTGACGGCCATCGCAATGAAGGCGCCGTTGAGAACGAGGGCCGCGCCAAGGTAGATCAGACCCAGTCGTCCGACGGAGAACAGCGCGAGGCACATCGCGAAGAGCAGCAAGCTGTAGAGCAGGATGTGGCGCGTCGTCTCCCTGATCCCGTAGACGACGGGCATCATCGGGACCTTCGCCGCGGCGTAGTCGTCTTCGTACTTCATTGCCAGCGCCCAGAAGTGTGGCGGCGTCCAATAGAAGATGATGCCGAACATCGCGAGCGCCGCGAGATCCACCGTTCCCGTTACCGCCGACCATCCGACCAGCGCGGGCACGGCCCCCGCCGCGCCGCCGATAACGATGTTCTGCGGACTCGAGCGTTTCATTCCGAGCGTGTAGACGAAGACGTAAAAAAGCAGAGCGCAGAGCGCCAGCACGGCCGAGATGGTATTGACCGTGACGACGAGGAAAATGAAAGCCGCCACGCCCAACGAAACGCCGAACAGGAGCGCGTTGCGAGGCGGCACTCGGTGCATCGGCAGCGGCCGCCTGCGCGTGCGTCCCATGACCTCGTCGATGTCCCGGTCGACGTAGCAGTTGATCGCGTTCGCGCCTCCGGCGGCCAGTGTTCCGCCGATGAGCGTCCACAGCACGAGCAGGGTCGAGGGCCAGCCATCCGCGGCCAACACCATCGCCGGCACGGTCGTGATCAGGAGGAGCTCGATGATGCGAGGTTTGGTCAGAGCCACGTAGGCCGCAACGACATTGCTCGCGGTCGGCTCGACGACGTCACCGGGCCGTTCGGGCTCGGGAGCGCGCTGAGTTCCGCGCGCGACCTCGACGGGCAGGGACTCGGCTCGGCTCAAGGTCTTCCACCCTCCAGAACGGGGTCGGCGCGTCGGACGGGGTGCCTCTCCGCGACGCTCTCGAGCGCGGGTTGTGTGACGACGGCGAGCGCAACCAGGCTCGACCAGATGAGACCACCAAGCAACAGGTGAAGGGTCACGATGACGGAGTTGAGGTCCGTCCACACGTTGGCCGCGCCGATCATGACCTCGACGACGAACAGTCCGAGGGCCGCGTGCGCGAACTTGGCCCCCATAGGGTGCACATCCTTCTGTTTGATCACCTGCAGGCAGAAGGCGAACAGGAGCACGCCGACGACCACGACCATGGCGCGATGGACGAAGTGCACCAGGAAGATCACGTTGGACAGATCCGGGATCAGCCGGCCGTCGATGAGCGGCCACGCCGGCGGACGGTCCGGATAGGAGCTCACGTACGAGCCCACCATCAGCAGGGCCAGTACGCTCAGGGCCACCAGCCCGGCCCGGCGGCTGAGAGCTGGGTCGGCCTCGACTCGAAGACTCCCGTCGGCGGCGCCCGCGCTGCCCACGATGTAAACGAGCAGAGCGAGTACGCCCATAGAACCGACGAGGTGGATCACGACCGTCTCGGCCTTCAATTCCTGGATCACGACGAGGGCGCCCAGCAGAGCCTGGAAGATCACGAGCGCAAGCGCGCCCAGCGTGGGGCGAAAGATGCGGGGGTTGTCTCGGTGGTGGCGCCACGCCATCACCGCCAGAGCGAGGATCATGAAGCCGACGATCATGGCGACAAAGCGATGTGAGAACTCGATGATCTCGGCGCGCGTGGCCAGGGCCGGAGCGAGGCGTCCGTTGCAGTCGGGCCAGTCGTCGCCACATCCGAGGCCGGATTGTGTCGCCCGAACCAAACCACCGATTGCTACCAGGATGAAGGTCGTGACCAGCGAAATAAGCGAGAGTCTGCGGAAACGAGTCATGCGGAGCCAATGTTAGCCGCTTTCATAGCTAGGAACGCGGGCTACCCTGAGTTGACATGAAAACCAAAGTGAAGCCAATCGCACGCATCGCCGCCGCCGTGGCCGTGACCGCCCTGGTCCTCGGCGCGTGCGGTGGCGCCGGCGAGGACGAGAGCGGAGAATCGTCCGACGCGGGCTCCAAGGACTTCTCCGGATCCTTCGGCGATGCCGAGGTCTATCCCGTCTTCGTAAGCTCCGAGCTGGCGGTGGGGAGCAACCGCTTCATCGTCGGGCTGCTCGACTCGAACGATGCTCCCCTCAACGATCCCGACATCGAGGTGAGCGCCGACTTTTACGACCTGGCCGAGTCCGATGCGGAGCCCGTGACCGACGCCGACTTCGAGTACGTCGAGTCGGTGCCCGGTCAGAGAGGGGTTTATGTCTCGACCGTCGAGTTCGATGCAGCCGGCGACTGGGGGGCCGAGGTGCGCATCAACGGCAGCGGAGTCGACGAGAACCTGCTCGGTAGCTTCGAGGTGAGGAAGGAATCGTCTACCCCCGCCCTCGGAGAGAAAGTTCCCGCCTCGAAAACCCTGACCGCCGACGACGCAAAGAACTTGTCCGCGATCTCGACCGATCCACAACCCGATCCTGAGTTCTACGAGCTCTCGGTCGCCGAGGCCCTGGCCGAGGGCGAGCCGTTCGTGCTGGCGTTCGCGACGCCGAAGTTCTGCGCCAGCGCAACCTGCGGGCCCACTCTCGAAATCGTCAAGAGCGTAGCAGGGGATTTCCCCGGCGTGAACTACCTCCACGTCGAGCCGTACACGAACCTCGACCAACCCGACAACCTGCAACCGACTGAGGCAACGGCCGAATGGGGACTGCCGAGCGAACCTTGGGTCTTCGTCGTCGATGCCGAGGGAACGCTGGCCGCCAAGTACGAGGGCGTCGTCAGCCCAGACGAGCTGCGCGTCGCGCTCGACGAAGTCACCTAACGGAGTCGGCCGGGGAGCGATGAGGCGCACCGGGATGGCTGAAGCGCCCGTAACCGGCGGGCGTTCGCGCGCCCGTCATGGTCCACCCCCCGCATCTACGATGACGGTCGCGAAGAGCTTGCCGTCGCGTGAGTCGATCCCGACGCGCACGGGTTCGCCGGAGGCGAGGTGCTCGTTGATGTGCCCGAGGTTGAAGCCGTAGTTAACGTCGGGATCTATGAAGATCTGGTAGCTTTCGTCTTGATCCTTGACCTCGAAGCTCGTCACGTCTCCGAGCGACTCCCCGTCCACTTCGAGCACGGGGCCCGTCACCTCCTTGGGCGCACTGTCGCCTGAGGTTGTGTTTGAGGAGCACGCGGTCATGAGCACCGCCGCGCTCAGTCCACCAAGAACCGCCCTAGCTTTCATCGGTCTAGGGTAGCGTCGCAATGCCCACAACTTCGCCCGCTTACCTCCCCACGCTCGACGCGCTCCGCCTCGACGTCGACGCGCACCTCGACGCCTTCCTGCGGCGCAGCTCCGCGGCTTTGCCCGAGAACGGCCCACTGATCGAGGAGCTCTGGCGCATGATCTCGGCCGGCGGAAAGCGGTTGCGGCCGGCGTTTTGCTACTGGGGCTACCGCGCCGGGGGTGGCAGCGACTACGACGCGATCGTGGGGGCGGCGGCGAGCCTCGAGCTCCTGCACACCTTCGCCCTCGTGCACGACGACATTATGGATGCGTCCGACGAGCGCCGCGGCCAGGCGACGGTGCATGCACGCCACGGCGTTTCGGTCGGCGTGCTGGCGGGGGACCTCGCCCTCGTGCTGGCCGACTCCTGTTTGTTGGCCGCGGGCTTCTCGGCCGATCCGATGCGCCGGGCGATGGATGCCTATCAGACGATGCGACAAGAGGTCATCGCCGGCCAGTACCTCGACGTGGTGGTTGCCGGCAACTCCGAGGTGACCGAGGACGAGGCGAGACGAATCGCGGTGCTCAAGAGCGGGCGTTACTCGATCGAGAAACCGTTGGTGATCGGAGCCCGGCTGGCGGGCGCGGCCGATGAGGTCGTGGGCGCGCTTGCCGCCGCGGGAGAGCCATTGGGAGAGGCCTTTCAGTTTCGCGACGACCTTCTCGGCACTTTCGGGGAGCGCCACTCGCTCGGCAAGCCCGTGGACTCCGACATCAGAGAGGGCAAACGCAACCTGCTCTACGCTCGCACCGCTGCGGCGCTCTCGGAACCGGAGCAGAGCTTGTTCAAGGACGGTTGGGGCAGCGGCGAGTCGCTCTCGGACTCCGGCATCGAGCGTCTACGGTCGTTGGTCGAACAATCGGGAGCGAGGGCGTCCGTCGAGGACCTGATGATCGAACTGGCCGAGACCGCGCGCGCTCGCCTGCGAACGGCTCCCATTGCGCCCGAGCCCTGCGCCGCCCTTCTCGCACTCGCCGACCTGTCGATCAACAGGCTTGTGTGAAGTCTTGCGCGCCGCCACCGTGGAACGCCGGAGATATGGATCCAGGTGAGGGTTGCAGGATGTCCCAGCATGTAGATTTATGCCTCTACTACTCAACTGCCTCAGTCGAACTGTCTCAGCCAAGGAGACCGTAGGAGCGAAGTGGACCCGGACCAGGTATTCCAAGAAGTCCAACAGGAAGAGCAAAGTAAGGGCACGGCGGGTTCCGTCGCCGAGGCTCGTGCGAAGGCCGCGCGCGCCAGGGCCGAAGCGGGCTCGCCGCATCCCAAGGAGCCCAAGTGGTGGCCGGGGGCGCAGCCCCACCTCGAGGGCGGCGACGCCGAGGCCGCCGACGAGGAGGCGCCCGCCGAAGCCGAACCCGCGGCGGAAGCGGAGCCCGTGGCCGAAGCCGAGCCCACCGCCGAAGCGGAGCCCGCCGCCGAAGCGGAGCCCACCCCTACACCTGAGGCCGAAGCCGCTCCGGCCCCCGAGCCCGCAGCCGCTCCGGCCCCCGAGCCCGAGGCCCAACCGGCCGCAGCCGCTCCGGCCGCGGCGTCGTCTGCTCCGGCGGCCGCTACGGCGACGCAGACGCAACCCCAGACGGTTCCCACCACGGGGGTGAGTTACGGCACCGCCGGCGGCAACCGCATGCGTCCCGAGGACGGAGTCGCCACCCCCGCCCAGCTCGACGGGCAGCAGGCGATGTACGAGCGTCGCAGGCTCATCGACGAGGTCATCAAGACGGGCGTGCCGGCCGCGGCGGCGCCCCAGCGAGAGCGCTCGGGCTCGGGGGGTCTTGCGATCCTCTACCTGCTCGTCCCGCTGCTCGTGATCGGCTTTCTCGCGGTCAACAGCGACAACGACGCCACGAGTCCGGCCGACGAGGGCGCAACGGCGGCGGACGAGGAGACGGCGGGGGACGCCGAGGGCGCCAACACCATCGTGGCGGTCAACACGGCCTTCGAGACCGAGGAGATCGCCGCGGAGGCCGGCGGAGTCGTGAGCGGCACACTCGACAATCAAGACGGCGTGGTCCACAACATCGCGTTCTACGAGTCCGAGGAGGATCTCAGCGATCCGGCTGCAGCGTTCTACACGAGCGACGACGCCGAGGGCGGCGCGACCGTCGACTACGAGTTCACGGCCCCCGAGGAGCCCGGCGAGTACCCCTTCTTGTGCGACTACCACCCCAACATGACGGGGACGCTTCTCGTCGGGGACGCTCCGGGTGGCGGCGGTGGCCAAGACGACGGTGGCGGCGGCCAGGGCGGTGGCGGCGGAGACGATGAAGGCGGCGACGCCTGACCTTCTTGGGGCGGGGACGGGTTTCCCCGGCTGGAGTTCGGAAGTCCCGCTTCGTACTAGGATGAGCAGGCTCGTGAAAGTTTTCACAAGCCCCACAGCCACTGCGTTCCCAGCACGTGCCGAGGAGGAAGGAGGGTAGCTCCCGTGCCGACAGAGACCGACGTCGCCATCGTCGGGGGTGGCCCCTCCGGAGCGGCTGCTGCTCAGTTCCTGGCCGAGCGCGGTCATTCCGTGCTCGTCTGCGAGAAGAAGACCTTCCCGCGCGAGAAGACGTGCGGCGACGGACTGACACCGCGCGCCGTCAAGGTGCTGCAGCAGATGGGCCTTCAGGAGGAGCTCGCCACCTGGGAACGAGTCCGGGGGCTACGCGTGCGCGCCGCCGGCAAGGTGATGGAGCTCGACTTCCCAACGCTCGACGACTGGGGCAACTACGGGCTGGTCAAACCTCGCAAGGATCTCGACCGGATCGTGCTCGACAACGCCGAAGCGCAGGGCGCGAAGGTGCTCTACGACACGCAGGTCACCGAGCCGGTTTTCGAGCGCGGCGTCGTCGCCGGGTTCAAGGCAAAACGGAACGGCGAGACCGAAGAGGTACGCGCCAAGTTCGTCATCTCGGCCGAAGGAGCGGCGACCAAGTTCACGCGTACGCTTGCACGAGATCGAGATCCGAGTTACCCGATGGGGCTCGCGATCCGCCAGTACTTCAACTCCCCGATGGAGAGCTCAGGTTGGTTCGAGGCCTATCTCGACGTCCGGAGCGGTGACGACTCTCTGCCCGCCTACGGATGGGTGTTCCCCGTTGGCGATGGCACCGTCAATGCAGGAGTCGGGCTGCTGTCAACCTACGGACAGTGGAAGTCCGTGAACTTGAACAACCTTCAGAACGACTTCGTGGCGCAGCTCCCGCCCTCGTGGGACATCAACCAGCAAACGGTCTGTAGCAAGCCGCGCGCAGGACGTCTCTTCATGGGAGGGAGCGTCGCCCCGCCTCACGGACCCGGCTTCCTGCTGACCGGCGACGCTGCGGGATTCATCAACCCCTGCAACGGCGAGGGGATCGCGTACGCCTACGAGACGGGACGCATCGCCGCTCGCCACATCGATGAAGCGCTTCGCTCAGGCTCGTCACCAACGCTCGATGGCTACACGGACGAGCTCAAGCAGACCTACGGTCCCTACTATCGTCTCGGACGTCGCTTCGTGAAGGTCATCGGATATCCGTGGCTCATGGAGAAGCTGGTGTCGATCGGAATGAACAGCAGGACGGTCATGAGCCTTGCCTTCACACTGCTGGCGAACCTCGAGGACACCAAGGCGACGACCTACGAGCAGCGAGGACTAAAGGCACTCAAGATGATCGCTGAGCTGAAACCCGAGCGGTCGTCCGGACGAGCGCCTGCGCTTTCCCCCGTCGGTGCGGGAGGAGAACGAGGATGACTCTGGATTCGTATCTTCCGATTCTCTTTCTGCTCGTCCTCTCCACGGGCTTCGCCGTGGCTTCGATCTGGGTCAGCTCCAAGCTCGGTCCTCGCAAGTGGACGGAGGCAAAGCTGCAGCCCTACGAAAGCGGAATCGTTCCCGACGAGGGACTCGCGGAGAACGAACGCTTCCCCGTGAAGTTCTATCTCGTTGCGATGCTGTTCATCATCTTCGACATCGAGACGGTTTTCTTCTACCCCTGGGC
>JALZIB010000080.1 GCA_030860505.1 Actinomycetota bacterium
TCGCGGTCTTGGTATCGACGTCGACCTCTGCGGTCTGCACACCATCAAGAGGGCGAAGGGCCCCCTCGATCGCGCTCTTGCAGTGGCCGCATGACACATCCGGCACCTTGAATGTCTCCTGCATCGGTTGGAGCCTCCTCGGGAATCTGCGGAAGTAGTTTGTCCTCTCAGGCTAACGCGCAATCGAGAGCTCTTGAGAGGAGACCGTCGTGGAGCTAGGAATGGTGGGTCTCGGCAAGATGGGCGGCAACATGACTGTCCGCCTAAGCAGGGGGGGTCACGACGTCGTCGCCTTCGACGTCGACGAATCGGTCGTGACGAGCGTCACCGAGCAAGCCGACCGCTCGACCGGCGCGCACTCGCTTGCCGATCTCGTGGAACAGCTTGAGGCCCCTCGGACGGTTTGGATCATGGTGCCGGCCGGCGATGTCACGGACTCGACGATCGACGAGCTTGCATCGCACATGGAGGCCGGCGACGCGGTCATCGACGGCGGGAACTCGCGCTACACCGAGTCCGTGAAGCACGCGGACGCGCTCAATCACAAGGGCATCGATTTCGTGGACGCGGGAACATCGGGCGGAGTGTGGGGACTTGCCGAGGGCTACTGCCTCATGATCGGCGCCGAGAGGTCCGTCTTCGAGCGGCTCGAGCCGATCTTCGCCACGCTGGCGCCGCCGGATGGCTACGCGCTGGTCGGCGAACCGGGCTCGGGGCATTTCACGAAGATGGTCCACAACGGGATCGAGTACGCGCTGATGCAAGCCTATGGTGAGGGCTTCGACATCCTGGCAAGCAGCGACTTCAACCTGAACATCGAGGAGATCGCCGAGGTGTGGCGCCACGGGAGCGTGATTCGCTCGTGGTTGCTCGACCTCGCGGCCAGCGCGCTGCAAAAGGATCCCGGGCTAGAGCAGGTCTCCGGCTTCGTGCAGGATTCCGGCGAGGGTCGCTGGACCGTCGAGGCGGCGATCAACCAGGCGACTCCGGCCCCCACCATTGCTCTCGCGCTGTTCAGCAGGTTTGCGTCCAGACAGGACGACTCCTTCGCCAACCGCATGATCGCGGCGCTGCGAGGTGAGTTCGGAGGACACGCCGTCCAGGCCCGGAAGCGATAGCGCACACGCCACCGCGACGCCACCGTCGTGGCTGATCGAAACCGGGATGTCACCTCGCCGCCCGTGAACCCGGGCGCGAGGATCACCGCCCGGCATCCGGGTGATCTCGATGCGTCGCGCCCATGCGTTGAGGGGGCCGAGCCGCAGAGCTTTGATCACGGCCTCCTTCGCCGCCATCGTCCCGGCGTAGCGCGTCACCGCATCCGTCTTCGTGGAGCAGTAGGCGCGCTCTGCTTCCGTGAACAGGCGCGCCTCGAGCGACGGCGTTCGCTCTAGAGCCTCCTCGAGGCGCGCCACGTCCACGACGTCGATCCCGATCACGAGGCAAGCAGGGAGGGACCAACGCCGAAGGCGCTGGCATGTCCCGTAGTCGGCGACGGATCTCTGAAGACGGGGTTGGTCATGGGTTAGGCAGTCCTTCGGAAAGCAAGCACCGCGTTCTGCCCACCGAACCCGAAGGAGTTCGACAGTGCGACGTCCACCTGCATCTTGCGGGGACCCTCGGTCACGTAGTCGAGATCGCAGTCGGGGTCGGCGTCGGCGTAGTTGACCGTGCCCGGCACGGTACCGCGCTCGATGGTCAGGGCGCAGATCGCCGCCTCGACTGCTCCGGCCGCGCCCAGCAGGTGACCCATCTGCGACTTCGTAGAGGAAATCGAGACCGTTTTGGCCTCGTTGCCCAACGCGCTCTTGATCGCCAACGTTTCGATACGGTCGTTGTACGGGGTCGAGGTTCCATGCGCGTTGAGGTAATCGACGTCTTCCGGATGGACACCGGCGTCCTCCAAAGCCGCGTGCATCGCGGACGTCGCCCCGATGCCCTCGGGATCCGGCTGCGTGACGTGGAAGGCGTCGGCGGTAGCGCCGTAGCCCGCAAGGGTGCACAGGATCGGCGCCCCTCGCTTCTCCGCGGACGCGCGGCTCTCGAGCACGAGCACACCGGCTCCCTCACCGAACACGAACCCATCTCTGTTTGCGTCGAAGGGCCGGCTTGCGTGTTCCGGATCGTCGTTACGGCTCGACAGAGCCTGCATCCGGCAGAACGCGGCCACCGAAAGCGGTGTGATCGCAGCCTCGGTTCCGCCGGCCAGCATCACGTCGGCCACGCCGGTTCTGATCGCGCGCAATGCCTCACCGATCGCGTGAGCTCCTGTGGCACATGCGGACGACGGCGCGTAGTTCACTCCCTTGAAACCGTGCTTCATCGCGATGGATGCCGCTGCCGCGTTCGGCATCAGCTTGGGGATGGTGAAGGGGCTCACGGCGCGCGGCCCCCGTGCAAGAAACGCTTCCTTCTCGCGCTCGATCGTGCCGATTCCCCCGATGCCGGAACCGACGATCACGCCGACGCGCTCTGGGGCTACCGCAAGATTGTCCGCACCCGCGTGCTCGATCGCCATGCGCGCAGCGGCGACGGCCATATGGGTAAAGCGGTCGTTCCGCCCGATCTCTCGGCGCTCCATGTAGTCGCCCGCGTCGAAGTCATCTACCTCGGCCGCGATGGTGACGGGCAGGTCGGACGCATCGAAGTGCGTCAGAGGGCCGACCCCCGAGGCACCCGACATCAGCGAGTCCCACATCGCCTCGATGCCGACTCCGATGGGAGTCACGACGCCGGCGCCCGTGATGACTACGTCTCTGTTCCCACTGTTCATGTCTTGACGGACACCTTCTTCTCGATGAGCGCGACCGCGTCCTTGACCGTCGCGAGCTCCTCGAGCTCGGAGTCGGGGATCTCGATCTCGTAGTGTTGCTCGAGCGCCAGCGTCAGCTCGACGGTGTCGAGCGAGTCGAGTCCGATGTCGCCGGCCAGGTCGGCCTCCATGGTGATGTCGTCGGCCTCGATGCCTCGGCCTTCGAGGTGCTCCTTGATTACCGCAAAGATCTCCTGCTGCTTGTCCGTCATTTCTTCCTCCTTGGTTGAGTGCTGCCTTGCTTTCTTCTGATTGTCAGGCGGTGAGGCCGCCGTCGACCGTGTAGACGGCCCCCGTGATGTAAGAGGCCCGTTCCGAACAGAGCCACGCCACGAGCGAGGCGACGTCCTCGGGTGTACCGATCCTCTTGGCCGGAACTCGGCCCTGGATCGCCTCGACTTGCTTATCGTTGAGGCCTGCGGTGAGGTCGGTGGCGATGAGACCGGGCGCAACCGCGTTGATGAAGATGCCCTTGCCCGCGACCTCCGCCGCGACGGTCTTGGTCAAACCGATGACGCCCGCCTTGGCGGCCGAGTAGTTGGCTTGACCCGGGCTGGCGTGCAGGCCGGAGATCGAAGTGATGTTGACGATCCGGCCCTTGCGGACTCGCAGCATCGGACGCAGCGCCCGGCGGGTACAGGCGAAGGTGCCGAACAGGTTCGTATCTATGACCTTGCGCCAGGCGTCGTCCTTCAGTCCGAGCGCGAGTCCGTCGGCGCGCACACCCGCGTTGTTGACGAGCACGTTCACGGGACCGAGGCGTTCCTCGACCTCGTCGAAGAGCGCATCGACCTGGCTCGAGTCGGACACATCGGCCTGCACGGTGATGGCTTCGCCACCATCGGATGCGATCGCCTCGACGGCGTCCTTCGCCGCGCCCTCGTTGCCCACGAAGTTGACGGCGACGGTGAAACCATCGGCGGCAAGAGCGCGAGCGATAGCTCGTCCGATGCCGCGCGACCCACCGGTGACGAGAGCGATCTCAGACATGAAGCACCTCTCGTTCGGTTCCCTCGCGACCGATCGACGCGGGGATGCGCCACCGAACGAGGCCCGCACCCCACGCAAAGCCCGCTCCGAAGGCGGTGAGCATGACGTCGTCGCCGTCCCGAAGACGGCCGTCGTTCATCGCCTCATGCAGCGCCAGCGGAATCGACGCCGACGACGTGTTGCCGTAGTCGTTGATGTTCACGATGACCCTATCGGCAGGCCACTCAAGCCGTCGGGCGACCGCCTCGAGGATGCGCGCGTTCGCCTGGTGAGCGACGAGCCAGGCGCCCTCGTCCGGTTTCATACCCTCGGCGTCGAGCGCGTCCGCCACTGCGCTCGTCATGCCGGTGACCGCAGCCTTGTAGACCTCACGCCCGTTCATCTGGATGAAGGGGCGGCCGTTCGGAACGCACAGCAGCTCGGGGTTCGCACCGTCGTTGCGAAGGATGAAGCGTCCGATCTCCGTCGGGGCGTCGATAGCCTCGACGACGGCGGCTCCGGCTCCGTCGCCGAACAGGATGCTCGAGCGAGCGTCGGTGCGATCCACGTAGCGGCTGAGCACATCGGCACCGACGACCAGCACCCGTCGGGCGGAACCAGACTCAGCGATCGCCTTGGCCTGAGCGAGCGCGAACAGGAATCCGGAGCACCCGGCCCCCAAGTCGAAAGCTGCGGCGTTGCCCGCGCCGAGCGCGTGCTGGATCAAACTCGCAGTGGCGGGAAACTGCATATCCGGTGAGATCGTCGCGACGATGATCATGTCGACGTCGGCGGGCCTGAGCCCTGCGTGGTCGAGCGCGCGACGAGCGGCAACAACTCCGAGCGATGAACTCGACTCGGACTCGTCGACGACGTGGCGACTGCTGATGCCGGTCCGCCCGAAGATCCACTCCTCGCTGACGCTGAGACGCGCCGCGAGCTCCGAGTTGGCGAGTTGTCCTTCCGGCACGTGAACCCCGATGCCGGTAATGGTGGAGCCGAGGCTCATCGGCCTCGCACCCAGAAGAGCGCCTCGCCCGAACGCACGGGCTGGCCTATGACCGCGAGCATCCCCATCATCCAGCCTCTGTGAGGCGACGTGACGGGAACGCGCTCGTCGTTGACCTGAATGGCGCCCACCGGCTGTCCCGCCTCGACCCATTCCCCCTCGGTCGTGAAGACCTCGGGTGGAAGCGGAAGGAAGCGGCCGGCGCAGGGGGACACGATGACCTTCTCGTCGATATGCGTGACCTCGGGGGCAGGAGCGAACTCCTCTAGGGTTGCAGTCTCAGGCGCCAACGGGCACCTCCTTCTTCTCGAGGTCTCGGGTGACTCGAGCTGCCAACCCGGCTACGACCCGCCCCGGACCGAGGTCCACGAAGTCGCGCGCGCCCTGCGTCCACAGGTGCTCGATCGACTCGCGCCAGCGGACCGGGTGCGTGAGCTGGGTCACAAGCAGTTCTCTGATGGCGTCGGCCGAACCGTAAGGCTCGGCGGTGACGTTCGAGATGACGGGCACGCGCGGCATGGTGATGTCCACGGACTCGAGTGCCTCCCGCAGGTCATTGGCGGACGCCGCCATCGCCTCGGTGTGAAAGGCGCCGGACACCTCGAGGAGCACGGAGCGAGCGCCCGCTTCGCCCACCAGTGCCGCGGCTCGCTCGAGAGCCGCCTCCGGACCTGCGAGCACCACCTGATCTGGAGCATTGTCGTTGGCCACCTGCACGCCCGCCGCAGTGGCGATCTCGTGCGCGGCTTCGAGGCCCATTCCGAGAACGGCGATCATGGTTCCTGGAGAGGACTTACTCGCCCCGTTCATCGCCTCGCCTCGGACGCGCACGACTCGCAGAGCGTCACCGAAGCTGATCGCCCCGGCTGCGACCAGCGCCGCGTACTCGCCGAGGCTATGCCCCGTGTAGAAGTCGTGAGACTCATCCGTCTTGCGCCACGAGCGAACGCTCGCGACGAAGATCGCGGGTTGAGCGAGTTCGGTCGCCAGCAAGGCTCCCTCGCGGCGCGCCGTGATCTTGACCCGACGGCGCAGCGGGTAGCCGAGCGTCATCTGCGACTCGTCCACCAGCGAATCGTTCTCCGGCAACCAGTCGAGCACTGTGCCCGCCGGGATTCCTTGCCCTGGAAATAGTCCTGCCTTCACTTATGGTCCTCCTCTAGCGCCACCGTCGAGACGGGCGCTTCCTTGCCTGGCGCGATCGTCGAGACGATCGCTTTTCTTCTCTGGCGCGATCGTCGAGACGATCGCTTTCTTCTCTGGCTCTTCCTGCATTGCTTCGATCTGCCTGCGTAGTCTCGAGCGAGCACGGTGCAGCAGAATGCGAACTGCGCCCTTCGTGCGTTTCGTGATGCTCGCTATCTCGTCGATCGAGTGCTCCTTCAGATATCGGAGCACTACCGCTTCACGTTGCGCGTCGGGCAACTCGGCGACGCGCTTCCATATGAGGTCGCGCTCCTCACCGATGACGACCTGGTGAGGCGGCGTCGGAACCGGATCCTCGATGTCTGGAACGATCTCCAGCCCCACCGCATTAGAACCATGGTCACGACGCCACGTTGACACTGCATTCCGGGCGATGCCGTAGAGCCACGACCGGTAGTTACCCTCGCCCCGCCACTCGTCGGCCTTGACTAGGGCCTTGAAGAAGACGTGCGCAGTAATGTCCTCGGCCACATCTTCACTTGGAGTGCGTGCCCGAACAACGCGAAACACAACGCAGGCGTAGCGCCGGTACAACTCTGCGAACGCTTCGAAATCTTCCGCAGAGCGCGCGGCCAGTGTCTCGTCGTCGGCGTCGCTCAGGAACGCGGCATCGACCGCGCGAATCTCCATTACGTGCACGAACCTCCCTGCCCGTGTGCGTGGATTTGGTGCGACCCTCTACTACACAAGACTCGATGCATGCCGAGGCGTTACCGGATGTGAGGCCCTTTCGGCAAACTTTCTGGATGAAATCGTCAACTCTCGGACCCCTCAGTCAACTGCGGACCGGACTCCCCGAACGGTTGGTCAAGGGAGATCGCATCCCTCAGAACGGGGAGTCAAGACCTTGTGCGCTTGCTCCCTTGGTTTCCCACCCCTCGTCAGGTTCGAACGCGCGCTCGGAAAGTGGGACGATTGATGGCATGCCGCAGCCGACGATCGCGCCCGATATCGAGCGCGAGTCCGACGTCAAAGAGGTCGTCGAGGCCGACCGCCCATGGCTCGTGATCGTGTGGGACGATCCGATCAATCTGATGTCCTACGTCACGCACGTCTTTCAAAAGCTCTTCGGCTACTCGCGCGAGAAGGCTCACAGGCTGATGCTGGACGTCCACTTTAAGGGCAAGGCTGTCGTCTCGAGCGGCCCGCGCGAGAAGGCCGAGATGGACTGTTTCCGGCTCCACGGCTACGGGCTCTGGGCCACCATGAGCAAGAGTGAGTGACGTCGCTCTGAAGTTCAACGCCCACGAGGCTGCGATTCTCCGGGACTTGACCGAGCAGATGCGCGCTCTTCTCAGAGAATCCGATCCGGACAATCCCGTTCATGCACGGCTTTTCCCAGACGCCTACGAAAACCCGAAGGACGCGGCCGACTACCGCGAGATCATCGGCGGTGACCTGAGCCTGACCAAACTGGAGTCGCTCGAGCGCGTGGCGGAGGCTCTCGGATCAAGGGGTGGAGCCAGGATCACCCTGACCCCCGACGATGCGGATGCGTGGATAAGGACGCTCACCGACATGCGGCTCGCCATTGGGACCCGCCTCGACGTGACGGCGGAGACCATGGACGAGGAACCAGACCCGGACGATCCGCGCTTCGAGCCGCTTCAGATCATGCACTGGCTGGGCTGGCTGCAGGAATCAATCCTCGACAGGATGGTTCCCTGAGAACGACGACTATCGTGCGAGGCGGAGGAACGGGTCATGGGAAAGCTGGTGCCGGGGGACGCTGCGCCCGAATTCGTGGCGGAGGACGCCCAGGGCAAGACGTGGCGTCTCGCCGACCTGCGCGGCAACAAGGTCATCCTTTACTTCTATCCGGCCGACGATACGCCAGGCTGCACGGCCCAAGCCTGTGACTTTCGAGACGCCCACTCGGAGTTAAGTGATCTCGGCTACATCGTTCTTGGAGCCAGTCCCCAGGGAGCCGGCTCGCACGAGTCCTTCGCAGCCAAGTACCGCCTCAACTTCCCCTTGTTAGTAGACGAGGACATGAGCCTCGCCTCGGCTTATAGCGCGACGGGCGAGTTCGGCGAGTTCGAGGGCATCCCGCTGACGGTCCAGCGCGCGACCTTCGTGATCGACGAGCAAGGCACCATCGAACAAGCGCTTTACGGGGTTAACGCGCGCACCCACGTCGCCGCGCTCAAGGACTCCTTGGCAGGCTAAGAGTGAAGCGCATGAAGGCCGGCTCCCCCGAACCGGCCTTCAGTGCGCGCGTGGTTTACCCGTACTGGTTGTAGCCACCCTGCTGGCCGCCGGACTGCTGTACCGGATAAGCCGCCGTGGGCACGACCAAGGTGCTGCTCAACTTGTCGTGCCAGGTCTGCTTCTCGGGATCCCACAGCATCCAGAAGTACCCGATCAAACAGGCGATGGCCGAAAGAAAGTGCGCAAAATAGCGACCGATGGCGAGACCCCAGCCGAGGGGACGGCCGTCCTGCTGACGAATCACGCGAATGCTCATCGCCTTCTTGCCGATGGTCTGGCCCGAGTCTCCGCCTTCGAAGAACGCGAAATAGGCGAGCGGAAGGGCGATCGATAGCAACCAATAGAGAAGGAGCGCTCCTCCCGCCGCTCCCGCGCCACCACCAGTGAGCTCGCCGGTCGACTCATTAACCGTGAAGTTGAAGGAGAACAACGAGGCACCGAGGATGCTGCCGACGATCCACAGCGGAATCTGCAAGATGATGGTGTCGATGATGACCGCGACCAAACGCTGACCGAAGTTGGCGCGCGGGCCCGACGGGCCGGTCTGGTACTGGCTCTGCGTCTGAGGATACTGCTGATAACCACCGGGCTGCTGCTGTTGCTGGGGCTGGCCGTACTGAGGCTGTCCCTGTTGCGGGTACTGAGGCTGTCCTTGCTGAGGGTATCCACCTCCGGGGGGTGGCTGACCGCCACCCTGCCCACCCTGCGGTGGGTAACCGTTTGACACTGCTCTACCTCTCTTTCTCTTGTTGCCGCCGGTTTGCGAGCATCATCTGTACTGCCCGTAGTTCTGCTGTTGCCCTCCGCCTTGCTGGAGTGGATAGGCGGTCAAGGGAACGCTGACGGTGTTCGTCAACTTGTCGTGCCAGGTCTGCTTCTCCGAATCCCACAGCATCCAGAGGTAGCCGAGCAGACAGATACTGGACAGAGCCCGAGCGAAGTAACGACCGATGGCGAGACCCCACCCGAGGGGCTGCCCGTCCTGCTTGCGAATGACGCGGATGCCCAACACCTTTTTCCCAATGGTCTGGCCCGTTGGGCCACCTTCGAAGTAGCCGAAGTAAAGAAGCGGCGCCCCGATCGCGAGAAGGTAGAAAAGCAGGAGCGCGCCGGCGCCGGGGCCACCCGAGCTGGCGATCTCCCCCGTCTCGGGATTGAACTCGACGGTTGCCGCGCTGAAGACTCCAAGCACCGTCGCCACGAGGAACAGGGGCACGGCGAAGATCAAGTAGTCGATCACGTAGGCGCCGAGGCGCTGGCCGAAGCTAGCCCTGGGGCCGGAGGGACCCTGCTGGTACTGGCCACTCGGCTGTTGATAGCCTCCCTGCTGCGGCCCGTCCTGTTGCTGTCCCTGCTGCGGGTACTGCGGCTGTCCTTGCTGGGGGTACTGCGGCTGTCCTTGCTGCTGTCCTTGCTGGGGGTACTGCGGCTGTCCTTGCTGCGGCGGATATCCGCCCCCACCCTGACCGCCCTGCGGCGGATAACCATTCGACATGGGCTCCTCCTTCCCTAAAGAACCGAAAAACGGATCAACTGATAAATCCACATCACCACGAGAACGACCACCGGCAACCACACGGGAACGGCGACTCGGTGAGGCTTTCGATACACGAGCAGCGCCGCCGAGGCCACGACCACGGCGATTCCGGCGGGGTTGGCGACAAACGCGCTCTCGAGATCGAGACGAAGTGTGTCCTGAACGCTCGTGCTCATCCCGCACATGGGACAGGGAATCCCCGTGGCGGCGCGCAGCACGCAGCCGGGCCCAGGATGACCGAGCAACGGGAGGAGCGCCCCCGCTCCGAGCGCGAGCGCGCCGGCCACTCTCAGATCCGCGAGATCGACAAGAGCCCGCCTGCTCAGGTGAGAACGGCGGTGAGGACGGTTGTGGTGCTGTAGTTCGCCTGCGCTGACACTCATTCCCATGTTGTGTGGCGAAGCCTAGTGGGTGAAGGTTCGCGCCGAAAGGGTCTTGAGACTCTTTTCGGAGCCTCCTAGATCTGCTTGCGAAGGGTCTCTAGATCGGCGGCGATGCCGGGCCAGGGTGTCTCGCAGATGACCGTGGGGGCCTTGGACGCCTTGACCATGTCCACGATGGCGTCGATATCAATCTCTCCCGAATCGAAGTTTGCGTGCCGATCACGGCCACTGCCGGCGGCGTCGCGCGAGTTGTTTGCGTGCACGAGGTCGATGCTCCCAACCGCGCCGAGAAGGCGCTCGACGACGTCGCTGAGGTTCTCACCGCCGGCGTGTGCGTGGCAGGTGTCGAAACAAAAGCCGGGGCTGAAATCCTCGAGGTGCTCCCATAGGGTTGCGATCACGTCGGCCTGACGGCCCATGGCGTTGTCGCCCCCCGCGGTGTTCTCGATCAGGATACGGGGGGCATCGTCCTCCAGTTCCTCGAAGACCTTGCGCCAGCGGACGAACCCTCTCTCGATGCCGTCCTCGGCGTGGCCCGCATGCACGATGACCCCGACCGCTCCGATCTCGGCCGCACGCTCGAGCGTGCCGGCCAGGATCTTGCGGGACGGAATCCGTACGCGGTTGTTTGGAGATGCGACGTTTATCAGGTAGGGGGCGTGAACGTAGATCGGTATGTCGGAGTCCCTGAGCTCCTGTGCGTCTGGGCGAGACGGAGGCTTCTTCCACGACTGAGGGGGCCCAACGAACATCTGAATGGCGGCCGCGCCGATAACCTCGGCGTGTTCGAGAGGGTCCTCGTCGGGAACATGAGCTCCGAGAATCATCCGTGCAAGCTAATGCTCTTCGGAGAGGCGCGCCAGTCGCGCGAGCGAGGTGCGCTGCATCGACCGGAGCCGCCGGCGAAGGAGCCACCCGAGCACCCGTCCGGACAGTCCCGTTGGCGCCTCGGTCACGATCCGCGACCGAACCAGGGACCCTCCTTCGTCCGGCCGAACCTCGTACCTGACCCGCATGCGCACACCGACGAGCACGTCCTCCGTAAAACCGTTGGACTCGACCTCTTCGATCGAAGCTCGACCGGCGACCCCGAAGCCGAGAAGGTCGGCGTGACCTCGAACAACGTCACCCGTCTCGACACGCTCGGGGCCAACCGTCGCAACGATCTCTGCCTGCCATCGAGGCCACTGGGACGAGTCGAGGAGATGGCGCATGACGACGGCGGGATCGCATCGAGCGACGTGCTCGGTGGCGATCTCGAAACTCTGACGTTGTGACCGAGGCGCAGACACGCCGGAATCCTACGAGGGATATGGGCGAAGACTGAGGTTAGTCTTCGCCCATGTCAAAGTCCCGACTCGCTGCCGCGGCGGGAAGCCTCCCTGGGGCGGAGGCCGCGGCCGGCGTCGCGCGCGCGGGAGGCAACGCCGTCGACGCGTGCCTCGCCGCCTCGATCATGGCCTGGGTCGCCGAACCGTTCTTCGGCTCGATTGGTGGGTCCGGCTTCGTTTTGGTGCGAACACCGGCGGGAGAAATCGAGATCTTCGACGGCAACACCGCCATGCCTCACACGACGCCGGGGGAACCCGGCCAGGGTCTGCAGAGAGTCTTCTTTCCCGAGTACGCGGACGGGATGTACACGGGCATCGGCGGAGGCTCGGTCGGGGTTCCTGGGATACTCGCCGCGGCGCGCAGGGCCTGGGAGCGTCACGGCAACATCGAATGGGAGGCTCTGTTCACCGATGCCATCGCAACGGCGCGCAACGGCCTGCCGATGTCGAAGACCGTTTCCTATTACCTTTCCGTGACGTGGGATCCGGTATGGCGCAAGTATCCCGCCGCCACGGCGATCTTTGCGCCGACCGGCGATCCGCTGGTCGAGGGCGACCACCTCGTCCAGGCCGAGCTTGCGGAAGCTCTCGAGCTCGTCGCCGCTCGAGGCCCCGAGGTCTTCTACTCGGGCGAGCTCGCGGGAGAGCTCGCCGACGCTATCCAGGCGGACGGCGGCTTCATGACCGTCGACGATCTGAGCCGCTATGAGTCCTCGGTTCGCCAAGCCCTCATCAGCGAGGTATGGGGCTGGCGGGTCGATACCAATCCGCCGCCCGCGGTCGGGGGCGCCGTTCTCGTGCACATGCTGGCGTTGCTGCATTCCGCCGACCTCCACGAGCCCGCAGAGAGGCTCCGCTCGCTCATCGAGGCGCAGCGCATGGCGACGGGCTACCGCCGGGAGCGCTACGGGGATCCCACCGGCATCGCCTCGGCCTTCCAGGAGGCCATCGACGGGATCAACGGCAGGGCGCTGCGCTCGCAGGACACGACACACGGCTCGGCCGCCGACTCCGACGGCTACGTCTGCTCGATCACGGAGTCCAACGGCTATGGGGCGGGCCTGGTCGTGCACGGCATGCTGCTGAACAACTCGCTCGGCGAGGAGGAGCTCAACCCGCTCGGCGTGCACGGACTTGCTCCTGGGTCGCGCTGTCACTCGAACATGGCGCCGACGATCGCGTCCGGACCCGGACTCGTGGTGGGGCTCGGTTCGCCGGGGGCCGATCGCATCGTGGGCGCGATCGCCCAGACCCTCATGCGCATGGCGGTGGACGGCGACTCACTCGAGGACGCGGTGTCCGCTCCCCGGGCTCATCTCGATCCCAGGCCCGAGGGCGAGACGCTCTGCTTCGAGCCGGGCCTGCCCGGCGATCGACTCGACTTCATTGCGCGGCCCTACGACGACATCCACATGTACTTCGGAGCGGTGCAGGCGGCGTCGGTGTCGGAAGACGGCACCGTCGACGCGATCCACGACCCGCGTCGTTCGGGCGGCCACGTCCTCATCTGATTCTGGGGCGTGGTGCGCGCTGAGCGCGCATGAGTCCCAACAAACACCCGAGCCACCGCCGAGACCCGCTCAGCGTCACTTGATTCTGGGGCGTGGTGCGGGCTGAGCGCGCATGAGTCCCAACAAACACCCGAGGAAGTACGTTGGAGGCGAGCTGGGACGCGTCGAGTCGAGGTGGAGCGAGCGAGGAGGATGGGATGGCACGGCTGTTCTCGATCAAGCCCGGGATCACCTTCAAGGGCCGCACCTTCAAGGGCCTGCGCGGGTTCGCCGGGAAGCCTCTTCATCCACCGCTCACGGACATCCCCGTCGGCGCCTACGTTCTCGCCGCCGTCTTCGACGTGATTTCGTTCTTCTCCAGCGGAGACCTCGGCGGCAACATGTACCAGGCGGCCACCTACGCGCTCATCGGCGGCTTCATCGTGTCGATTCCGACCAGCCTCACCGGATTCTGGGACTGGCTCAAGTCGACGCCCAAACACACCCAGGCGTGGCGCACGGCGAACTGGCACATGGCGGTGATGCTGACGGTGACCGCCATAGTCGTGATCAACCTTCTGACACGCGGTCTCGACGACGGCGTCAACGCAGTGGGGCTGATCCTGTCGGTGCTCGCGGGAAGCCTCGTCGGTTTCGGGGCCACCTACGGAGGTTCGCTGGTGTTCGACTACGGCTTCAACGTCGAGACCTCGGGCGACCACGCCGTGTGGCACGAGTCGGAGGAAGACGTTTATCCCGGCCACGACAAGCACCCGGCCTAGAACGGAAGGCGCCCGGGCCGACTAGACCGCGAAGCGGACGTTGAGGGTGTCCCCTTCTGCGACCTCGTAGTCCTTGCCCTCGACGCGCAGGCTGCCGCGCGCTTTGGCCTCGTCCCAGGAGCCCGCCGCAACGATGGCGTCGTAATGCACGACCTCGGCCCGAATGAAGCCGCGCTCGAGATCGGAGTGGATCACGCCCGCGGCCTCGGGGGCCTTGGCGCCGCGGCGCACCTCCCAGGCGCGCGTCTCGTCCTCGCCCGTCGTGAGGAAGGTGATGAGGTCGAGCGCCTGATAGCAGGCGCGGATGACACGGCCGAGACCGGGCTCGTCGACCCCGAAGCCCGCCAGCAACTCGCGCGCGTCGGCGTCATCCATGCCGGCGACCTCTGCCTCGAGCGAAGCGGACACCGCGATCGAGTTCTCGGGGAGAGCGTCCGGTAGACCGGCCCCCTCCGCGACGTTCGCAACGACGATCCACGGCTTGAGCGTGAGAGCGCCGAAGCCGCGCAGGAACTTGAGCTCCTCGGCCTCCCAGGGTTCGTCCCGCAGCGGAGACTCAGACTCGAGCAGCTTGTGGGCGCGCTCGAGGACCTCGACCTCTCTCTGGATGTCCTTGGACGAGCGCGCCTTCTTGCGACCCTTGTCGAGAGCCGGCTCGATGCTGCCCAAATCCGCGAGCAGTAGCTCGGTGTCGACGGAAGCGAGCTCCCCGCTCGGGTCCGCGTCGGGTCCGTGGGAGCGGACGACGATGCAGAGCGCATCGGTTTGGCGGAACTCGGCTATGCCCTTGGCCGTAAGGCCCCCCGGCACGTCGACGAAACGCACCTTCGCGTGGACCGTCTTCTTCGAGCCCTCGAGCTCGGTCAACTTCCTTAGTCGCTCGTCGGGCACGTCGACGACCGCCTGGTTCGAGCGTCCCCCGGCTGTGCCCGCGTTGGTAAGCGCGGAAAAGAGAGTCGTCTTGCCGGAGTAAGGAACCCCGACGATGCCCACGTCCTTCATAAGCACCCAGGGTAGCGCCCCCCCACTACCGTTCCGAATGCCGTCGCTCCCGCAGATCGAAACTCGGGAGCCAGAGATCGGACGCGCGGGTAGCGTCGCGGCCCAACCGATTCTGGAGGAACGATGGAAACTGGGCTCGAGGGCAAGGGTGTGCTGGTTACGGGGGGCGCCGGCGGCATCGGCTCGGCCGTGGCGCGCGCCTTTGCGGCCGAGGGCGCGCTCGTCGCGGTCCACTACCGCTCGAGTAAGGACAAAGCCGAGGCGCTCGCCGCAGAGATCGGGGGCCGTGCGCTGCGAGCCGACCTTACGGTCGAGTCCGATGCCGAAGCACTCGTACCCGCGGCCGTCGACGCACTGGGCCGGCTCGACGTGCTGGTCGCGAACGCCGGCGATTGGCCGAGCGACGACACCCCTGTGTGGGACATGACGTACGAGCGGTGGCGCCTCTACATCGCCGCCAATCTCGACAGCGTCTTTCTGTCGTGCCGCGCCTTTCTCCGCCACGTCGCACAATCCGGTGAGGGCAACATCGTGATCGTTGCGTCCACCGCTGGGATCTTTGGCGAAGCGGGCCACAGCGACTACGCGGCGGCGAAGGGCGCGCTCGTCTCGGGATTCCTGAAGAGCCTAAAGAACGAGATCGTGCGCATCGCTCCGGGCGGACGCGTCAACGCGGTTGCGCCGGGCTGGACCGCGACGGACATGACGCGCGACATCGTGAAGGATCGCGACTTCGTCAAGGGCATCACCCGCACGATGGCGCTCGACAAGCTCGGCGCGGCGGACGACGTCGCCCGCACGATAATGGCGCTGGCGTCGGACGAAATCTCGGGTCACATAAGCGGCGAGGTCATCACGGTCGCAGGAGGAATGGAGGGCCGAGTCCTGCGCGACTAGCCGACTCGACGGTTTCCCTGGCTCGTGAGTCTCGATGTGCGGGGAGTGACGGCATTCAGAACGGGTGGGGGGAACGGTTAGAGGATGCTGGCGCCTAGTGCGCTGGCTACCAACTCGACTGCGAGATCGCCGGTCTGGTTGGCGTTGTCGAGGATGGGGTTGACCTCGACAACCTCCAGCGACGTGATGACCTCGGCCTGAGCCAGGAGCTCCATCGCCAGATGCGCCTCGCGATAACTCAGGCCCCCTCGAACAGGAGTGCCCACCCCAGGCGCGATCTCGGGGTCGCACGCGTCGATATCGAGTGAGAGATGGACGAAGCCGGGCCCCCCCACGACCACGAGCGCCTCGTGCATGACCGAGGCCAGCCCGCGCCTATCGATGTCGGCCATCGTAAGCACGCACAACCCCTTGTCCCGGACCAATTGCTTCTCGCCCTCGTCCATCTGGCGGGCGCCGACGATGGCGACGCGCGCGGGATCGACCCACGGCGCGGGCTCGAAGCCCTCGACGACAAAGCCGCACTCCCCCAGCGCGGCGGCCAGCGGCATGCCGTGAACATTGCCCGAGGGAGACGTTTTCGGCGTGTTGAGATCGCCGTGTGCATCGACCCACAGCACCCCGCCCGGCCCTTGAACCGAGTAGAGGCCGGCCAGCGTCCCCATCGCGATCGAATGGTCACCGCCAAGCACGAGCGGCATCGCCCCCGACTCTGCCGTGGCGGCCACGTCTTTGGCGATCTGAGCGCAGGATCCGAGAATCGCCGGAAGATAGCGGGCGTGCTCGTCTCGTTCGCTGGCGAGCTCGGGAATCTCGGTGCGGGCGTCGCCGTGGTCTGACACCGTGAGGCCCATCCTTTCGAGCCGCTCCTCGATCTCGGAGTAGCGAATCGCGCTTGGCCCCATGTCGACCCCGCGCCGCTCCTGGCCGAGGTCCAGCGGCGCCCCGGTGATGACAACCTTGTCCGCAACTCGCGCGTTCATGGTGAGAATGGTTGCATGACAACCACAGAGAAGAAAACCGCCGTCATTACCGGAGCTTCCAGCGGGATAGGAGCGGCGACCGCGATTCGTCTCGCCGCCGACGGGTTCGACGTCGTGTTGGGGGCGCGTCGACTCGACAAACTCCAAGCCGTTGCCGAGCGCTGCGGGGGCCGAGCGGTGTCGCTCGATGTCACCGAAGGATCCTCGGTCGACGCCTTCGCGGCGGCCATCGAGCGAGTTGACGTGCTCGTCAACAACGCCGGGATGGCCTCGGGGCTGCAGCCCGTCGAGGAGCTCGAGGAGGGACGTGTCCAGCTCATGTGGGACACCAACGTCATGGGCGTGCTGCGCGTCACGCAAACGCTGCTGGCCAAGCTCGAGGGCGGCGCGGGCGGGCACGTAGTCAACGTCGGGTCGATCGCCGGCTTCGAAACCTATCCCGGTGGAGCCGGCTACACCGCGTCCAAGCACGCGCTCCGGGCACTGACTCACACCATGCGCAAGGAATGGCTCGGCCGCCCCCTCAGGATCACCGAGATCTCGCCGGGCCTCGTCGAGACGGAGTTCTCGATGGTTCGGTTCGACGGCAACGCCACAAAGGCGGGGCGGCCGTACGAAGGGCTCACACCCCTGACCGGAGACGACATCGCCGACTGCATCGCGTGGGCCGTGACCAGGCCCCCTCACGTCGACATCGATGAGATCGTAGTTCGTCCACTCGCACAGGCAACCGCAACGATGGTGGCTCGCGCGAGCGCCGACGAAGAAACGAATGACTGAAGTGGATGCCTATAGGGTCGCGCGATGGGCCGACGACCGAGGAACCGGATGTTCGCACTTGTCGCTGTGATCATGCTGAGCGCATGTGACGGCGCGATGTCGAGCGAAGAGTTCACCGCCGAGGCGAACCGCATCTGTGCTCAGACCGAGGATGCCATCGAGGAGCTCGGTGGTGACGCCACAGAGCAGCAGGATCCGCGGCAGTTCGCCGAGGTTGCAACCGAAGAGCTCAACGAGTTGCTCGACGAGTTGAGGGAGCTCGAAGCGCCGACCGAGTCATCCGGCGACTTCAACACCATGCTCGAGCGGCTCGACGCTGCGATCGGCGACATCATTCCCCTCGCAGACGCGGTGGGGAACTCGGTCGAAAACTTCGATCCCGAGACCGAGGACGAGAATCAGGCGAACATCGAGGCCGTGCGAGAGATCAACGAGCGTCTCAGCCAGAATCTCGAAGAAGCGAACGACGCGGCCACCGCGATCGACCTCGACGAGTGCGCGGCCACCGCGACCGCTCCAGGGGACGAGGCGGAAGAAGGCCCCTAGTGGTCCGGGGGTCAACCTCACCCCCCGTCGTCTCCAGCAGTAGATTTGGGCATCGCTTCAGACTCTCAAGAGGGTCTCTGAGACCACCGGCTTAGGCCGCTTACGAAGGGATGGGGTATGGCCACGAGGAGCACTCGGGGTTCCGGAGCCAAAGCGACCAGCACCAAAAAGAAGACGACGCGGTCCGGAGTGGAGCGACGCTCCGCGGTGACGCCCGACGGTTCGGTGGTGACTCACGAGCAACTCGAACAACTGCTGGATGCGCTTGAGGCCGTCCGAGAGGGCAACTTCACGGTCCGGTTGAACGCGCGTCGCAGCGGGATCATGGGCGAGATCGCGTCCGCTCTGAACGGAGTGGTCGACCGCAACAACCAGATGACCAAGGAATTGTCACGCGTGAGCAGGGTCATCGGGCGCGAGGGCCGGATGACCGAGCGCTTCAAGCTCACCGGCGCCGGGGGCGCGTGGCTCGACAGAGTCGACGCAATCAATTCGCTGATCGACGATCTCCGCAGACCGACAACGGAGGTCGCGCGTGTCCTCACCGCCGTTGCGGAGGGCGACCTCGGCCAAAAGATGGCCCTCGAGATCGAAGGTCAACCGGTCAAGGGGGAGTTCCTCCGCATCGGTACTGCCGTCAACTCGATGGTCGACCAACTGTCCTCGTTCGCCGAGGAGGTAACCCGTGTGGCGCGTGAGGTCGGCACCGAGGGCAGCCTCGGGGGTCAGGCCAGGGTCAAGGGCGTCTCGGGGACGTGGAAGGACCTCACCGACTCAGTCAACGGTATGGCGAGCAACCTCACCGACCAGGTCCGCAACATCTCCTACGTCGCAACGGCAGTGGCGCGTGGGGACCTCTCGCAGAAGATTACGGTCGAGGCCAAGGGCGAGGTTGCGGCGCTGGCCGACACGATCAACACCATGACCGACCAGCTCAGTGCGTTCGCCGACGAGGTCACTCGGGTCGCGCGTGAAGTCGGCACGGAGGGCAAGCTCGGGGGCCAGGCCGAGGTCCAGGGCGTTTCGGGAACCTGGAAGGACCTGACCGAGAACGTCAACCTCATGGCGAGCAACCTCACCAACCAGGTGCGCAGCATCGCCTCCGTTGCGAGCGCGGTGGCCGAAGGTGACCTCACACAGCAGATCACGGTCGAGGCCAAGGGCGAGGTCGCTGCGCTGGCCGACACGATCAACAAGATGGTTGACCAGCTCTCCTCGTTCGCCGACGAGGTCACTCGCGTCGCGCGTGAAGTCGGCACCGAAGGCAAGCTCGGGGGCCAGGCGCAGGTCAAGGGAGTATCGGGAACGTGGAAGGACCTGACCGAAAACGTCAACCTCATGGCCGACAACCTGACCGCGCAGGTACGCGACATCGCGCAGGTGACCACCGCGGTCGCCAAGGGGGACCTGAGCCAGAAGATCACCGTAGACGTGCGCGGCGAGATCCTCGAACTGAAGAACACGATCAACACGATGGTCGACCAGCTCAGCTCCTTTGCAGACGAGGTAACGCGCGTGGCGCGCGAGGTCGGCACCGAGGGCAGGCTCGGGGGGCAGGCCGAAGTCAAGGGTGTGTCGGGAACGTGGCGCGGTCTCACGGAGAACGTCAACTTCATGGCGAGCAACCTCACCGACCAAGTGCGCAACATCACCCAGGTGGCGACCGCGGTGGCCAAGGGAGACCTCGGTCAGCGCATCTCCGTGGAGACGAAGGGCGAGGTCGCCACGCTTGCCGACACCATCAACTCGATGACCGACACGCTGAGGCTCTTCGCCGATGAGGTCATCCGGGTGGCGCGCGAGGTCGGCACCGACGGCATCCTCGGGGGCCAGGCGCAGGTCGAGGGAGTCGCCGGTACATGGAAGGACCTCACCGACTCGGTCAACGGCATGGCGAGCAACCTCACGAGCCAGGTGCGGAGCATCAGCCAGGTAGCGACTGCGGTGGCTCACGGCGATCTCAGCCAGGAGATCACCGTCGAAGCGCGCGGCGAGGTGGCGACTCTCGCCGCCACCATCAACACCATGACCAACACCCTGCGCGCCTTCGCCGACGAGGTGACACGCGTGGCGCGCGAGGTCGGCACCGAGGGCAGGCTCGGGGGGCAGGCGCAGGTCGAGGGAGTCGCCGGTACCTGGAAGGACCTCACCGATTCGGTGAACGGCATGGCGAGCAACCTGACCGACCAGGTGAGAAACATCGCGCAGGTAACCACCGCCGTTGCGAACGGTGACCTCGGGCAGAAGATCACGGTCGACGCGCGCGGCGAGATATCGGAACTCAAACAAACGATCAACACGATGGTCGGACAACTGGGCTCCTTCGCCGACGAGGTGACGCGCGTCGCACGGGAGGTCGGCACGGAGGGCAAGCTTGGGGGCCAGGCACAGGTCGGAGGGGTATCGGGGACCTGGAAGGACCTCACGCAGAACGTCAACTTCATGGCGAGCAACCTCACGAGCCAGGTTCGCAACATCGCCCACGTTGCGACGGCCGTCGCCCGCGGCGATCTCGGCCAGAAGATCACGGTCGACGCGAAGGGCGAGATCGCGGAGCTCAAGCAAACGCTCAACGTCATGGTCGATCAGCTCTCTTCGTTCGCCGACGAGGTGACGCGCGTCGCACGGGAGGTGGGTACGGAGGGCAAGCTCGGGGGCCAGGCGCAGGTGAAGGGGGTCGCCGGCACGTGGAAGGACCTCACGGACTCGGTGAACGGCATGGGCTCGAACCTCACGGCGCAGGTGCGAGACATCGCGCAGGTGACCACCGCGGTAGCCGGCGGAGACCTCAGCCAAAAGATCACAGTCGACGTCAAGGGCGAGATGCTCGAACTGAAGAAGACGATCAACACGATGGTCGATCAGCTTTCGTCGTTCGCCGACGAGGTTACGCGCGTCGCACGGGAGGTGGGTACGGAGGGCAGGCTCGGCGGTCAGGCCGAGGTCAAGGGCGTCGCCGGCACGTGGAAGGGCCTCACCGAGAACGTCAACCAGCTTGCAGGCAATCTCACAACTCAGGTGCGGGCCATCGCCGAGGTGTCGAAGGCGGTGACCGAAGGCGACCTTACCCGGCGCATTGACGTCGAAGCCAAAGGTGAGGTCGGCGCGCTGGCCGACACCATCAACAAAATGACCGACACCTTGCGTGAGACCACGCGCGTCAACCAGGAACAGGACTGGCTGAAGACCAATCTGGCGAACATCCAGCGACTCATGCAGGGGCAGCGGAGCCTGCAAATGGTGTCCAAGCTCATCATGTCGGAGCTCACCCCGACGGTCACGGCTCAGCACGGAGCCTTCTTCTTGACCGACACCGACGACGAGGACAAGCCGGTGCTTAAGCTCATCGCCAGCTACGGCTACAAGGCTCGAAAGTCGGTGAGCAACACCTTTGCATTCGGAGAGAGCCTGGTCGGGCAGTGTGCGCTCGAACGGAAATCCATTGTCATCACCGAAGCGCCCTCTGACTACATCAAGGTCTCGTCTGGACTGGGCGAGTCGGCACCGGTCAACATCATCGTCATCCCGATCCTGTTCGAGGATGGGGTGCTGGGCGTTATCGAACTCGGCTCCCTGAAGCCATTTAGCGCCATCGACCAGCAGTTTCTAGAGCAGTTGATCGAGGTCATCGGCGTAGTTATCAACTCGATCATCGCCAACATGCGCACGGAGGAGTTGCTCCAACAGTCTCAGCGCCTCACGGAGGAACTACAGAGTCAGTCTGAGGAGCTCCAGTCCCAGCAAGAGGAGCTCAAGCACTCGAACACTGAGCTGGAGGCTCAAGCCCAGTCGCTCAAGGCCTCTGAAGAGCTCCTGCAGACTCAACAAGAGGAGCTCCAACAAACGAACGAGGAGCTGCAGGAGAAGGCGGCGCTGCTCGCCAACCAGAACCGCAACATCGAGATCAAGAACCGAGAGATCGAACAGGCGCGCCTATCCCTCGAAGAAAAGGCGCAGCAACTGGCGCTGTCGAGCAAGTACAAGAGCGAGTTCCTCGCCAACATGAGCCACGAGCTCCGGACTCCGCTCAACAGCCTGCTCATTCTTGCCAAGTTGCTGTCCGACAACTCGGAGGACAACCTTTCCGCCAAGCAGGTCGAATTCGCCCGGACCATTCACACGGCGGGCTCGGACCTGCTTGCGCTCATCAGCGACATCTTGGATCTCAGCAAGATCGAGGCGGGAAAGATGGACGTTCATCCCACCGAGATCGACCTCGGCGATATCAAGGAGTACGTCGAGCAAGCATTCAACCCGCTTGCGCAGGAGAAGGGGCTTGTCTTCGAAGTCGAGGTTGGTGACGACGCGCCCGCCGCGATCTTCACCGACCAGCAGCGTCTGCAGCAAGTCATCAAGAACCTCTTGTCGAACGCCATCAAGTTCACCGACATCGGCTCCGTGAAGTTGGAGCTTCACACCGCTCCATCGCAGCAGACCTTTGTCAACGAAGCACTCAACCGGGCCGAGAGTGTCGTGGCCGTGTCGGTGCGCGACACGGGAATCGGAGTGCCGGCGGACAAGCTGCGGCTCATCTTCGAGGCCTTTCAGCAGGCCGACGGCACGACCAGCCGAAAGTACGGAGGCACCGGCCTGGGGCTCTCGATCAGCCGCGAGATCGCAGTCCTCCTCGGCGGCGAGATCCGAGCCGAATCGACCGAGGGCGAGGGCAGCTCATTCACCCTCTTCCTACCGCTGCGCTACGAAAGCGGTGCCCAGGATGTCCGGACGGCCACAGACGTGGTGGTCGTCGAGGCTGGGGGAGGCGCCGTCGCAGCACCCGTGCCCGCTGCTCTCGAGCCCGCACGAGCCCCCGCGGACGACCTCGTCCCCGAGGTCCTTGCGGAGCCCGACGCCGAGATGGTCAAGGCGGGGATCGAGGACGACCGCAGGAGGATAGCGCCGGGTGACCGCACGATGCTCGCCATTCAGAGCGATCCCACCTTCGCCAAGGAGGCGCTGGCTGCGGCCCGTTCGTCGGGGTATCGTGTGATCCTGTCGGCGCGCGGCGAAACGGGAGCGGCCCTTGCAAGAGAGGTCCGTCCTACCGCGATCATGCTCGACACGATCCTTCCGGTGACTGGCGGGCTCACCGTGCTCCAGCACCTCAAGCGAGATTCCAGCACGCGCCACATCCCCGTGCTCGTGATCTCTGATGAAAACCGGCGCCAGGAGGCCCTTAAATCCGGCGCCTTCGCCTACCTCGACAAACCCGTGAAACCCAAGGACCTGACCGCGTGCATCGACGAGATGACCAGCTTCATCGAGCGCGACGCACGCACCCTCCTAATCGTCGAGGACGACCCCACCGAACGCCAAAGCCTCGTCGAGCTCATCGGGGCCGAGGAACCCGACGTCGATGTCGTCGCAACGGGATCGAGCAAGCAGGCTCTCGAGGAGCTCGACAAGGGCTCGATCGACTGCATGGTGCTCGACCTCAAGCTTCCGGACATGGGCGGCTTCGACCTCCTCGAGAAGGTCAAGAAGGAGGAGCGCTTCAACGACCTGCCGGTGATCGTGTACACGGGTAGGGATCTAACGCGCCGAGAGGAAACCAGGCTTCGGAAGTACGCGCAATCGATCATCGCCAAAGACGTCAGCTCGCCCGAACGTCTCCTCGATGAAACAGCCCTCTTCCTACACCGGGTAGAGGCTCGCATGCCCACCGAGCAGCGTCGCATGCTCGAACAGCTTCACGGCGCCGACGTCGTCTTCCGTGACAAGAAGGTCCTTGTGGTCGACGACGATGTACGCAACGTCTTCGCGCTCACCAGCGCTCTGGAGAGTCGGGGAATGAGCGTCGTCTTCGCCGAGAACGGCAAAGAGGGACTCGCTACATTAAAGAAGAACGCGGATGTCGACCTCATCCTGATGGACATCATGATGCCGGAGATGGATGGCTATGAGGCCATGCGTGCCGTTCGGGTCATGCCCCAGCACGCGACTCTGCCGATCATCGCCCTGACCGCCAAGGCTATGAAGGGCGATCGCGAAAAGTCGATCGCCGCCGGCGCCAGTGACTACATCAAAAAGCCGGTCGACATGGACCAATTGTTTTCGCTCATGCGCGTGTGGCTCTACGAATGACGAGATTGTCGCAATAGAGAAGCGGGCAGGTTGAGGGCGTGGAACATAGGGATCTCGAGAACCTCGAGATCGATCTCTTACTCGAGGGTATCTACCGACAGTACGGATTCGACTTCCGCGAGTACGCGCGCGGGTCCATAAAGCGGCGCCTATGGCGGCGCATCTATGCGGAGCGACTCGAATCGATCTCCGGGCTGCAGGAAAAGGTCCTGCACGATCCGGACACGATGAACCGGCTGCTCGAAGACCTCTCGATAAACGTCACCTCGATGTTCCGTGACCCGAGCTTCTACCGAGCGGTCCGCACGAAGATCGTCCCTTTGCTGCGTACCTATCCCTTCATCCGCATCTGGAACGCCGGTTGTTCGACGGGCGAAGAGACCTACTCGCTGGCGATCCTGCTGGCGGAGGAAGGGCTCTATGACAAGACCAAGATCTACGCGACGGATATCAACGAGACCGTGCTGGAGCTCGCCAAACAAGCGGTATTCCCAATCGAACAGATGCGCGTCTACACCGAGAACTACATTCAGGCCGGCGGCACCACGGCCTTCAGCGAATACTACGGCGCCGACACGCAGGGCGCCCGCTTCCACGGCTCCCTGTCGGACAACATCATCTTTGCTCAGCACAATCTGGTGTCGGATCGCTCGTTCAACGAATTCCACATGATCCTCTGCCGCAACGTGATGATCTATTTTGACCGCTCACTACAGGACCGGGTCCACGGGCTCTTCTACTCCAGCCTCGGTCTCTCTGGAATTCTGGCTCTCGGTCGCAAGGAATCGATCAAGTTCACTCGCCATGCCGATTCCTACGAGGAGATCGACTCGAACGAAAAGCTCTACAAGCGGGTGCGGTGATGGCGGGCGATCCTCGTACTCGCGCGTTCGACCTCGTCGTCGTGGGGACCTCTTGGGGTGGGCTTCAAGCTCTCGGAACGCTGCTCGAGGGACTTCCCGCCCGCTTCGGGCTTCCCATCGTCGTCGCGCAACACCGAGCACCAGACTCTTCCACGATCCTTGTTCGGCTGCTCCAGGCGCGCAGCAGTTTGATCATCCGAGAGGCATCCGACAAAGACGAGCTTCAGCCCGGCTGCGTCTACATCGCGCCGCCCGATTATCACCTTCTGGTCGAGCGGGGAACAGTGGCGCTGTCCACCGAGGAGGCGGTTCGTTACAGCCGTCCTTCGATTGACGTGATGTTCGAGTCGGCGGCCGACGCGTACGGCGAGCGACTCGTGGGGGTAATACTTACTGGCGCCAACGATGACGGAGCGCTCGGTCTCAAACGGATCAGGGACGGGGGTGGCGTGGCGGTGGTGCAGGATCCGGCCACGGCGGAACGTCGGGAGATGCCCGAGGCGGCCATTGCGACCGTAGCCAGCGCCAAGGTGCTGCCGCTCGAGGAGATCGCTTCGTTCATGGGACAGGTGTGTAGTGCTGGGATGTCGTAGAGAGGAACGATGAGAGACGTGGACCCGAAGCAACCCTGCAGCATTCTTCTGGTCGATGACCGACCCGAGAACCTCTTGGCGCTCGAGGCAGTGCTCGCGCCCTTGAATCAACACCTCGTCACCGCGCAATCGGGTGAAGAGGCCCTCAGACATCTCCTCGAGACCGACTTCGCCCTTATCCTGCTCGACGTTCAGATGCCGGGCATGGACGGTTTCGAAACGGCCTTGCAGATCAAGGAACGTCCCAGGACCAAGGACATCCCCATTATCTTCATCACGGCCATCAGCCAGGAGCCGCACCATGCTCTGCGGGGCTATTCCGCAGGCGCGGTCGACTACCTCTTCAAGCCCTTCGATCCCTGGGCGCTGCGCACCAAGGTGGGGGTGTTCACCGAACTCCACAACAAGACGAAAGCGTTGAAGGCCCAGGCGGAGGTTATCGAACGTGTCCAGACAACCGCGCGGCGGCTCAAAGACATGCTGGACGGCGAGTCGAACGTCGAGCAGGCGCGTGCCGCGGTGACGGAGCTCGAGAATCTAACCAGGGAGATCCCCCGCTAGCTGTGGTTTCCGAGTTAACACGGGAGCCGTCGGTCTCGCCACTTTCACGCTGGCGACCGCGCTCGGGGCGACGATGGTGCTGCCGGGCAAGTTCGAGCCCGAGCGCTCCCTCGAGCTCATCGACGAGCACAACTGCACGGCCGCCGCCTTCGTCCCGGTCATGGTCCGGCGGATCCTGTCGCTGCCGGCCGAGGTCAAAGCCAGCTATGACTTGTCCACCCTGCGCGTCGTGATGGCGAGTGGGTCCGTCCTCAGCAACGACGTGCGGCGAGGGGCGACGGAGCTGTTCGGCCCCGTTCTGTACGACCTCTACGGCTCGACGGAGGCACGGATGGCAAGCCACTGCCCGCCGGAGAAACCGGCGAGCTCTACATTCGCAGCAAGGTCATGTTCGAGGGATACATCTCAGGAGAGTCCACCAAGAGCAGCGACGACGGCTGGTTGTCGATCGGCGACCTCGGTCACGTCGACGATTACGGATTCTTCTACATAGAGGGCCGCGCCGACGAGATGGCCGTGGTGGGGGGCGAGAACATCTATCCGGTCGAGGTCTAGCAGGTCATCGAGGACCTCGATGGCGTCGACGAAGTGGCCGTGGTGGGTGTGCCGGACGACGAGTACGGGCAGATCCTCGTCGCCTTCGTCGTGGGTAGCGCCACCGAAGATGCCATCGTCAAAGCCTGCAAGAAGGAGCTCGCGTCCTACAAGGTTCCCAAGAGGATCGAGATCATGGGCGAACTGCCCCGTAACGCGACCGGCAAGATACTCAAGCGCGAGTTGATCAAGGCGACGCCGGACGACTAACCCGCGGCAAGTACTTGTGGCGTCTACAAGCCGGCCTAAGATTCACGCGGGTAAGGTATGCGGCAATGGCCCAGTTCTCGTATGACGGTTTCTCCCTCGCCTACGAGCAGCGGGGCCGCAAAGAGGGCGCGAAGGACCGGCCGGTCCTGTTGTTGCACGGGCTGTTGTTCTCGCGCACCCATCACTACTATCTCGCCGATGTCCTGGCCGAGCACGGCAACCGCGTCATACTCATGGACTTCCTGGGCCACGGAGCCAGCGACAAGCCGCGCCATTCCCGTCACTACACGATGGAGCTCTTCGCCCGCCAGGCGGTCGCTCTCCTCGATCATCTCGACATCTCCGAGGCTGTGGTCGCGGGCACGTCACTCGGCGCCAACGTATCGCTCGAGGTCGTCAGCCATGCGCCCAGCCGGGTGCGAGGCATCTTCGTCGAGATGCCGGTTCTTGAGCGAGCGACGCCGGCCGCGGCGTCGATCTTTCTGCCACTGACGATCGCGTACGCCCAAGCGGCTCCCCTTATGGGCTGGATGGGACGCGCCGTTGCGCGTGTCCCTCAGGGCCTCGGTCTCTATCCCGACGCACTCCGAGAGCTGCTGAGCCGCGATCCCCTCTCGTCTGCTGCCGTGCTCCACGGAATCTTGACGGGACGCGTTGCACCTCATCCGAGCGACCGCGAGGAGATGGACGTACGTGCGTTGATCATCGGGCACAAGCGCGACATTCTGCATCCCTTCTCCGACGCCGAGGCGCTCAGCCGCGAACTGCCGAACTCACGGCTCGTGCAGGCTCGTAACTTCTTAGAGCTACGCTTTCCCCCGAACCACCTGTCCGACGAGATCGCCGACTGGCTCGACGAGGTGTGGTCATGACCTTTCTCTCCCGTGTCTTTCCCACCGACTCTTATGCGGCCGACGCCGCGCATTTCATCGCGTCGAAGCTCAACCGCGAAGGCTCCTTGGTGGTCACCGGAGGAGGTACCGCCGCTGCCGTCTACCCGACTCTCAATGTCGACCTCTCGAGCGTTCGGGTGTTCTTCTCGGACGAGCGCTGCGTTCCGCCGGACGACGCCACCAGCAACTTCCGTATGGCCAACCAGCTTCTGCTCGAACGAACGGGGGCGACCGACGTACACCGCATGCGGGGAGAAGACTCTCCCGTCGAAGCCGCACAGGCTTATCACGACATATTGGTCCCGGTAGTCGAACGAGGCTTCGATCTGATGCTGCTGGGCATGGGCGATGACAATCACATCGCCGCGCTGTGGGCCAACTCGGCTGCGCTCATGAAGTCTGACGCGTTGTGCCTTCCGGTAGACCGGCCCGACGGCCTCAAGGGTTTGACGATGACACCTTCCGCGCTCGCAGCGGCGCGCTCGGTGCTGCTGCTGGTGACCGGTGGCTCCAAGGCCGACGCGGTCGCGCGCGCGATCACCGGTGACGAGGACGCTCTGCGCTGTCCGGCACGCCTCTTTGCGGACCACCCCGACGCCACCTTCATACTGGACGAGGCCGCCGCCGCGCGCTTGTAACGATCCGAACTCGCATTCTTAACTGGCGAGAAACCGCGGCGAAACACTTCTGAAACAAGGCTGACTCAGCCTGTGATCAGTTAGCTCGCCGGTCATGCAGCGCGGCAGGACCATCGAGGCCTTTGGTTTGCCGCTTCCGACCTGAAGGAGTTGCCATATGGATACGGGCGATACCGCGTTCGTCTTGATGTCGTCTGCCCTGGTCATGTTCATGACTCCGGGCCTGGCGCTGTTCTACGGAGGCATGGTGCGCGCGAAGAACGTGCTGGGGACGGTCATGCACAGCATGTTCGCTCTCGGTCTCGTCTCCGTTCTGTGGGTCGTCGTGGGCTACACGCTCGCCTTCGGTCCCGACAAAGGGGGGTTGATCGGTGGCCTCGACTTCCTGGGATTCGCCGGAGTCGGCCAGGAGCCCAATGCAGACCTGGCGCCCACGATTCCGCACATCGTTTTTGCCGTCTTCCAGATGATGTTCGCCATCATCACTCCCGCGCTGATCACCGGCGCATTCGCAGAACGAATGAAGTTCTCCGGCTACGTGGCGTTCAGCACGCTGTGGTTGCTGCTGGTGTACTCCCCGATCGCACACTGGGTATGGGCGCCCGGAGGCTGGATCCGCGAACTCGGTGCTCTTGACTTCGCCGGTGGGACCGTCGTGCACATCAACGCGGGCATCGCCGCGCTGGCCGCAGCGATCGTGGTGGGCAAGCGTCGCGGGTTCGGGCGCGAGCCCATGGCCCCGCACAACCTCACGATGACGATGCTCGGGACGGGTGTGCTGTGGTTCGGATGGTTCGGCTTCAACGCGGGAAGCGCCCTCGGCGCCAACGGACTCGCGGCCGCCGCCTTTCTCGCTACGAACCTTGGTGCTGCCGCCGGAGCGTGCGGCTGGGCTCTCGTTGAGAGCCGTCGCGGCACCACCCCGACCACCTTGGGTGTCGCGTCCGGCGCGGTCGCCGGACTCGTCGCGATCACTCCCGCTGCGGGATTCGTCGGCCCGCTCTCGGCCATCGCCATCGGTCTGATCGCCGGCGTCATCTGTTCGTGGGCCGTGAGCTTCAAGTTCCGCCTCGGCTATGACGACTCGTTGGACGTCGTCGGAGTCCACCTTTTCGGAGGGATGATCGGCGCGTTGTCGACCGGCCTCTTCGCCGACAGCGCGATCAACCCTGCAGGCGCCGACGGTCTGCTGTTCGGCGGGAGTGCGGGGCTGCTCGGAAGACAACTCATCGCCGTGAGCGCGACCCTCGTCTTCTCGCTCGTCGTCAGCCTCGTGATCCTCAAGGTCGTCGAGGCCACGGTGGGCTTGAGAGTGAGCGAGGAAGAGGAACTCAACGGACTCGATCTCAGCCAGCACGCAGAGGTTGGCTACGCGCTGTCGGAGAGCGGTGGTGGATCGATCACGGTCGCCGAGCCCGTAGGGGTCCCGCTCATCACGGCTGCGGCGCCGGTGCCTCAGGGAAGCGAGGCCTGATGGGTCTGGTGGTCGGCGTTATCACGCCCCTCATTTGCTAGGTCTCGAACCGACGAGCACGCAGAGGCGCCCTGAGTGCAGGGAAGCCTGGGGCCAAGCACCGCTTGGTGGCTTGGCCCCCCCCAGGCGTTAGGTACCCACTTGTTGGGTAACGGAAGTCGGATGTCGCAAAAAGATGTCGGCGAGCGACAGGTGGCCGGACGCTACACACTCGGTGACACCCTCGGCAAGGGGGGCATGGGTGTCGTGTGGTCGGCCGACGACACACTGTTGAAGCGCCAGGTCGCAATCAAACAGGTCAAGTTGCCCGCCTCGATTCCGGTGTCCGAGCGCGAGGCCATAAAGGCGCGCGCCACGCGCGAGGCGCGCGCCGCCGCCCAACTCAGCCACCCGAACGTCGTCACGATCTTCGACGTCATCGATGAAGAGGGCACGACCTACATCGTCATGGAGCTCGTCGAGGCTCCCACGCTCGCGGAAAAAGTCAGGGCGGAGGGACCCCTCGAGCCCGAGCACGCCGCTCGCATCGGTGTTGACATGCTCGACGCGCTCGAGGCGGCCCACAACAAGGGCATCGTCCACCGCGACGTCAAGCCCGGCAACGTAATCTGTCCGCACCAAGGGCGCTCGAAGCTCGCGGACTTCGGCATTGCGTCGCTCAAGGGCGACCCCAAGATCACGACGACGGGAATGATCATGGGCTCGCCGTCCTTCATGGCTCCCGAACAGGCGACCGGTGAAGACGCCGGCCCTGCCACCGACCTGTGGTCGCTCGGGGCCACTCTCTACTTCGCCACGGAGGGCACACCTCCGTTCGACAAGGGCCAGCCGATCCCCACGCTCACGGCGGTAGTGCACGAGGACGCCCCTACACCCGAGGGGGCCGGGGAGCTCGGCCCCGTCATCGCAGCGCTGATGAGCAAGGAGCCT
>JALZIB010000081.1 GCA_030860505.1 Actinomycetota bacterium
CCGAAGCCCGGTTCGGCAAGCCAGTCGCCGCTTCGCGCGGGGGCCAGAGTCACGCTCACGACTTCGCTCCGTCCTCGTCGACGCGCAGCGCCTCGATGAACGCCGTTTGCGGAACCTCCACGGTTCCGATCTGCTTCATCCGACGCTTGCCCTCTTTCTGCCGTTCCAGCAGCTTGCGCTTGCGTGTGATGTCTCCTCCGTAGCACTTGGCGGTGACGTCCTTGCGCTTCGCCTTGACGGTTTCACGCGCGATGATGCGCGAGCCGATCGCGGCCTGGATCGGAACGTCGAACAGTTGACGCGGGATGAGCTTGCGCAGACGTTCGGTCATCGTCTTGCCGTACTCGTAGGCCTTGTCGCGGTGCACGATCGTCGAGAACGCGTCGACCGGCTGCTGGTTGAGGAGCACGTCGACGCGCACGAGCTTGCTCGGCCTCAAACCGGCGGGCTCGTAGTCGAGCGATGCGTATCCCTTCGTCTGGGACTTCAGTTGATCGAAGAAGTCGAAGATGATCTCGCCGAGCGGCATCTTGTAACGGATCTCGACGCGCTCCGTGGACAGATAGTGCATGTCCTGCAGGTCCCCGCGCCTGCCCTGACAAAGCTGCATCACCGTGCCGGTGAAGTCGGACGGCGTGACGACGATCACGTCAACGAAGGGCTCGTAAACCTGCTCGATCTTGGACGGGTCGGGCATGTCGGTTGGGTTGTGCACCTCGAAGGTCTCTCCGCCCATGACCTCGACCTCGTAGCCGACGCTCGGCGCGGTTGCGATCAAGGAGAGGTCGAACTCGCGCTCGAGTCGCTCACGCACGATCTCCATGTGCAGCAGTCCCAAGAAGCCACAGCGAAACCCGAAGCCGAGCGCGCCGGACGACTCGGGCTCGTAAACGAGCGAGGTGTCGTTCAGCTTGAGCTTGTCGAGGGCGTCTCGCAGAAGAGGGAAGTCATCGCCATCGACGGGATAGATGCCCGCGAACACCATCGGCTTGGGCTCCCTGTAGCCGGGCAGCGGCTCTAGCCCCCGCCCACCGCGGGTCGTGACCGTGTCGCCCACCTTCGCCAGACGAACATCCTTCATGCCGGAGATCAGATAGCCGACCTCGCCGGTCTCGAGCTCTTTGACCGGAGTTGGGTCGGGGGACAAGACGCCGATCTCGTCGGCCTCGACCTCGACGCCGGTCGCCATGAAGGCGATCTCCTGGCGCGACTCCAGGTGACCGTCGACGACGCGCAGGTACGCGATGACACCCCGATAGGGGTCGTAGACGGAGTCGAACACGAGCGCGCGCAACGGGGCGTTCGTCGCGCCGGCCGGAGGCGGCACCTTGCGCACGATGGCTTCGAGCAACTCGGGGATGCCCTCGCCGGTCTTCGCAGAGATGTGGTGAACGTCGTCGACGTCGCACCCGATGAGCTGCGCCAGTTCCTCGCCGTACTTCTCGGGCTGAGCGGCGGGCAGATCGATCTTGTTCAAGATCGGGATGACCTCGAGCCCGGCGTCCACCGCGAGGTAGAGGTTGGTGAGGGTCTGCGCCTCGATCCCCTGCGCCGCGTCCACGAGCAGAAGGACCCCGTCGCATGCGGCCAGTGAGCGCGAGACCTCGTAGCCGAAGTCCACGTGGCCCGGCGTGTCGATGAGGTTGATCTGATAGGTCTCGCCGCCGGGGGCCGTGTAGCTCATTCGCACGGCGGCGGCCTTGATCGTTATGCCCCTCTCGCGCTCGAGATCCATGCGGTCGAGGTACTGGGCGCGCATGTCGCGTTCCCCGACCGTCCCGGTGAGTTGAAGCAGGCGGTCGGAGAGCGTCGATTTTCCGTGATCGATATGGGCGATGACGGCGATCGCCCTCTGGTGCTGCTGATCCATGCACGCAAGATATCCCCTAGCGGGGTGGGGTCTGGTAGGGTTCCGGGCTGAAATCCCTATCGCACGGAAACGGAATTTGGCATGGCCAACATCAAGAGTCAGATCAAGCGCAACCGCCAGAACGAGGCCGCGCGCCAGCGCAACAAGGCGGCGCGCTCGGCGCTCAAGTCCAAGACCAAGCGATTCGAGCAGGCCGTGGAGGCGGGCGACGCAGATGAGTCCACCGCGGCCTTCGCCGAGGTGACCAAAGCCTACGATCAGGCCGCGGCCAAGGGCTTGATCCACAAGCGCAAGGCCGCGAACAACAAGTCCCGCTTGGCCAAGCGCCTCAACGTCTAGCGAGCATCACGACCTCGGCGTACTCAACCACCGAAACGGGGGCTGAGTGCGCAGAGAACGGCCGGGGGCGCAAACCCATGTCTCTGCCTCGACGCGGGAACCGCAGGGACCGGTTGCCTCGTCCAATCGACATGAAAACGCTATGGCTCATGCTCGCTCTCATGACCCTGGCGGCCTGCACCGACTCGCAGTCGGCGGCCCCCGATGGTGGCCCAGAGTCGCCGCCGTCGAGCGGCGTGCTCCTCGACTATCAGCGCAGCGGCGGGTTCACCGGTAGCACCGACGGATTGACGATTCGCGCCGACGGCCGGGCCGTGGTCGAGGGCGACCAGTTCCCCTCGGGCCGCTTCACCCTCTCCGACGCTCATCTGACGGAGTTGAAACGGGAACTCGAGGACCTCGACTGGGACCGAGCCGCCGACGAGCCCCCGAACGTCGTGTGCGCGGACTGCTTCGTCTACGACATCTCCTCGGGAGAGGAGCGAGTGACGACGACCGCCAACGGGCAGTCGGGCCGGGAACTGGGGGATCTCCTCGCGCTGGTCGACACCATCATCGCCTCTAGCGACCTGCGATGATGCGCGCCACGGCCTCCTCGAGCGGGACCTGCGGAAGCGGCGCGTCACCCTTCATGTCGACGTCGGTCTTGGCCAGGAGACCTAAGGCCGCGATCAGTTCCTCCTCCTTGTAGCTGCGGGCCTGCCCCAGAAGACGCTCGACTCTCCAATCGGGCATCCCGAAGAAGCTGCCGGCGGCCTTCGTCGAGTCGAACCTGTGCGCCTGCAACAAACGGCGAACATGATTCGAGAGAGCCCCGAACAACACGAGCGGCGGTTCTCCTTGTTCGAGCAGGCGGCGCAGAGTGCCCATCGCAGCGGCCATCTTTCGTTCGCCGACCGCATCCGTGAACGCGTAGATGCGCTCGTCGGCGAGACGAGCGAACGACCTGCGCACCTCGGCGCCGTCGATCTTCGCGCCCGGTCCCAGCCGAACCTCGAGCTGGCTCAGCGCGCCGTCCAGATCGCGCAATTCGTTGCCCACCGCGTCGATGAGGGCCCACGAGGCTCGGTCGTCGACCTTCAAGTTGTGCGCTCTGCCCCGTTCTTTGATCCACGACGCGAGACGCCTGCCCTTGGGTGCATCGAGAGTAACCACCGCTCCGGTACGTTTGGCGAGATCGGTGAGCTTGGTGTTGCGTCCCGACGCGATCGCCACCAAGACCGAGGTCTCGGACGGAGACGCGAGATAACGTTCGAGCGCCTCGAGGTGTTCCTTTCGGAGATCCTGAGCGGACGCGACGACGACCAGCCTGATTCCCCCTAGAAGCGATCCCGTCTCGAGCGCCTCGATGATGTGCTGGGCGGGTGCGCTCGCATCGAGCATGACCTCGGACAGAGGGTCGGTGTCCGCTTCGGCGCGGATCTTGTCGAGGGCCTCCTCGGACAGGAACTCCTCACCGGTCAGAAGATAGAAGGGCTTGGGCATGGGCATCCTCAGCCCTCCGACAAACCCATGCGATAGACGACCTCGTCGCCCTCCTTGAGCACGACGAACTCGCCTCCCTCCGTTCGGAGCGCCGACCACTCGGCCCCCATCCACGCTTCGGCATCCTCCTTGGTCGCAAAGACCTCGGTGGTGCGCAAGTCGTCGCCCTGTTCGTCTTGGAGGGTCCAGGTGAAGTCGGACATGACCGCAGATTACTTCGCCTTCGTGCCTCGAGCCGCTGCGCCGATGCCCGGCAGGTCCAGAGTGGCCCCGGCCGAGCGAAAGGTCGCAACCGCGGCCGCGGCGACGAGCACGCCGAGCGGCCAGCCCCACCACTCCGGCACGTCGACCGAGGCCCACGACCACGCCCCCGTCGACTTGCCCACCGCCAGCACCCAGGCGACGAAGGGCTCTGCTGCGCGGGCGCAGAGCCAGCCCAGCGGCGGGACGAAGACCCCTGCAACGGCGGCGACCACCCCGAGCACGGTAGCGGGGGCGACGGCCGGAACCGCGAGCAGGTTGGCGATCGGTGCAACGAGCGAGAACTCGCCGAAGGTTCCCACGAGCACGGGGGCGACGGCAATCTGCGCCGCCAGGGTCGCGGCGAGCACAAGGGCGACGGGGCGCGGGCACCAACTCATGCGGCGAGCGAGCCCCCCGGCGAAGATGACGATTCCCGCGGTCGCGGTCGCGGAGAGATGAAGGCCTACCGAGAAGACCAGTCCCGGACGGAGCGTTAGAACCACGATGAGGGCGAGGCCGAGAGCGTGCAGTGGTTCCGCGCGCCGTCCGAAGGCCAGCGCCGCAAGTCCGACGCATCCCATCGCGGCCGCGCGCAACACGGACGGCTCGGGTCCGACCACCAGGACGAAGAGCGCCAGAGCCGCAACGCAAACGACCAGACGAGCCCACAGGGCGAAGCGCGCGACGACGAGGGCGGCCGCACCGACCACGATGGCGACATTGCTTCCCGATACGGCAACGAGATGCGACAGCCCCGCTCGTCGTAACTGCTCCTCGGTCTCGTAGCTCATGCCCGACGTGTCTCCCGTGGTGAGCCCGGAGAGCAACCCGGCTCGCTCGGCCTCCATTCCGCTCGTCGCTCTCTCAAGGCCGGCTCGCACTCCCGCAGCCAGTCCGTGCAGACCTCCCGGCGCGTCCGTGGTGCGAGTCTCTTCTGCGTGGAAGGCGGCGTGTGCGCCGAGCCGACGTCTGGCTTGGTCGAAGCGATCGTCGGTGCGCAGTGGCAGCAACCACCCCGTCAGCATGATCGAGGATCCGGGATCGACATCCGAGGGTTCCACAACCACGACTCCGGCCTCGACTCCGGGTGCGTAGCCGTCGCACGACACCGCCTCGGCGGTTACGAGGCTGCCGAGTCCGCTCCCATGCTCGAGGAGGCGCCCGGTCACCGTGCAGAAGGGGATGCGTTCGGCGAGTTGCTCGAGGGCGACAGGTTCGGAGCGAGGAGTGGTCACCAGCACTCCGCACGACGATGCGACCAAGACCAAGCCGATCAGAGACAGCGCGGGACGGCGGCGAAGTCCCGCCAGCACGAGGCCGCACAAGCCGATCGGCGCGACCGGTCCGCCCGGGATCACCTCGGCAAGACAGATCCCCGCCACCAGAGCCGCGAGCGGCGCGTAGATGCGCAGCAGCGAGCCGCCATGAGTCACACGGTCACGAAGGGACGCATCGCCTCGAGCGTTGCCGGGCCGATTCCCGAGACCTCGATGAGCTGCTCGACGGACTCGAACGAGCCGATCTGCTCTCTGTACTCGAGGATCGCCTGCGCCGTCGCAGGACCGACCTCTGGGATGGTGTCGAGAAGCGCCTCGTCCGCGGTATTGACGTTGACCAGCGCAGGCCCAGGGGACGCTCCCGTCGTGGGGGACGTGGTCGTCGCCGGTGCGGCCACCTCGCCGCGCCGGGGCACGTCGATCTTGGCGCCGTCGGCAACAGGCTCCGCGAGGTTCAGCGCGTTGAGGTCTGCGTTGCGGCGCGGCTCTGCGAGCTCGAGTGCATCGGCGACGCGCGCCCCCGGTTCGAGCTCGAAGATGCCGGGGTGCTCGACCGCTCCTCCGACATGGACGACCGTCGCGCCGGCGGTCGGTTCGGGTGTGGCGACCTCGGGCATGAAGGCGCCGCCGGAGGTCGCGGGGGGCGCGATCGCAGGAGGCGCTTTCCGCATCCACAACCCGATCGCCACGAGCGCGACCACGACGAGGAGAAGCGCAACGACTCGCACTTCGCGACGTCTGCCGACGAGGTCCTCGAGACGCCGCCTCATCCCACCTTCGACGATGATGTCGGTCATGCTCGTATACTGCTCGGTCGAAGCCGTACCAACTGTGACGCCCGTCACAGTTGGGGCGTACGCTGCCGGGCATTTTTTTAATCAATGGACACCGGCTCAGAAGGGTGAGAACAAGTGGGTTACGAGATTCGCTCCGTGCGCGAGGAAGAGTTCACTCGCTTCGTAGAAGCGGCCGGGAACGTCTTTGGCGGGGAGCCCACGGAGGAAGGCACCCAGCGCACACGCGCCATCACCGAGATCGACCGCACCGTCACCGCGTTCGACGGCGACGAGATCGTCGGCACCAACTCGTCATTTCGCTTCGACATGACCGTCCCGGGCGGCGAGCTACCGACTGCCGGGGTGACCATCGTCGCGGTTCTACCCACCCATCGCAGACGGGGCATCCTGCGCGCGCTGATGCGGCATCAACTCCAGGACCTGCACCGGCGGAACGAGCCGCTGGCGATCTTGTGGGCGTCCGAAAGCAACATCTACCAGCGTTTCGGTTACGGGGTCGCCGCCCGAATGGCGTCCATCAACATCCTGAAGGAACGCACCGCATGGCTGGACCCATCTCCCCCGGTTGGCCAGGTTCGTCTCTTGAAGCCGGACGAGGCGCTAAAGGTGCTACCCGGCATCTACGACGAGGTCCGAGCCGTGACCCCCGGAATGTACCGGCGGAGCGAGACGTGGTGGACGAACCACTCGTTGCACGACTCCAAAGAGGGCCGCGAGGGCGCCAGTCCTCTGTATAGAGCGGTGTGGACCCACGAGGGGCAAGCACAGGCCTACGCGACCTATCGCGTCAAGAGTGAATGGGATGACCCCGCCGGGGGACATCCCACCGGCCAAGTCAGGGTGCGTGAGATCCACGCCACCTCGCCACGCGCGCTGCGAGAGATGTGGCGCTACATCTTCGGCATCGACCTAGTCCTTAGCATCCAGGCACACGCCCAGCCGATGGACGACCCCCTGTTCTTCATGATGGCCGAACCCCGCAGATTGCAGAGCCGGATCGAAGACGGACTGTGGTTGCGAGTCGTGGACGTGGCGCCCGCGCTCGAGGGCCGAACCTACGCACAGGACGGAACGCTGAGCTTCGCTCTGCGCGACGACTTCTGCCCCTGGAACGAGGGTCGCTACACGATGGAGGTGGCGTCGAGCGAAGCCCGCGTCACCGAGGCCCGTGGGGAGGTCGATCTCGAACTGAGCGCGCGCGAGCTCGGGGCGGCTTACCTCGGGGGCACGCCTCTCACGGCGTTGGCGGCGGCGGGCAGGGTGACCGAGAACGTCCCGGGGGCCGCGCGCAAAGCCGACCTGATGTTCTGGAGCCCGGTCACGCCGCGCTGCCCCGAGGAGTTCTAAGCAGCCCGGCGCTCGTCCAGTTACCCAACGACGACATATGCCGTTGTCTGTGGGTAAGTCACCGAGGACCGGCCTTCCCGAGTCTCGACTCGCGCCCGGGCTGGTCCAGTTACCCAAGGGCGACGTATAGCGTTGTCGTTGCGTAACTCACCGGTCGGGGACGGTTCTCTGACTTACTTGACCACCAGCGAGATCAGCTTGGGGGGCTTGACGATGACCTTGAGCGGTTCCCGGCCCCCGAGATAGCCCTGGACCTTTTCCGACGCCAACGCACGAGCGCGCATCTCCTCCTCAGTGATCGACACGGACACGTCCATGGTGGCTCGCACCTTGCCGTTGACCTGGACCACCATCGTGACCTCATCGATGACGGCGAACTCTTCATCGAAG
>JALZIB010000096.1 GCA_030860505.1 Actinomycetota bacterium
TCCCAGCTCACAGCCGGTCCCCCGGACTGAGCCGCTTGTGGGCAGCGTGGGCGCGCTCTGTAGCCGCGCTGGCGCCGTAGCGCTCCAGCATCGCCCGCGAGCGCCAGCCGGCCAGCCTCATCAGGTCGCCCTCCTGGCCGCCCTCAGCGAGCCAGCCCGCAGCAAATGCATGGCGAAACCTATGCGGATGTAGGTTATCGATACCAGCCTCTCTCCCCCGCTTCTTAACGATCTGCTCGAGGCCCGAGACCGTGAGGCCCCCGAACTTGCCGAGCCAGAAATTAGGGAGGTGGGCGAAGGTGTGGCGGCTCCTCGCGCGGTGGTAGCGATCGAGGGCGCGCGTGGTCCGCTTGCCGAAGGGCGTCGCGCGCGGCTTGCGGCCCTTCCCCATGACGATGGCCACCCTCTCGTCGAGGTCGACGTCGTCGAGCATCAACCCGACCACCTCCGACACCCGTAGACCGCAATCCCAGAGCATGAGGAAGAGGGCCTGGTCCCGCCGCTGGATGAAATCAGGCCCCTCGGTGATCTTGAGGAGTGCCTTCATGTCGTCCAGGGAGACGAGCTCGACAGGGATCTCGGGGATGATCGGCTGCTTCATGCCCTTCAGGGGAGAACTTTCGATCTCGCCCTCGTCGACCAGCCACCCGAAGAAACGCCGCAGGCTGCGGAATTGCGAGGCGACAGAGTTCGGCTTGAGGCGCGCGAGCTGGTCGGTGATGAAGGCCTCGATGTGGCGGCGCGTAACCTGTCGCACGTCGGTGGGAGCATCGTGAGAGACGAGATGGTCCCGGAGCGCCTTCACGCTGGCGGTGTAGACCCAGACGGTTTTGGGGCTCAGATTCTCGGCCCACAGAGCCCGGGCGAAGCTCGCCGACATCTCGGAAATATCGAGCGGGGGGTTTCCATCGGGGCTCATAGGGGAGTAGGTTAATCGCTCAATGAGCGCTGTGCAAGCACTTCGGGGGAGTCGAGGGGGCACAAAGTCCCTGCTCAGAGGCGGTTTTCAGGCCTTGGCGGGTAGTCGGTTTTGTGCGATAACTCTACGAGTGATTACTTGGATAGTGGAACCTCGGAGAAGCCGGTCAGTCTGAGGCTTTTTGTGAGCAGGCGAGGACGTCCGCCACCCGAGCCGCCGGCATGGCCGCTCGAATGAGCCGCTCGTCTCTCCTCGAGCTGTAGTCGGCGGGGACATCGTCGGAGGCGTTGTCCCCGATCGTGTAATCGAGCATGAAGTCGGCCACGTCGCCGAGCGTCGCCACCGCGCCGCTCAGGACGTCCCGGTCCAGCCATAAGCCCGTGACTCTGGTGTCCTCGACCAGATCGTCGCGCTCAACCCCTAGATGCTCGGCGAGGTCCTTCGCCAACTCCTGCACTCCGATGGGCCAGGCGTCGAGCGACTCGGCGTCGGGTTGTTGACCATGATCCGCAGTAATGGCCATGACCCAGCGGTTGGGACCGACCGTGCGGTTCAGGAGCGCAGTGAGGGCGGGAAGCTGCGCATCCGTGTACTCGAGGGCGAGGCGGACCTCGGGATTGGTCATGTTGAATTCGTGACCAACAAGATCGAGCTGCTTGTAGTTGGTGAAGAACAGGTCGGGCACCTCATCCTGGCCGAAACCCTCAGCAGCGATGACCGACTCGATCACCCTCGTCTGATAGGTGGTCCATGCCGGAGTCCCCTTAGCGTTGCCCTCGAGCTCGCCACCCATCCAGCGCGAGTCGATGGCGCCGTCTTCCGAGTCGAGATCGCGGATAGCGTCTTCGAGTCCGGGCACTGCCACCCCCGACGCCGGAAGCGAGTAAATGGACGGGTTGGTGATCGATTTGCCCTGGGCGTTGAAAGCGACTGCGATGTCGTTGTCGCCGCCGGGAAGACTCGCACCGCGGCCCATCATGCCGAAGTGCCACGGATGCTCCGACACCAAGCCTACGAGGGGCACGTTGCCGGCGGCTCGGTCGTAGAGATCCGCCAGAGTGGGCTGTCTTAGCAAGCTTGGAGAAATGTCCTCCCAGGCATCCACGACTTCACCATCAACCCGCAGACGGGTGTCCACCATGAGGTGGTCCTTGGGAAATGAGCCTGTGCCGATCGTGGCGTGTACGGCCGGTGTGACCGAGGGAGAAGATCCGACGATTGCGTTGGTCACGCTGGTGCCGTTGCGCGTGAGTTCCTTCAGATTGGGCCATGCCTCGGGCCACCGTTCCAAGACGTTGATGCCGCCACCGTCCCACACGACCACGACCACCACCGCCGGCTTACCGGCGCGCTCGTCTGCCGGTAGCAAGGCTTCTCGCATGACTCTCCCCGAGCGGTTCTTGGGAAAGGGAGTGCCGATGAGATCCGCAATGGTGGGTGCGATATCGGCGACGGTGACCTCTCTCTGCAGTTCGAGCTCCCCTCTGGCGGGGATGAACCCAGGACCGTAGAAAACCAAAGGCACGCGCTGCAGGAAGTTCTCAGCACCAGAGTGAGAGGTGTAGTCAAAGCCCCCCATGAAGTTGGGACGCTGCGGGAGAAACACGACGTCCGGCGAACGATCCGCTACGGTTCCACGCTCGACAATGCGGAGGGTGCTCGGGGGCAGGCTGCAAGCAGTCTCGAGCCAGCCCCGGCTCGAGCTCGAGCGCGTACCGTCGGTTTCTCCCGAAGTGTCAGACCCATCGGGGGGATCGTCCTGAGACGTGCACGCGAAGGCGCTCAGGCACAACGCGACGACGATGACGCTGAAAAGGACGCGCCGGCGCGTCCGCGCGAGAGCCCGACCCACACCGTGGGTCAGACTCCGAACACTCCCTTCGAACAAGTTTTCTCCTGACGGCCAGACTTTGCAACGCACCACTAGAACACAGCATGGGACCGTGTTTGCGTGTGGCCCGGGCGGCAAACCGACCTCGAGGTGGGTCAGACCGCGCTACAGACGCAAGCTTGTCCCGAGCGGCGATCGACTTCCGTACGACCTAATGGTCCGGCAGGTAACGTTTGCGTGCTCTGGCGGTGCGAAACGCAAGTATGGCAAGGCCGCAGGGAGGCGGAACAGTGGAACTGTTCCGCCGACTGAGAACGCCGCCAGACGCAGCGGCTTTGCCGCCAGAGCACCCCTCAATGTTGCCTGTCGGGCCACTAAGTCACGAAGCGGATGCACAGGGGATAGCGGTACGCCCTCCCCTTCTGCGCTTCGACGGCCGCAATGATGACCATCACGAAATCGAAGATCACCACTGCCAAGATGAGAAAGATGCCCACGATCACGAAGACGAGCACGAAGCTGATCACCCCGTAAAGCATGATGCTGAGCTGGAAGTTCAGGGCCTCCCTGCCCTGGTCGTTCACCAGCGGCCACTGATCCTTCTTCATCAGCCACGCCACCAGGGGGCCGCCGATGCTACCCAGTATCGGGACCACGAAGCCGGCGAACGAGGACAGGTGACAGAGCATCGCCCAGTTCCGCTCCTCTTGGCTGCCCGGCCCTCCGGGCGTGCCGAAGGGAAGAGGTTGCTGCGGATAACCGGGAGGCGGGTAGCCGGGTGGCTGCGGCGGATACCCCGGAGGTTGCTGCGGCGGATAGCCGGGCTGGGGCTGCTGCGGATACCCTTGTTGCTGTTGTTGCGGATACTGCGGTTGGGGCTGCGGCGGGTACTGCGGAGCGCCGGGAGGAGGCCCCTGTGGAGGCGGCTCACCCTGCGGCGGCGGGTTGTAGCTGGGTCCCTCCGGCTCGGACTGCCCGGGTGGCTCGGGGGGCTGCTGGCTCACGAAGTTCCCTTCCCAGTTGCGACCGACGAGATCCCATCGTCGCAGATCTACCGAGGAGCGAGGACGGTGCTGCCCGGAGCGGAGAGTTCTGCAGACGGCCGCCGCTTCACCGGGGGATGGCGAGGACAACGTAGCGGAATCACCGCCCGCAGCGACGGGGACGCTCCGAATCAGAGGTCAGTAGCCGAGCGCGGGATCGACGAGTCCCTCGAGCGGCTCGCCCGCTCCCCACGCGGCGACGTTGCGCCGGACCATGTGCGGAAGTTCGGCGAGGGTCATCGCCCAGGTGTTGGCGACGTGTGGAGTTATGACGCAGTTGTCGAGCGTCCAGAGCGGATGCCCATCGGGCAGGGGCTCAGGCTCGGTCACGTCCAGAGCGGCTCCCCCGATGAGTTTCCCCTCGAGCGCAGCAACGAGCGCTTCGGTGTCGATGAGACCTCCGCGCGCCACGTTGAGGATCCATCCCGACGGCTTCATGGCCGCGAGTATCTCTTTGTCGAAGAGGTTCCGGGTCTCGGTGGTGAGCGCCGCCGCGACGACGACGAAGTCTGCCTCGGCCACGACTTCGAGCAGACGGTCGACCGTCGTGGTGCGCTCGGCCCCCTCGAGTGGCCGGCCAGAGCGGTTGACGCCGACGACTCTCATGCCAAGCGGAGCGACCATGGGAACAAGTGCAGTCCCGATGCCGCCGGTCCCCACGATCGCGGCGAGCTTGCCCTCGAGCCGGTACTCGGGGCTGTGCAGTCCGGTCCGGCCCCAGCTCTTGGCCCGAGCATGGAGGTGAAGGCGGCGAGCGACCATGAGCATCAGGGCAAGCGCGTGCTCTGCGCAGGCGGCGCCGTAGATGCCCTTGGCGCACGTCCAGGTCAGTGCGGGATCGATGACGCCGGCGGCGAGGAAGGATTCGATGCCGGCGAAGGGAAGCTGCACCCACTCGACACCGGTTCCGTCGAGCGCTTGTCTCAACTCCTGAGGGTCGCGCGGATCAGTCCAGATGAGCGCGTTTGCCTCGCCCACATCGACGACCTCGCCTCCGGCTTCCGCAATCGCGCGCGTCATTTCGTCGGTCGCCTTCGGGAGGACGGCGACCCTCGGCGAACGGCTCAAAGAAGCGGCTCCCCCGCCGGATGGACGTCATCGCTGTTGCACAACGGACAAACCTTCTCGTCCTCTGCGGCCAGAGGAAAAACGTTGTCGCAGTTGCCGCATTGCAACACGACGAGCGTGTATTCGTAGGGCATCCCGGCAGGCTACCCCGGACCGGCTACGGGTTCACATCTTCGAGAAGGTCAGGCCCCCCTCCTGCGCCCCCACCACAATGGTGTCCCCGTCGGAGAAGGTCCCCTGCAAGAGATCCAGGGCGAGTGGGTTCTCGATGGTTCGCTGGATCAACCGCTTGAGCGGGCGAGCTCCGTAAGCCGGGTCGTAACCCGTCGCCGCGAGATGATCCTTGGCCTCGTCGGTGACCACGAGTGTGATCGCCCGCTCCGCCAGCCGCCGTTGCAACGACGTGAGTTGGATGTCGACTATCAGGGCGAGCTCCGCGCGGTCCAGCCGGCTGAATACCAGGATCTCGTCCACGCGGTTGAGGAACTCCGGCTTGAAGTGATCTCGCACGGTGGCCAGGACCTTCTCGGCCGCCGCCTCTTCGCTCTCGCCCACGAGCAGATGCTGCGAACCGAGGTTGGAGGTCATGATGATCACGGTGTTCTTGAAGTCGACCGTCCGGCCCCGCGCATCGGTGAGGCGACCGTCATCGAGAATCTGCAGCAGGATGTTGAAGACGTCGGGGTGGGCCTTCTCGATCTCGTCCAGCAGGACCACAGAGTAGGGACGCCTGCGTACGGCCTCCGTGAGCTGCCCGCCCTCCTCGTAACCGACGTAGCCCGGCGGCGCCCCCACGAGGCGGCTGACCGCGTGCTTCTCCATGTATTCACTCATGTCGATACGGACGATGGCGCGCTCGTCGTCGAAGAGAAACTCGGCGAGAGCGCGGGCCAGCTCGGTCTTACCGACCCCCGTCGGGCCGAGAAACATGAACGAGCCGATCGGGCGGTTGGGGTCGCCGAGGCCCGACCGAGCTCGCCGAATGGCATTCGAGACGGCGGACACGGCCTCGACCTGCCCGATGACACGCCGGTGCAGGTTGGCCTCCATCTCGATGAGCTTGGCGACCTCGCCCTCGATGAGCTTGGCCACCGGCACTCCGGTCCAGCGGGAAACGACCTGGGCGATGTCCTCCTCGTCGACCTCCTCCTTGAGAAACTTGCGTTCCCGTTGGAGTTCGGCGAGCTCGTCGTTCAGTTGGGAGAGTTGCTTCTCGGCTTCGACCAGCCGGCCGTAGCGAAGCTCGGCCGCGCGCTGGAGATCGCCGTCGCGCTCCGCTCGTTCGGCGTCGCTTCGCAGTTCCTCGAGATCGGCCTTGAGCGCCCGGATCTCGCCGATCTTGTCCTTCTCCTGGGTCCACGACGCCTTCATATCGTCCATGTCCTCGTGGAGCCCGGCGAGCTGCTCTTCGATTCTGGCCAGTCGCTCACGCGAGGCGTCGTCCGTCTCCTTGGCGAGCGCCGCCTTCTCGATGGCGAGCTGTTTCGATCTTCTGTCGAGCACGTCGATCTCGGTCGGCATCGAATCGATCTCGATTCGCAACCTGCTTGCGGCTTCATCGATGAGGTCGATGGCCTTGTCGGGAAGGAAGCGCCCCGTGACGTAGCGGTCCGAGAGAACCGAAGCGGCGACGAGGGCAGCGTCCTGGATGCGGACGCCGTGATGAACCTCGTAGCGCTCTTTGAGGCCGCGCAGGATCGCGATCGTGTCCTCGACCGCGGGTTCGCCCACCACCACAGGCTGGAAGCGTCGCTCGAGCGCCGGGTCCTTCTCGACGTGCTTGCGGTACTCGTCGAGCGTCGTTGCGCCGATCATGCGGAGTTCACCGCGCGCGAGCATCGGCTTGATCATGTTGCCGGCGTCCATGGAGCCTTCAGCGGCTCCGGCGCCCACCACCGTATGCAACTCGTCGAGGAAGGTGATGACCTCGCCCTCGGAATCGGCGATCTCTTTCAGAACGGCCTTGAGGCGCTCCTCGAACTCGCCGCGGTACTTGCTTCCGGCCACCATCGATCCCATGTCGAGGCCGACGACCCGCTTGTTCTTCAGCGACTCGGGAACGTCACCCGCGACGATCCGGTTCGCGAGCCCCTCGACGATGGCGGTCTTGCCGACGCCGGGCTCGCCGATCAGCACGGGGTTGTTCTTGGTCCG
>JALZIB010000045.1 GCA_030860505.1 Actinomycetota bacterium
GGCGATGGGGAGCACCTGGAGCTATCTCGACATCACTGCCCTTGGTCGCCAGGAGGAGTGGGAGGACTCGCCCGAGGGCTATCCGCAGACCCCGCCCTATCAGTGGTGGAACTACCACGACGCGTACAGCGAGACCGCGTGATCGCGACGTCGGCGGTGTTCCGGGCGAGGAGCTGATTCCGACGGCCGTCGGCGCCGAGCGCACTGCTCGTAGCGCACGTGGGGGTGTCCTGGGCGTCTTCGACCGGTGTCGAATAGTTACGACGATCTCGGCAAACATCTCCCAGCGTTCGTGGCCGGGCTTTGAACGTTCGGAGTTCTTGCGCGGCCCAAACGCGGCCCAAGAAAAGGGATGGTGAACACCTCGGACCAAGTGAAATGAGGTTGACCTAATCTGGGATTGTCAGTAGAAGCGCTCAGATCCACAACCTGTCAAACGTCCACCTTGCTTCCTTCTACCCCAAGGGTGCTAGCGGCAGCGGGAGGGTTCCTCTGGTCGAGACGCGGAGATTCTCCCGCAGGGACGTCGAAGTAGGTCACGTGGAGTTCCAGTGGCTCGGTCGAGCTCGCGTTCCGTCCTATGTGCATATTGACGTCCGGCCTCGTTCGCCTACAGCCCTCTCCGAGGTGATCAACGTCTTCGTATACGAGTTTCATGTGAGTCCCGGTTGCCGGTTCGGGAGCGCCACCCGGCGCGCCGCACACGATAGTGAGACGCGACCGGTGGAACTCCTCTCGTGATTGGGCTCGTCGGATCAGCCGCTAGTCGCCATCGCTCCTGCGGCCAGTGCCTTTACGTCCTTGGTCGTGAGAGCGTTACCGCCGATACCCCAGTCACCGCTCTGTACCTCCTCGACGACGACCCAGGTGACGCCGCGCATGTTTTCTCCTTCGATCGACACCATCGCCTCGGTGAGGTTTTCGATGATCTCGTGCTTCTGCTGAGCCGAGAACACTCCCTCGATGATCTTGACGTTTACGAGCGGCATGTCATCCTCCTATCCTGATCGAGACGATCCGGCTCATCCGGACCGTCGTCCTTGACAGCCATGCTCGTGCACCGCCGTGTGATCTTGCGTGTGAGGCTCAGCGGAGACTCCTCAAACGCCGCCTCCAACGCCGTGTAGCGATGCGGTCGATCCTTTACGCGCACTTCGGTGGTGTTTGTCCGAGGCGCGCCGGTTGCACCGGTGACGTCCTCGCCGCCACGCAGCGCGATGATTTCTCAGCCGCGCGACAGTCATAGAGGTCGAGGCCTGGGTAGTTTTATCGTGATTGCCGTGCCCAGGCGATGGACCATGAGGGCGGCGAACGAAAGCCCTCGATCACAGGGAGAGGAGTGCGATGAGCAGTGTGAGAGTGCTCGTTGGGACTCGCAAGGGCGCCTTCGTCCTCGAGTCGGATGCCGGGCGTGCAGGCTGGGACGTTCGCGGCCCCCATTTTGGGGGCTGGGAGATCTATCACGTTGCTGGGTCCCCGGCCGATCCCGACCGCCTTTACGCGGCGCAGTCAACGGGCTGGTTCGGCCAGATCATCCAGCGCTCCGACGACGGAGGCAAGACATGGGAGCCCGTGGGCAACGAGTTCACCTACGCCACGGACGGCGGTAGTCACAAGTGGTACGACGGCACGCCGCACCCCTGGGAGTTCGAGCGCGTGTGGCACCTCGAGCCCAGTCCGAACGATCCGGACACGATCTTTGCAGGCGTCGAGGACGCGGCATTGTTCCGCTCCTCTGACGGCGGACACATGTGGGAGGAGCTTCCCGGTGTGCGGACACATGACTCGGGTTCCGGCTGGCAGCCGGGCGCAGGGGGCCTCTGCCTTCACTCGATCGTGCTTCACCCCACCGATCCTCAGCGCATGTTTGTGGCGATCTCCGCGGCCGGCGTCTTTCGCACCTCCGACGCGGGCAAGACGTGGCAGCCGGCCAATCGGGGGCTACGCTCGGAAGGACTCCCTATCGAGGATGCCGAGGTGGGACACTGCGTCCACCGCATCGCCATGCACCCGGATCGTCCCAATGTGCTGTTCATGCAGAAGCACTGGGACGTGATGCGCAGCGACGACGCCGGCGAATCGTGGCAGGAGATCAGCGGCAACCTGCCCTCGGACTTCGGGTTCCCGATCGCCGTCCACGCTCATGAGCCGGACACCATCTACGTCGTTCCGATCAAGAGCGACTCGGAGCACTATCCGCCTGAGGGGCGACTGCGCGTCTACCGCAGTCGCAGCGGTGGCAACGAGTGGGAGCCGCTCACGCGCGGTCTACCGCAGGACAACTGCTACGTCAACGTGCTACGCGACGCAATGGCGGTTGATTCGATGGACCCGTGCGGCGTCTACTTCGGGACCACGGGTGGTCAGGTGTACGCGTCGGCCGACTCAGGTGACTCGTGGACCTCGATCGTGCGCGATCTCCCCTCGGTGCTGGCGGTCGAGGTCCAGACCTTGCCATGATTCGCGTCGTGCTTCCGCACCATCTGCGGACGCTCGCTGGGATTGAGGGCGAGATCGTGCTCGATGTCGAAGGCAATGTCACGCAGCGTGCCGTAATCGACGCTCTCGAGGCGCAGTATCCCCCGCTGCGAGGAACGATTCGCGATCACGTTACCCATGAGCGCCGGCCGTTCCTGAGGTTCCATGCTTGTGCGCGAGACCTGTCGCACGAATCGCCGGACGCTCCTCTGCCGGATGAGGTTGCCGCCGGAAATGAGGCGTTCCAGGTCGTGGGCGCGATGGCGGGTGGCTAGCGACCCGATCAGGAGAGGTCCGGAGCTTGACTGGTGGCCCCAAAGCGATTTGAACCCGTGCGACCGCCTTGAAAAAGATCCGCTCGGGGCGTTTCGAACATCTTCAAGCGGTGAGAAGTGGCGACTAGGGCAGAGAGGCCGCAGGAGCGCGCGCTTCGTCCAGGGCCTCGTGCAACGAAGGGTTGGCGATGTTCGCCGCTAGCACCGTGGCGGCATCGAGCGCCTTTTCATCACCCAGGCGGTAGCGATGGATATGGGCCCTTGCCACGAACTCTCGCATTCCCCTCGACGCAGCACCCGCTTCGAGCTCCTCGACGAACTGCGGAGCGCCTTCCACACCGTGAGCGATCGCGACCTGACACAACGTATCCTGGCAGTAGGACTCGATCCACATGTACGCGTCGGCGATCCTGACGCAGCGGGTGCGCGCGTCGTCGAGCCAGTCGATCGCCTCGTCCACGAGACCGCGCCGTTCCTTCACGAGCCCGATTCCCCGCGCGCCGACGCCCTCCCAGCACGGATCGCCGATCTGGCAACCGAGGGTAAACGCATGTTCGTAGGCGTCCGCTGCACCCTCCAGGTCACCCTCGGCGAGGAAGCAATCGCCCACGAAGCTCTCGGGCCACGCGACGAACGAGGTCCAACCTTCCTGTTCGGCCATCAGTTTCGCCCGAAGGCCCGAGGTTCGAGCCTCGTCGACGTCGCCTGTCAGAAACCAAACCCGCGCCAGAAACGCACATGTGAACGCGATTTGCTTACCGGCGCCGACCTCCTCCGCGAGGGCGAGCGACCGCTCGAGCTCCGTTATCGCTTCTGGGTAATGAGCCGTGTCGGACCAGCACCCTCCCAAGACGGCGCGGATCATCGCCTCTTCGCCCACATCGTCGCCGACCGCCTCGAGAGCGTGTTCCAACCAGGTGCGGCCGCGGTCGTAACGGGCGGCCAGCATCTCGACGTAACCGAGCTCGCGCCGCGACCCTGCTACGACCCGGTCGAGACCCGCTTCCGAGGCGATCTCGATCGCCCTGTGCAGAACGACCGACCCTTCCTCGTCCCGCCCGCGCGGCGCGTGGATCAACGAGGACCCGAGCGCGAGCAACGCCTGCGCCTCGAGCGAGGCGTTGCCGACGGTTTCCGCTTCGGCTGCGGCAGATCGCAGAGAGGCCAGGCCTGCGTCGACCGCGCCGGCCGCGATGGCGGCTTCCCCGGCGTCCATTTGCGCGCGGGCCGAAGCGGAACCAGCCACCGCCCTGCGCGGCGGAGATGCCGTCGGAGTGTCGACGGCGTTGCGCACATCGGGTCCGGGTTTCACACCGAGTTCCTTCATCAACAGAGCGCGGCAGGCCTTGAGCTGCGAACTGGCGCCAGTACGATCCCCGGAGGCCGCGAGGCTGCGGATCAACAGCGCTTGGTAGGACTCGTCGAGCGGGTCGACTTCGATCAGCTTGCGCGCAAGCTTCACGGCGTCGGCGGGGGCACCCGCTGCGATGCCGCCGAGCGCGGCTTCACGCATGACGTGGGCCGAGGCATTGGCAAAATGTCTTCGCTCGGTGAGTAGCCACGTCTCGAACGCGGGGCAGGTCGGGAAGTTCAGACCTTCGAGGAACGCGTCACCGATCGTAGGCACCGACATGGCTTGACGCCACGTTCCGTGGATCACGCGCTCGAGGTCTACCTGGGTGTCCGTGGGCAAGTGGAGCTCGAGCGGCTCGCCCCGCAGGATGCTTCTGATGCCGAATAGCCGTCTGAGTTCCGCGAGATTCCAGCGCAGCGTTCCCAGTGGATCGTCGGCGTCGGCGAACAACAGAGAGGCAAGACGTCCACGCGACACTGGGGCCTCGGAGCGGATCAGGTACGCGAGCAGCGCCCACACCTTCTTCCCCCTCGGGGGAGGTGCAGGCGCTCCGTCTCGCATGAGGCTGGGGTGCCCCAGCAGCTGGATCGTAAGTTGCGTCATGTGGGTTCCGATTATGCGTTAGCGAGCCCCCGTGTAAGCACGCATCTCCGACGTCGGGGTCGGGCCAAGCTGGCCCCTGCGCGCCCAATCCCGACCGGCGGCGGCGAAGCGGGCGATGAGTGCACGCGTGCCGATGCTTGGTCCCGTGGTAATCCTAAGGGTCTCGACCTTGGCTGCCATGTTCCTCTCCTTCTTCCGTATCTCGGCTGACAGATGCAGCTTCATGTGAGGACGTGTGAAACCGTGTGTGAGAAGACAGCAGTTCGGGATTTCTTGCCGGCGAGATGTCCGGTCTCGTGGGGGTTTGTCAGGAGGAATCCGTAGCAGCCCCGAACCATCTCGGACCATTGCCTTGAGGCGGGCCTCACTCTGCACCAAGGTCGCGCGGGAACCGCGGCGATAGACATCGTCCAAACGGCCATTGATCTCAAACTTCGTTATCGGAGCCCGCACGAGATCGTCCTCGGGCGAGCAGCGCTTTGGTCAGCAGGTGGTAGTGGATGCAGAGGACGGTGATCTGGAAGCGGTGACCGGTGATACAGCAGTCCTGGGCTGGATCCGCAACCGGTTCGTGCACGCCGTCGATGAGTTGGCCGCCACGCACGTCGATGCCCTGCTTCTCGCTCGTCGGCGAGGGCGTCGCCGACGAGGATCTCGCCGCGGCAAGCAGGGCTGGCCGGCGCCTGACCCGCCTACTCGAATCGATTCATCCCATTGCCATAGCAGCTAGTCTGCTAGCACAGACCTCTGATCGCAAAAGGAGAATCCGGTGGGCTCTCGTCTCAACCCGTATACCAGCTTTGACGGCAACGCGAAACAAGCGATGGAGTTCTACAAGGGCATCTTCGGCGGCACCTTGGCGCTCAACACCTTCGGTGAATCGGGGGGGCCGGACACGCCGGACTCCGACAAGATCATGCACGGCATGCTCGAGACGGACAGCGGGTTTACGCTGATGGGCGCCGACACCCCCCCTGGGATGGAACACGCCCCTGGGAACAACATGGCTGTGAGCTTGAGCGGAGATGACTCCGACGAGCTGCGCGGTTACTGGGAGAAGCTGTCCGACGGCGGCACCGTGTCGGTGCCCTTGGAGAAGCAGATGTGGGGCGACGAGTTCGGTATGTGCGTGGACAAGTTCGGCATCCCTTGGATGGTCAACATCGGCCAGCCACAGACCTGATCCGCACCTGGCGGGACCCGCTTCTCACGGTCGCCCCTTCTTGCACCCTCGCTTGTCCTCGTACATAGCTTGGTAAGCCTGATGAAGGACCTCTTCGAGACTGGCGGTCGAGAAGCTTTCCCACGTGGCGGCGCCGATGCTGAGACTAAGAGGCAGGCCTCCAACCGAGGTGGTCGCCGCTTTGGACCGGATCCAGTCGATCACTTCGCCAACTCTCGCTCGCCGGCTTGAGCAGGATGCAGAATTCATCTCCCCCGAGGCGGGCGCCCAGATCTGACTCTCGCACGGAGCAGTTAGCACCCTGGCGCTCCGGACGAGTGCCTCGTCGCCCTTCTCGTGGCCTAACCGGTCATTGATGGACTTCAAGTCGTTGAGATCGATGAACAGCAATGCCATCGGGTCCTTGTCTCGATGGGCTTGGCGCCCCGATCCTCAAAAGCAACCTCCAGCCCCCTGCGGTTCTTCAATCCCGTAAGGGAGTCGTCGAGCGCAAGACGTTCGAGCTCGCTGACGAGCTGATTCCGCTCCACTATGTCCGCCTCGAGCCTGCGCCAGTAACCGCGTACCTCTTGAGATGCCCCGCCAGGATCAACAGGTAGAAGCCCAGCCGAAGCACATCGCCCTGTGTAGATGAACTCCGTGTAGAGCGAGGGGAATAGTGCGTAGTTGGCTCGGGCGAACGCGGATGAGGCGGCTCCTGCAGCAACCCACTTCAGCAAGGGGTCGCCGGTAGATCGTGCAGCACGCAAGAGGCCGTAGCTGGCCGCACCATAGGCCGCAGCCATTGCAAGTTGAATCAGGAGAACCAAGGGATGGTCTGAGAACAACGCCGGTCGTCCTGATGGGTTCCCTTTTACATTGGACAACGATCCCGCTGTGAGCACAACGATCGATCCGACCGTCACAAGCGTGACAATGAACCGCGCCGGATCTCATAGAGACTCGTTTCCTTGAGTCCCGGTCGCTGCAGGCCGCGGCCGCGACCTGGAACCGCGAGGAGCGGGCGAAGTCATCCGTCTGCACCACCGCCGAGACCATGCTCGCCGTCTACGCACTGTTCGTCCGACTGTGGGCGCCGACGATCTGGCTTATCGGCAGCTCGCTCGAGAACCGGGAGTAGCCTTGCTGCTCGTGGCAGGTTGAGACTTGGGTGCTTACGCCTCGCCGGATCAAGGGACAGTTTGCGACCAACCTATGCTCGCCCAATTATGGCGCCGAGCCGGCACTGCCTTTCAGCGCGTAGTCGATCGCCTGTTCCGTGGTCATGCCGGCCCCCTCCGCCCAAGCGGCGCCAAAACCCTCGCCGGCAAGTCGCCTCCTTGGCTCGCTCAGCCACCGGTCGAAACGAACGCGGTCGACCTCGGCGAGCGGGATGCCGAGAGCGCGGCGCAACGCGTCGGCTGCACCTGCGAGGCGAGCCGCCCTGACGAATCTCTCCTCCGCAACGGCGACCCCGGCGAGGGCTTCGATTCCCTCGGCCACGCCGTCGAGATCGCCAAGCTTGACGAGGCTCTGCACCGAGCTCCTGACCATGTCGGCGGCCGGTTGCACGTCTTCCAGCTCTAATTTTGCAACGCCGAGGTTAAGTGACGTGACCGCGACGCCCCACTCGTCGTTGCGCTCCTGGTCGAGCATCATGGTTTCCTCGAGCACCTCCCTGGCGCGCTCGGTGTCGCCGAGGTCCATGTAGAGAATGGCGAGATTGCTGAGGCTTGACGACATCCCCGAGCTGTCCTGCAGCTCTCGTCGAATCGCGACGCTCTCGGTTAGCAAGCCCTTGGCCCGCTCGAAGTCAAGGCGCGATCTGGCCACCACGCCGAGGCTGTTGAGACATGCCCCCTCACGCACGCGATCACCTCTCGATCGGAAGCTAGTGAGAGCCTCTTCGAACAGCCGGGTCGCTCGCTCCAGGTCTCCGCGCTGGTCCATCAACACTCCGAGCAGACGGAGCCCGTTGGCTCGCACATCTTCCAGTCCCTCGATGTGGTTGGCGAGTGTGCGCTCGAGGAATTCGCTGCCTTCGACGGCGTGACCGTGACGGTACCAGAAGCGGCCGAGCGCCACGGCGAGCCGCAGGGCCAGTCCTGAGTTGGGCTCGGGCTGCTCGCCGGCGCGTTCAAGCCACCAGGTCAGCGCGGCACGCATGTTGTCGTGCTCGATATCGATGCGGGCGTGCGCGGCGGTTTTGTCGCCCTCACCTGTGGCGAAGGCCTCGGCTAACTCGAGGTGAAAGTGGGCGTGGCGATCCCTCACCGCGGCTTCGCCCCCGTGGTCCTCGAGCAACTCCAGCGCGTAGTCACGGATGGTCTGAAGCATCGAAAAGCGAACGTGTTCGTCGTCACGCCGGCGGACCAGGCTGTGATCCACGAGCGCGGCCAATCCGTCGAGCACATTCAGTTCATTCCCGACGACCTGCTCCATCGCCTCGAGAGTCGCCCCGCCACTGAACACGGACAGATCCCGAAACAGAGCCCGCTCGTTCGTGGACAGCAGGTCGTAACTCCAATCGATCGTGGCGCGCAGCGCCCGGTGTCTGATCGGTGCATCCCGAGAACCCCCGGTAAGAAGCTTGAGCCGGTTATCGAGCCGCCCGAGCAAACCCTCAGGGGTCATCAGCTTGACGCGGGCGGCCGCCAACTCAAGGGCCAGAGGCAACCCATCCAGGAGCTCACAGATCGCGGCGATGGTGGACGCATTCTCTTCGGTCACAACGAAGCCGGGGCGCGCCTTCGCCGCTCGTTCGACGAACAATTGCGCTGCGTCCGAGCGCTCGACTTCATCGCGTGTCAGGTCGCGTGGGAGGCCGAGAGGGGCAAGGGCGTACTCCGTCTCGCCCTGAATGGACAGCAGCACTCTGCTCGTCGCGAGCACCGTAAGGTTTGGGCTCGATTGAAGCAGCCTCCTAACCAGGCCGGAGGCGACAATCGCCTGTTCGAAGTTGTCGAGCACGAGCAGCAAGTGCTTGTCGCCGAGATGGTCGAGCAGCACACCTGCGGCGTCGCGGTCACCCTCGATAGGGACCCGAAGGTCCTGAGCGATCCTCGATGCGACAAGGTCGGCTGTGGTCGCGGTGGTGAGATCTACGAAGAACGCGCCGCTGGTGAAGTCATCGAGCAGATCGAGCGCTACTGCGGCGCAGAGCTTGGTCTTACCGATACCCCCGGGCCCGGTGACGGTCACCAGCCGCACACTGTCATCGAGCAGCTTGGTGCGCAGGGCCCGCAGATCGTCGTGGCGGCCGACGAGAGGCTCGATGTGTCGAGGGACGTTAGTCGGCGGCCGCAGCGACCTCAGGGGCGGGAACTCGGCCGGAAGATCGGCGGGCGTCAACTGCAGTATCCGCTCGGGATGCTCAAGGTCCTTGAGCCGATGTGCCCCGAGATCCTTGACCGAAAGTTCGCCCTTCTGGTGGGGGGAGAGCTTGGCGTAGGTGCTCTCGGACAGGATTACCTGGCCTCCGTGCGCCGCGCTGCAGATGCGCGCGGCTCGATGAACATCCATGCCGACATAGTTGTCGTCGACGACCAACGGCTCACCTGTGTGGATGCCCATGCGCACGAGAACCACCTCACCGTGGGGCCAGCCTTGCGCATGCAGCGCGCGCTGGGAGTCGAGCGCCGCAGCGATGGCGTCGAAGACGCGGCCGAACGCAACGAAGAACCCGTCACCCTGAGTGTCCACCTCGCAGCCGTCGTGGCTGGTAAACGCCGCCCGCAGGAGCCGGCGGTGAGTCGCAAGCACTGCGGCGTAGTCGGCGCCGAGCCTGTGCAAAAGCTTGGTCGAGCCCTCGATGTCGGTGAAGAGGAAGGTGACCCTTCCAGCGGGAAGTGGGGTCGAGCGAGCGGAAGCGAGCGCCTCGTTCACGACGACAACTGTAGGGGGTCGGACCTTTCCTGCATAGTTCTGGCTCGTTCACCTCGTTTCAGTTTTCACGAAGCAGCTTCTGGGACACCACGCACGATCGCGCACCGCCCTGCTCATCAGGGTCGAGTATGACCTCGTTCTCGACTGCATCAGCAGCCACGTTTCGCTGGCCCTGGTGGCCTTGAAGCGCGACGCGGCGGAGACGGCCGGGTCCTGGTGGGCGCTGCGGAGCGAGCGCTCGGAAGTCGTTCACTACCGCAACATCACTCGCAACCCTCACATCGTCGTCCACCTCGGCGAGGGCGCAGTAGAGATCGAGAAACCCACGAACGAGATGGCTCGGCGTCTCTCCGATGAGTCGTTCGCCAAGTACCCAAAGTACGGTCGACTTGAGCCGAGTCTGTACAGGGAGGCGTGTCGGTCCTGCGGCCGCGTCGCGTACTCGCGTGGACGACTCTCTACGAGAACGCAACGCGCTTCACGTTCAAGTAGCCAGGCGGACGCTCAGGGAGCTGCAAAGACGGAGTGGTGAATCGCTCCTCGCACATGGAGCGTGATGGAAGGCAGAGAGGAATGGCAACGTAGTCGCCGGTATGACCATCTCGGCTGAGGGTTTCATAGCCGACCGCAACTGTGAATGTAGGTCCTCTTCATGCGGATCTCGCCGGTCCTCGAGGTACCGATAAGCAGAGAAGCTTGCGGTGTGCGATTGCGAAACGGTGAAGGGGCGAGATCAATCGAATCGTAGCGACTTGTCACTAACCCTGGTACACGGGTCAGGACAGCGTCGCTGGGATAGGCCGTTAGTTGTCTCCTCGCGATTTGGCGATGGTGGGAGCGGATACAGGCTTACGCGCGCTTCTCACCTCTCTAGATTTGCCCTCGCGTCCCATACGCGTCCCAAAGAGCTGCCGCAAGAGAGTGGGAAGGGCGAACCCCGCCGCTGACCTGCGGTTTTAGTGGTGGCCCCAACGGGATTTGAACCCGTGCTACCGCCTTGAAAGGTC
>JALZIB010000125.1 GCA_030860505.1 Actinomycetota bacterium
TTGACATCGGCTACAAGTCCGAGGGAGTGATCCCGGGGCGCGAGCTGTCCATTCGCAACGATGTCGACCCCAGTGAAGTGGTAAGCGTGGGCGACCGTATCGAAGCCCTCGTGCTCCAGAAGGAAGACGCCGACGGCCGTTTGATCCTGTCCAAGAAACGGGCGCAATACGAGCGGGCGTGGGGTCGCATCGAGGAGATCAAGAACCGCGACGGCACGGTCCTTGGACCGGTCATCGAGGTCGTCAAGGGTGGGCTCATCCTCGACATCGGGCTGCGGGGGTTCCTGCCGGCATCTCTGGTCGAGATGCGACGGGTGCGCGACCTTCAGCCCTACGTCGGCAAGGAGCTCGAGTGCCGCATCATCGAGCTCGACAAGAATCGCAACAACGTGGTGCTGTCGCGCAGGAAGTTCCTCGAGGAAAGCCAGGCCGAGCAACGCCAGGAGTTCCTCACCAGCCTCGCCAAGGGCGAGGTTCGCACCGGAACTGTCAGCTCGATCGTCAACTTCGGCGCCTTCGTGGACCTCGGCGGAGTAGACGGGCTCGTACACGTCTCCGAGCTCTCCTGGAAGCACGTCGATCACCCGAGCGAGGTCGTCGACGTCGGCGCGGACGTGCAGGTCGAGGTCCTCGATGTCGATCTCGAGCGCGAGCGAGTGTCGCTTAGCCTCAAGGCCACCCAGGAAGACCCGTGGCGGCAGTTCGCGCGCTCGCACGAGGTCGGGGACACCATCGAGGGTCGTGTGACCAAGCTGGTTCCCTTCGGTTCCTTCGTCGAGCTCGACGACGCCATCGAAGGGCTCGTCCACATCTCCGAGCTCGCCGAGCACCACGTCGACAAGCCCGAGGACGAGGTCAAGGTCCACGACCGCGTGCCGGTCAAGATCATCGACATCGACCTGGACAGGCGCCGCATCAGCCTCAGCCGCAAGCAGGCCGTGGCCGAGGGCGCAACCGCGCCGGGGGCCGAGATGGAGCTCGAGAGCGACGAGGCCGCCACCGAGAGAGCGACCCAGGAGGCGTCCGAGAACGTCGGGGTCGCGACCGAGGACGTCAGTGTGCGCCCCGAATCGGAAGAGGAGCTGGTCGCCGCCGTCGAGGAGGCGCCCGAGCTGGTCAACGAGTCGATCACTCCCGAGGCCGGCCTCGATCCCGACGAGGTGGGGGCCGCCGCTCCACCCGAGGAGCGCGAGCAGGCCGAGCAGACCAACCTGATGTCGCCGGATCATCCCCCCGAGGGCAGGCAGCATCTGGCCGCGTCGGAGGACGACCAGCCCCCCATGGAGGAGCGTCTCCTGATGGAGGAGAGCGACAACCAGCCGGGTGGTGAGGTCGAGGCGATCGTCGCCGAGGAGGAGCCGGCCCCCGTCGCCGAGGCCGCCGAGACGGGCACCGAGAGCATCGAGCCCGCGGAGGAGAAAGAGGAGGACTCGATCGAGTCCATCGTCGAGGATCTCAGGCGCGAGCGGGGCCAGTCCCAGTAGGGACAGCGGTCACGACCTGCCGGACTACGAGATGTTAGTAGTCGGACTGACCGGAGGCATCGGGTCCGGAAAGACGACGTTCGCGGCGCTCCTGGCCGAGCGTGGCGCGCAGATCATCGACGCAGATGAGCTCGGACGCGACGCGCTCCGGCCGGATCGTCCCGCCTGGCATTCGATCGTGAGCCAGTTCGGCGACGACATTCTGCAGGCCACCTCGCTGGAGATAGACCGCAAGCGCCTGGCCGCGCTCGTCTTCAACGACCCCAGCAAGCTCGCCGCACTCAACGCCATCGTGCACCCCGTCATCTTCGGGGGCATCGCCGACCGGCTCGAGAAGCTGAGTCTGACGAACGAGGTGGTGGTGCTCGATGCCGCGCTCGTGCTCGAGCTGAAAATCGACGAGAGCATCGACGCCCTGATTGCGATCGTTGCCCCTCCCGACCTCCGCAAGAAGCGTCTCGCCTCAACTCGGGACATGGACCCAGTAGACATAGATGCTCGCATGAGCTCACAGTCGGACCCCGAAGAGGTCGCGGCGCGCGCCGACATCGTGGTGCGCAACGAAGGGACACTCGAGGATCTCGTCGCCGAGGCCGACCGCGTCTGGGCGGAACTCGACGAGCGCCGCGCGGCCAAGTGACCATCGAGGTCGTGTTCTTCGACGCCGGGGAGACTCTCTTGGGCCCCCACCCCTCGTTCGCCGAGCTCTTTTCAGAGGTGTGCGCGGCGCACGGTCACGAAGTGCCGCCGGAGCGCGTCCAGTCCGTGCAAGACGAACTGGCTCCGCACCTCATCGATCTCGCCGAAGACACCGGCGTCGACAACCCCACGTTCTCGCGCGAGGCTTCGCAGAGGTTCTGGGGCTATCTCTATGCGCGCTTTTTGCTGGCCTTGGATATCGCCGACCTCGAACTGGCTGCAGCGCTGCTCGAGCGCTTCTCCGACGCCTCGAGCTACAAGCTCTTCGACGATGCAGTCCCCACCCTGCAACGGCTCCGGCGAGACGGCTACCGGCTTGGACTGATATCGAACTTCGAGCAATGGCTCGAGGAGAGGCTCGTCGAGCTCGAGGTCGGGCACCTCTTCGACATCTCGGTGATATCGGGCCTCGTCAAGATCGAGAAACCCGACCCTGCCATCTACCGGCTCGCTCTGGAGCGAGCGGAAGTCGCTCCGAGCCACGCCGTCCACGTCGGCGACTCGATATCCATGGACGTCGAGCCCGCCGGCTCGCTCGGGATGCACACCGTCCTGCTCGACCGGGCCGGCCGCTACCCGGACGCCCTCACACCCAGAGTCACAAGTTTGGAGGAATTGCCCCCCTTGATAGCGAAACTCTAGGCAACGGACGCGACTCGAATTTGAGGAAGCTGTGGGGCAGAAGAATTCCAACATCGATCGTCGTTTCGCGCAGATGGGCGCGCTCTACCGGCTCGCGTCCGTGGGGGGATCCAACGGTCACGAAGAGCGGGTCCTCAACGAGGCTCTCAGGGTCACACGTGAGGTCCTCGGCTGCATCAAGCCGGCCATCTTCCTCGTCGAGGAGGGCCGCGACGAGATGCGGATCATCACCCCGGCTGGATCCGACGGCTTGGTGAAGCTGTCCGAGCCCTCCATCGTGCGGCGCGTGTTCCAGGCCGGGCGCGCCGAGCTCGTCAACGACGTGCTCTCCGATCCGGATTCCAGTCCCGTCCTGGCCGACGACCTGGGGGCGCAGCAGTTCCTGGCGTCGCCCGTGACGGTGGGGGACAAGCGCCTCGGGGTGGTGGCGGGAGTCAACGCTTTGCGCGGAGCGTTCACCGATGACGACCTCGAGCTGGTCGAGGTGCTCGGCGATCAGGTCGCGCTCGCTCTCGACAACTGCCAGTTGCGGTCCACGCTCCATCGTCAAGTGCAGGAGATCGAGGGCCTGCACCGGCTCTCCCGGTTGCTGACCTCGGCGGAAACCCCCGACCACGTCATCGGCGAGTCGGTCCGCATCGTCGCGGACCTCATCGAGTGTGAAAAGGTCGCGCTGCTGCTTTACGACGAGGACGGCGACGCGCTCGTCGGGCACCCGCGTGTGGTGGGTATGACTCCCGACCAAGCTCGCGGGCTCCGGATCTCGATGAACGAGCCGTCACTTGCCGGAAGCGTCTACCGAACCGACGCACCGCTCATCTCCAACGACGCCGGCAACGACAAGTGGGTCGGCGACACCATCCGAGAGCTCATGGGCATCGAAACCTTGTTGGCCGTTCCACTGACCACAGGAGGCCGGCCGCTCGGTGTGCTCAAGGCGGTCAACGCCCGAAAGGGTTACTTCGACCAGGGAGACCTCAGGTTCGCGACCATCCTCGGGAGCCGCATCGGAAGCGTCATCGAGTCGAGCCGGGCGCGCGAGCGGGAACGCGCCCTCGTCCACAGGCTGCGGGAGGCCGACCACACCAAGAGCGAATTCGTCTCGATGCTCGCCCACGAGCTCAAAGGACCGATGACCAGCGTCATGGGGTTCTCGCACGTGCTCGAGGAGCAGTGGCGGGATCTCGAGGACGACCGGCGGGATCGGATCGTCGTTATGGTGAGCAAGGAGGTCGGCAGACTGTCGCGCCTCGTCAACGACCTTCTCGACCTCTCGCGCATGGACGCAGGGACCCTCCGCTACGACATGGAGCCGGTCGCGGTGCAGGACGTCGTGAGGAGCGTGATGACCGTGCATACCTCCCTGTCGAGCCGTCACCGTCTCGAGGACTCGCTTCCCGGGGGTTTGCCCAAGGTTCTCGGCGACGCCGACCGGATCCGCCAGGTACTGCTCAATCTGCTCACCAACGCCGTGCGCCACAGCCCCGACAGCACAACCGTCGAGATCTCGGGGGCGGTCATCAGGGAGGGGCGGTGCGTCGAGGTCTCGGTGACGGATCAAGGCATCGGCCTCACCAAGGCGGACCAGAAGCGGTTGTTCTCGAAGTTCGTGAATCTCGCCAAGCCGAACTGGGTGCAGAAGGGCACGGGTCTCGGTCTGTACATCACCAAAGGGATCGTCGAGGCTCACGGCGGGCGCATGAGGGTGGAGTCCGAACAGGGCCGGGGCTCGACCTTTTCGTTCACTCTCCCGGTAGCGGAGTAGGTGACTGGTTCGCCGGGCGTTTAGCATTCTGGAGCAGACCGCGGCGCATGATCCGAGGCGCCTAACCCTCGTAGTCGGTGGTCGCCGCCCGCGGCGAGTGTGAGCCGTGTCCACCACGCGCTCGTCGTGGAACTCCTCGCCTGTTCGTCCATCGGCCTACTCTCCCAGATTCGCCGACGAGGAGAGCGTCTCTGCCATACTGCGGCGCATGTCGGTCCGGCGTGAGCGTAGGGGGTGGTACTTCTACGACTGGGCCAACTCCGCCTTCAACACCTCGGTGACAACGGTCTTTCTCGGACCCTATCTCTCGGAGATCGCCTCAGCCGCGTCCGACGCGGCAGGGTTTGTGTTTCCGTTCGGTTTGCGAGTGCGGTCGGGCTCGTTCTTCCCCTACGTCGTGTCGTTCTCTGTGCTCCTTCAGGTCGTGTTCCTGCCCCTCGTCGGGGCGGTTGCGGATCGCTCGAGTCACAAACGCCGTCTCCTCGGCCTCTTCGCTGCGGTGGGATCTTTGGCGACGATGGCTCTCTATTTCGTTGTGGACGAGCGTTACCTGCTCGGCGGCGCACTGTTCGTGGTTGCGAACGTCGCCTTCGGCTGCTCGATCGTCGTGTACAACTCGTGGCTGCCTCAGATCGCCCATGGGATGGATCCCGACACGGTTTCGGCGCGCGGGTGGGCGCTTGGCTACGCTGGTGGGGGACTCCTGCTGCTCGGCAACCTCGTTCTGCTGCAGATGGCCCCATCACTGGGACTCACCACCGGCGATGCGGTTCGTATCAGCCTGTTGTCGGCCGGAGCCTGGTGGGGCTTGTTCTCGCTCGTCCCGTTGCGGACGTTGCGAAGCGGACCTCCGACCACGGCGCGTGTGGAGGGACAGAACGTGGTTGTTATCGGGTGGCGTCAGTTGCGATCAACCGCCAAGGAGGCGCGCTCGTTCCCCCAGACGCTGCGCTTTCTGGTTGCATACCTGCTCTACAACGACGGGATCCAGACCGTTATTGCTCTCGCTGCGGTCTTCGGGGCGGAGGAACTCTTGATGGAGCAGGACACACTCGTCCTCGCCATACTCCTGGTCCAGTTCATTGCGATCGGAGGCGCGCTGTTGCTGGGCCGGCTGGCGCTGAGTTTCGGAGCAAAGCGAGTCGTGCTGGCGAGCCTTGTCCTGTGGACGGTGGTGGTCTCGATCGGCTACGTCCTGCCTTCCGGCAATGTCGCCGGATTCTTCGCTCTGTCCGCGGCCATCGGGTTGGTTCTGGGCGGGAGCCAGTCGTTGTCGCGGTCGTTGTACTCCCGAATGATCCCACCGGGACGCGAGGCCGAGTACTTCAGCTTCTACGAGATTAGTGAACGGGGAACCTCGTGGCTCGGCCCCCTGCTGTTCGGCCTCGCCCTTCAGGTCACGGACAGCTACCGCGTCGCGATCCTCTCGCTCATCGCGTTCTTCGTCGCAGGAGGCGTCTTGCTGGCGCGCGTCGACGTGACGCGGGCGATGGCCGAGTCCGGCAACCGCGTCGCGGCGGCCCCATGATTACAATTCGCCCGGTAGCCCACCCATAATCGGGGGTCCCGTGCCAGGCATCGAGTTTCTCCCGGCGATCGAACAGGCTCGCCTTATAAGGGAGCGCGCCGTCTCTCCGGTCGAGCTCGTCACGACCTATCTCGAACGCATCGAGCTTCTCGACGAGCGACTGAACGCCTTCGTGACGGTGGTCGCGGATGATGCGCTCGCCGCCGCGCGGCAAGCCGAGAAGAGCGCCATCGCCGGGCCCTTCCACGGCGTCCCCATCGCCATCAAGGACCTCGCCGAGACCAAGGGGATCCGGACCACGTTCTCGTGCGGGCCGTTCGCGGAGTACGTGCCCGACATCGACAACGCCGCGGTGCGACGCATACGTGAGGCGGGATTCATCATCCTCGGCAAGACCAACACGCCCGAGTTCGGGACGGTTCCACAGACCGAGAGCGAGCTCAACGGCATCTGCCGCAACCCGTGGGACACGAACTTCACGCCGGGCGGCTCGAGCGGAGGGGCGGCCTCAGCGGTGGCCGCCGGCATGATTCCTGTGGCGCACGGAAGCGACGGCGGGGGATCGATCCGCATCCCGGCGTCCTGTTGCGGGTTGTTCGGGCTCAAGCCCACGCGTGGGCGCGTGTCCAACGCACCCCGCTTCGGCGAAGTGCTGGCGGGGTTCGCGACGGAGGGTCCGATCGCCCGCAGCGTCGCCGACGCCGCTGCGCTGCTCGACGTCATGAGCGGTTACGAGACCGGCGATCCCTACTGGGCACCTCCTCCGGACCGGCCCTTCGCCGAGGAGGTAGGCGCGGACCCGGGAACGCTGCGCGTCGGGTTCACTCTCGTGGGTGGCAACGACACTCCCGTCGACCAAGACGTCGTCGAAGCGGTGCGCGACACCGCCGGGCTGCTGGAGTCCCTCGGCCACAAAGTGGAAGAGATGACGCCGAACTGGAACGAGCCCGAGCTCACGACCCACTTCATCACCATCTGGCAGAGCGGCTCTTCCTACTATGCCGGGATCGACCCCGCCGCTTTGGAGCCCCTCAACCGGGCTTTGGCCGAGACGGCCGCGGGCACCACGATGAACGCCTATGTCCAGGCGCGCATCCAGATCGAGGCGTTCTGCCGGCGTGTTCTCGCATTGTGGGACGACTACGACGTCGTCCTCACGCCCACCCTCCCGCAGACGCCGCGTCCGGTCGGCTGGATCTTCGAAGAGGAGGATCCGTGGATGCAGCTCATTAGAGCGGGGATGGTGGTGCCGTTCACGGTCGGGGCCAACATCACCGGGCAGCCGGCCGTCAACGTGCCGCTGCACTGGAGCGAGTCCGGGCTCCCGATCGGTTC
>JALZIB010000053.1 GCA_030860505.1 Actinomycetota bacterium
GGGGGGGCCCGCTCCTCGAACTCCATCGCTCCGAGACCTATCCGTCTGATTGCGTTGGTACCTGATGCCGGGCCACGTAAACTGGGGTCGTCGAGTCGATGAAGGAGATGATGAGTGCTCGACCTCATGCGTATCGACCTATCCGATCTGTGCTCGGCTCTTGAGGATCACTCCTACGAGAGTCGTTGGTACCTCGACCGCGCCACCGGGGAGCTCGTGACGGTCTTCGAGTTCGACGAGCGGGACGAGAGCCTCGATGAGCGCGACCTCATGTTCATCGAGCCATTGCCCTCGCACGACGCCTACGCCGACCTCGCCGATTTCACGGCCCGCGTGAGTGACCCGAAGGCCCATGACCTCCTCGAGCGGGCGATCGAAGGACGGGGCGCGTTTCGGAGATTCAAGGACACGCTGTTCGACTTTCCCGAGTTGCGGCAGGTGTGGTTCGAGTTCCACGACGCGCGTATGCGACGCAGAGCGCTTCAATGGCTCCTCGAGGAAAAGGTGGTCGACGAACAACAGGTCAACGGCGCCCTAGTCGAGGTGGAGGAATCCGATTGGCCCGAGCTCTCCGGCCGACTCGATCCCGTGGCGATTGCAAAGTCGGTCGCGCGTGAGCTGAGAGGACTCTACGCGGAGCGACTCAAGGAGGTTCGCTTGTTCGGCTCCTGGGCGCGCGGGGATGCCCATCCAGAGTCGGACATCGACGTGCTGGTCACGCTTGATCGCGTTGATTCCTGGTTGGAGGAGAGCAGGAGGATCGACGACATCCTGTGGCGCCACTCGCTCGAGAACTCAACAGTTGTCTCGGCCGTCATCGTGTCCCAAGACGACGCCGAAAGAGCAGAGGCACCGCTATTGATCCGGGCCGCTGCGGAGGGAGTCGAACTAGCGTGACCGCTGGGTGGGAGAAGGCACTCGAACGGGCCGATGACGATCTCGAGGCCGCGTCCCAACTGTTTAGGTCTGGTCATTTCGCCCAAGCGTGCTCGCGCGCTTACTTTGCCGCGTTCACATCTGCCTCGGGCGCGTTGTTGCGACTCGGCGAAACCCGCAGCAAGCATGCTGGAATCCTGTCCGCCTTCAACGAGTTCCTCGTGAAGCGAGGCGACTTCGATCCCGAAGTCGCCAAGCAGCTCAGATGGTTGTTCGATCTGCGCAACCGCGCCGACTATCAGTGGGATCCATTAACGAAAGAGGAGGCGGGTGAGGCTCTCGCCGGTGCCCGGCGCTTCGTCGGTGCCGTACGAGTCTGGATGGATCGCGGCATAGCTTGACGTCTGAACCTTGTTGTCTCGGGACACGACCCTGCGCGCGCTTAGCATCGAGCGGCACGTTCGTCGAACTCATGAGGAGGCAGCAGGTGGCAAAGACGGTGATCCAGACCTCGGGCGCGCCCGAGGCGGTGGGGGCTTACAGCCAGGCGATCAGCGCAAACGGGCTGGTCTTTTGCTCGGGTCAGGTAGCGCTTCCGCCCGAGGGTGGCGAGCTCGTGAGCGATGCGGTCGCCGAGCAGACGCGCCGGTGCCTCACAAACCTGCAGGCCGTACTGGCCGAGGCGGGAACGAGCCTCGACAACGCGGTCAAGGTCACGGCCTACCTGACCGACATGGGCGACTTTGCCGAATTCAACGACGTCTACGCCGAGTTCTTCACCGGCGAGGTCCCGGCCCGGGCGACGGTGGGAGTGGCGGGTCTGCCCAAGGGGGCCAAGGTCGAGGTCGAGTGCATCGCGCTCGCCGGTTAGCCGGTAGCGGGAGTCTCCTCGGTGTTCACCCGGCCCCCGTCGTCCGCGCGCTCTTCGTCTTCACCCACGACGCGGTCGCCGAACACGATCTTGACCTCGCGCTCCCCGCCCGAGACCGGCTCGAGCCCCGCCTGCTCGGGGGTGTCGGCGTCCATTCGTTCGATCCACACTTCTATTCGGCTCATCGCAAAGAGCATGCCTCCAATCACGAAGGGCCACGCGACGATCACCACAAGGAGAAACAGTTGATAGCCGGTCATCCGCATAAGTCTTGCAGAGCATGAGCACCACAAGCGAACAATTCGCCCACCTGGTCGACCGGGACCGCCTCGTGGGGCGGCTCGTCGAGCTGGTCCAGACCCGGTCGGAGAACCCGCCGGGAGAAGAGGCTGCCGCCGGCGCGCTGGTGGAGGGCTACTGCACGGAACTCGGACTGGACGTGGCCGTTCACGAGTCCGAGCCGGGGCGCCCGAACGTCATCGCCCGCATGGGCAACGGCAAGGGGCCGACGCTCACTTATTGCAGTCACATCGACGTCGTGCCGGTGGGTAATCCCGCGCTGTGGGAGCACGACCCCTTCTCTGCGCATGTGGCGGACGGCGTGATGCACGGGCGTGGAAGCGCCGATGCCAAGGGTCCCTGCGCCGCGGCCATCGAGGCCGTTGCGGTGCTGCTCGAGAGCGGGGTCGAGCTCAACGGCACGCTCGAGCTCGCCCTGGTATCGGACGAGGAGGCGATGGGTTTCAAGGGGGCCGGGTGGCTCGTTGCCGAGGGCATCGTGCGTCCCGACATCGCCATCGTGGGCGAGCCGACCTCGTTGCGGCTGGTGCGGGCGCAGCGCGGGGCGAACTGGATCCGCATCACGACCCACGGGCTCGCCGGTCATGGCTCGGCCCCCGAGCGCGGTCGCAACGCCATCAAGTACATGAGCGAGCTGGTGCTGCAACTCGAGGCCACCGTCCCCGACCTCAGCCACGAGGTTCTGGGGGGGCCGAGCCTCAACGTCGGCACGATCAGCGGCGGCGAGAAGGTCAACATCATCCCGGCCGGCTGCACCATCGAGGTCGACCGGCGCAGCATTCCCGGCGAGACCCCCGAGGATCTGCTGGCGCAGATGGAGGAGGCGGTCGAGCTTGCCAAACAGCGCTTCCCCGAGCTCAGCGCCACGGTCGAGCTCATGTTCGCCGGCAATCCGTTCGAGGTCGACGAAGACTCCGAGGTCGTGCAGAAGGTGTCGGGCGCCATCGAGGCCGTGACCGGCACTCCGGCCGAGCTCATCGGTTTCCGAGGCGCGTCGGACGCGCGCTTCATGGCCGAGCTCGGGGCGCAGACTGTGGTGTTCGGTCCGGGTGACATCGCGACCGCGCACACGGCGCGCGAGCACGTTCGCCTCGATGAAGTAGAGGCGTGCGCGGCGATCTACGCGAGCTCCTTCGCAAGCCTCCTGTCATAGACCGAGGTGATTGTTGGGCCTGATGCGCTCAGGGCGCGTCTCTAGGCCCAGAATTGGTTCGACGGGGGGCGTCGTCGTTTGCTGTGAGTCTGGCCGCACGAGCGGACCACTAAGGTATGGGCATGGACTCGGGCAGCTCTTTCTCGTGGGGTCAAGTGATCACGAAGCTGATGGCGGGCGAGTCGCTTGCGGAGGAGCAGGCGTCCGCAGCGATGATCGAGATCATGGAGGGGGCCGCGACGCCCGCGCAGATCGCGGGGTTCGTGGTGGCGCTCCGATCAAAGGGCGAGACCGTCGACGAGGTCGCGGGCTTGGTGCGTACCATGAGGTCGTACGCGAAGACGGTCGAGGTGGACGGTGAGCTGCTCGACACCTGCGGGACCGGCGGCGACCGCACGGGAACCTTCAACGTCTCCACCGCGGCCGCGCTGGTGTGCGCGGGGGCGGGGGCTAAGGTCGCCAAGCACGGCAACCGGGCGGCGTCGTCGCGCTGTGGCAGCGCAGACGTGCTCGAGGCCCTCGGGGTCGCTATCGATCTACCGCCCGAAGGAGTGGCCGGCTGCATCAACAAGGCCGGGATCGGTTTCTGCTTCGCTCCGGTCTTCCATCCCGCGATGCGCCACGCGGCGACGCCGCGCCGTGAACTCGGGGTCGCCACGATCTTCAACTTCCTCGGCCCCCTCACCAACCCGGCGGGGGCCACCCGCCAGGCCCTCGGCGTGGCCGACCCGCGCATGATTGACAGCATGGTCTCGACGCTGGGACGGCTTGGAAGCACGCGCGTGCTCGCCTTTCACGGGGACCAAGGATTGGACGAGCTTGCCACTTCCGGTTTTTCCGAGGTCGTGGAGTTGAAGGACGGAAAGGTCCGTCGCTGGACGATCGACCCGTCGAAACTTGGTCTCGCGCAGGCGCCCATCGATGCGGTCTCGGGCGGGACGGCGGCCGAGAACGCGGCGCACATACGAGGGGTCCTGGCCGGTGAGCCGGGCCCACGCCGCGACATCGTCCTTCTGAACGCGGCCGCGGGACTCGTGGCTGCCGGAGTCGCCGAGGAGATGTCGGAGGGTCTTGAGCGCAGTGCAGAGGCCGTCGACTCCCGGGCGGCCGCCGAGGTGCTCGAGACTCTCGTCGAAACGTCGCAGTCCCTAAGCGCCGGGACGCGCGCCACGAACTGAAAAGAAGTCGAGCGGCCGGGCGCCGGCGGGCAACGACCACCCCCTCTCGGCGTGCAGCAGCCGGACGCGATTAGTGTTTCGTTCGAGCCACGAGCTGATCACCCTGGCCTCGCTCTGCAGCTCGGCTCCCAGCCACGAGCCGACCGCGGTCCAGCGCTCGGCACAGTCCTTCGACGGAGCACTCTCTCTCAACGCGTCGAGCGTCGCCACCGCGTCGCCGGCGCGCGCGTCGAGCGCTGCGACCAGCCGGCCGCTTCGAATCAGCAGGGCGCGCCCGTCAACCTCGACGGCGACGTCGCCGGACTCGACGAGGGCGGCCACGCGAAGGTGGCGCTCGAGCAGACGCTCCAGCAGCTCCGCGCGCTTGCGCAGCTCGGCGGCCTCCTCGAAGCGCTCGGCGAGCGCAAGGACCTGCATGCGCCGGTGAAGTGGTGTCAGCACGAGGCGCGGCTCGACCACCAGACCTCGCGCGACCCGCTCGATCTCGGCTCTGTGCGCTTCGGGCGCGCGGCCCGTACAGGTGCCCATCTCGGAGAAGGCACACCCGCTGCAGCGCGCCGGATCGGCACATCGGTGAACGGGTCCCGAGTCGCGCAGTGATTCGATGAGCGACCGCACCATCCTCGACGAGTACGGCCCCAGATAGACGCTGCCGTCATGCTTCGGCACGCGCGCCGAAGCGAGGCGAGGAACGCGCCCGCGCAGCGACACCTTGAGATACCAGGAGCCCGTGCGCTTGCCGGCCCGGTTGTAGGGAGGGATCTCGGAGGAGATGGCGCGCGCCTCAGCCACCTCGGCCTCGAGCATGGTGCGGTGCACTTCGCAAACGACGGCTTGCGTCTCGCGCAGCAGGTTCCGCATCCGGGCGCGCTGGTCGCCGTAGAAGTAGGAGCGCACTCGGGAACGAAGATCGGTCGCCTTGCCCACGTAGAGCGTCTCGCCGTTGCCCCCGAGAAAGCGGTAGACGCCGGACGCGCGCGGCACCTCGTCGGACATCGTGATCTTCGAGAAGGTTCCGTCCAGCTTCGTCGGCGACACCGACAGGAGATCCTCGAGCGTCGTCACCCCGAACCCGGCCAACCGTTCGATCAGATGGTGCAAGACGTCGGTCGTCGCGAGAGCGTCCGAGTAGGCCCGGTGGTTGGGCCGGTGAGCGCAGCGGAAGTGCCGGGCGAGGGTCTCGAGCTTGCGATTCGGCACCTCACCCGCAAGCACCCTGCGCGCAAGCGCCGCGGTGTCCACGACCCGATGACCGAGAGGGTCGTATCCAAGCCGGTCGCAGGCTGCATTCAAAAACCCGATGTCGAAGCCGGCGTTGTGGGCGACGAGCACCGTGTTGCGGGCGAACTCGAGAAAGGTCGGCAAGACCGCGTCGAGTGGTGGAGCGTTCACGAGCATGTCGTCCGAGATGCCGGTCAGCAGCCGCACGAAGGCCGGGACCGAGACGCCCGGATCGACGAGGCTCTGGAAGGTGCCCTCGACCTCACCCCGCAGGACCTTGATCGCGCCGATCTCCGTGATGGCGTGCAGATCGGCGGATCCTCCGGTCGTCTCGAGATCGACGACGCAGAAGATGACCTCCGACAGGGGAGTGCCGAGCTGGTCGAAGCTGCGCTGAAGAGCGGGCGGGGGCATGCGGGCAACCATACGAACATGTGTTCGATAGTTCAAGCATCCGTCCCGCACCTTAATCTTGGGACCATGGTGAAAGAGGTGGCCGAGCCGAACGCACAGTCGACAGAGCAAGAGCGCATAGCGGAGCTCGAGCAGACCCTCGAGTCGCTTCGGGAGGACTCCGAGGTCGCTCACGTGCTCCTCGGGCTCTCCGGCGCCCTCGCCGAGGTCCGCAGCGTCGAGGAGACCCTCGAGAAGGGCGTGCGCATCGCACGGGAGCTGTTCGGCGCGAGCGCCTGCTTCGCGGCGAGTTGGGACGTCGCCGCCGAGCGCTTCGAGATCCTCGCCCACTACGGATTCGAGCCCGATGCCGCCGCGACCCTGGAGGAGCTGGCGGCGCGCGGGAGAAACGGGCTGCCCCTGTTGATGGACTCCCTGAACAAGAGACAACCGGTGCTCGTACCCGACGTCGAGAGCGACGACCGCATGCCACTCGAGGACGCCCGCCGCCGACGATTGAAGGCGTACATCGGCATCCCTCTCCTCAGGTGGGGACAGGACTTCGGGGGGCTCGGACTCGACTTCACCGAGCCGCAGCACTTCGGATCCAAAGAGACCGCTCTGGCGCGCGGAATCGCCCGTCAGATGGGCGTCGCGCTGGCCAACGCGAGGCGCTTCAACCTGCTTCAGTCCCTGCGAGGCATCGGGCTCCGCGTCGGCAGCCCACTGCGGCTGTCCGCCGTCACGAGAGAGGTAGCCACCAGCGCGATGGAGCTCCTCGGCGGGAGCGGGGCGCTGCTCTACTTCAAGGACGGCAACAGCGGCGAGTTCGTGGCCGCGGGTGGATCCGGCGTCAACCAAGACACCTCCGAGCTACTCGGCCGTCTCAGCCCCGACGACGTCACCTGGGCGGAACTCTTCGACGGGAGGACCACGACGGTACCGAACCTGCGGGATCATCTCGGCACGGACGAGGGCCCCATCAGCGCCATAGCGACGGTCATCTCCGGCTCCGAATCGGCGCTGCTGGGGGCGGTGCTCGTGACCTTCGATCGTCTCTTCACCCTCGGTCCCGACGAGGCTGAGGCGCTGAGCGTGATGGTGGCGCATTCCGCCTCGGCGATCGCCAACGCTCAGCGCTTCGAGCGTCAGCGTCGGGTCGCGCGCAGTCTGCAGGCGGGCCTGCTCGCCACCGACATGCCCCTCGGCGGCAGCTTCGAGATCCACGCCACCTATGAACCCGCCAGCAACGAAGCCGACGTCGGCGGGGACTTCTACGACGCCTTCGATCTCTCGGATGGAAGCATCGCGATCGTCGTGGGCGATGTGTCGGGAAAGGGGGCCGAGGCCGCGGCACACACGGCCATGGCGAAGTACATGCTGCGTGCCTTTTCGATGCGCAATCCGGGGCCAAGCTCCGTGTTGTTCCATCTCAACAACGCGCTCTGCAAAGGCCTGGCCGAAGACAAGTTCACCACGTTGTTCTACGGCGTCTACGACCCGCGCATGCGGACACTCATCTTCGCCAACGGCGGTCATCCGCGGCCGCTGCTGTACCGGGCGAGCTCGGGCGAGGTCGAGGTCCTGCGCGCCGAGGGCAGCATCGTCGGTGCGTTCGAGAACCAGGGCTTCAGCCAGGTGACGGTCGATCTCGAGCCCCGCGACGTGCTCGTGTCCTTTACCGATGGTCTCATCGAGACCCGCAGGGAAGACGGCGAGTTGTACGGGCACGAGCGTGTGGCCGAGTCACTCAAGGCGAACGCCGGCGTGGCGGCGACCGAGATGACCCGAGTTCTGTACCAGGAGGCGCGCGACTTCGGAACCGTCACCGATGACACCGTCGTCTTCTCGCTCGTTATGAAGGCGGCGGACGACTCGTGACCTATCGCTGCGAGGCGTGTGGGAACAAGACCCGTTTCGATGTCATCGAGACCAAGCGGGTGCGCGCCTTCCACCACTACTCGTTGGGCGGCGAGCTGAGCGTCGAAGAGGAGCAGTTGCTCGAGCGCAAGCTCGAGAAGGTGGTCTGTCGTTGGTGCGGCTCGGCGGACTCGATCGTTTCCAGCGCGAGCGCCTAGATGATCGGGCCGCTCGATGGCGTCAAGGTCCTCGATCTCACGCGTCTCCTTCCCGGCGGCTACGCCACGCTCCTGATGGCCGACCTCGGCGCGGACGTCGTGAAGATCGAGGAACCCGGCAAGGGCGATTACATCCGTTGGTCGCCGCCCATGGTCGGCTCGCACTCCGCCGCACACATAGCGCTCAACCGCAACAAGCGCTCGGTGACGATCAACCTCAAGGCGAAGGACGGACGCACGCTGCTCGAGGATCTGGTCGGGGAATACGACGTGCTGATCGAATCCTTTCGTCCGGGCGTCATGGACCGGCTTGGCGTCGGGCACGACGCACTGCGCGCCCGCAACCCCAGGCTCGTCTACTGCGCGCTCTCCGGCTACGGGCAGCATGGCCCTCGGGCCGCCACCGCGGGTCACGACCTCAACTACATCGGCTACGCGGGTCTGCTCTCGATCATCGGGCGGGAGGCTGATCGGCCGGTCATCCCCGGGGTGCAGATCGGCGACCTCGCCGGCGGGGGCATGGCGTCGGTAATCGCGGTGCTGGCCGCGCTCGTGCGGCGCGGCGTTACTGGCGAAGGCGACTTCTGCGACATCTCCATGATGGACGGTGCGCTGTCGTGGCTCTCCATCCACGCGGCGGAGTTCTTCGCAACCGGCGCCGTCCCACAGGCCGAGCTGATGACGTTGTCGGGGGCCTGGCCCTGTTACCGGATCTATCCAGCGGCCGATGGCTGGCTCACGGTCGCGGCGCTCGAGCCGCATTTCTGGACCGAGCTCTGCGAGGCCATCGACCGGCCCGACCTGGTGGATGACGGCTTTGCAACGGGGGCGCGACGTGCAGACGTCGTCGCCGAGCTCGATGACCTCTTCGCGGCCAAGACCAGGGCGCAATGGATGGCACGGCTCGAGGGCAGGGACGTGTGCGTGGGACCAGTCAACGACTTCGATGAAGCGTTCGCCGACGACCAGGTGCGGGCGCGCGACATGGTCATCGAGGCCGAGGTTCCTGGTGGGGGGCCGTTCAGGCACCTCGGCAACCCGGTGAAGCTGAGCTCGGCGCCACCGGCCGGCCTGCGCCGTGCTCCGCCCGCGCTCGGCGAGCACACGGACGAGGTCTTGGAGCAGGCCGGCATCAACGAGGCGGAGCGCGCAGCTCTGCGAGCCGCCGCCGCGATCTAGTGGATCTGCCCGAGGACATCCGCAGCGCACTCGTCGAGGCCGCGGGGGCTTACGTCGGCCGAACCCCCACTCTCGACCTACCGAAGAAGCTTCGCCGCCTCAAGGGCTTCCGGCCCAAGGCGCTGGCTCGCCATGGCGACGAGCTGCTCGCCCTGTTCGAGGACGAGGCTCAGCGTGGCCTCGTTGCCCAAGCGCTCGACGACGGTCTCTTGCGCCTCTCCAAGCGAAGCGAGCGAATTACGCGTGTTGCGCTCGCCCGAGCCGACGGCTGGGTCGAGAGCCTGATCGCTATGTCCGAGATCGCCTCCGAGGCCGCCCCGCAGCCGACCAACGACCTCGCCTCCGAGTTGGAGCGGGAGCGCCGCAAGGTCAGGGAGGCGCGCGCCGAGGCCCGCAAGGCGAGGAACGTCGCTCGTTCCGAGATCGAGGCGCACCGGCTCAGGACTCGAGAGCTCGAACGTGAGCTCGCAGCCGCAGGGGCCACCTACGAACGAGAGCGCGCACAACGAGCTGCAGAGCGCGACGAGAGCGAGAAGAACATCGAGGACATGCGGCGCCGGGCGCGCAGGCTGGAGCGGGACGCGGCCGGCGCGAAGTCCGGGCGCGAGGACGCGAGAGCCGAGGCCAAGTCTCTGCGCAAGGAGGTGGCTCGGCTGACCCGGGAGCTCGACGAGGCACGTGCCGCAGCCCGGACGCCGGCGAGGAGCCAGAAGGCGAGCCGTCTTCTGCGCCCGCGGCCACCCGAGAGCCGCGCGCTGCTGGCGGTCCCCAAGGGTCTCCTCGCCGAGGCCCGCGCGACTCTCGACCTCTGGCTCAAGGAGCCCGGTGTGTCGCTGCTCGTGGACGGTTACAACGTCTCGAAGACGGAGGCCGCGTTCGGAGCCCTGAGCCTCGAGCACCAGAGGACTCGCCTCGTGGACGAGATCGACCGTCTCGCCAGGACCAGGAGCATCCCGGTCACCGTCGTCTTCGACGGAGCGATTATCGGACCGGGTAGAGC